>NZ_UWOT01000001.1:0-393948 GCF_900604535.1 Romboutsia sp. Marseille-P6047
CTTGTATACTATATGAATAATATTATTAGTGTTTACTTTATATAAAAACATTACTTAATCTTCTCTACTTACCATTAAATAGCCTTCTAGATATTAACTTTATTTTTAGTATTATTTCATAAAAATTCGATTTAGTTTTTAAAGTTAACATAAAAAAAGAAAGTCTTTATGTTGTCTTATACACAAAAACTTTCTTTTTTATAAACTTAATCTACTTTTAGGGAATTAAGTAAAAATTAATGAGCCTGCACTACATCCAAGTATCTTTATACTTATATCTTGGTTTTGTATCAAATATGCTACTGCAAATATATTATTTCTAAACTAAATATAATAATCTTTTGCATTGTCAATAAGACTAAATCTATTACAGTTAGATATAATATACAATTAAAATTTATCCATTCGTTGGTACTACTATGGGTTTCCTAGTCTGAATCCAAATTTTTCCTGGACCTCTAAATTTAGCAACAAATCCTTCACCACTTAGAAAAGATGATGCCAATCCGCCTCCAGCTAACTCTGTAGAAAATTCCATATCATTTTCCCATAATACTAGATGACTTGAATCTACAATATATTCTTCTCCTATACCTAAATTTATCTCATATATAGAACCGCAAGAATTTACAAATAAAGTACCTGATCCCACAGTTCTTAATCCAAATATACCTTCTCCACTACCAAATATACCTTTTACTTTAGCTTTAGTTTCTAATGTTATTCCTTCAGTACATGCTAGAAAATTTCCATTACTTATTCTATATTGCTTACTTCCATCTAATTCTACCTTTGTTATATCACCTGACATCGTAGGAGCTAGTAGTATTTCTCCATCTGATATTGCTTTGTACTCTTGAAGTAATGCAGACTCTCCTGACATAACTCTACCAAGCATTTTGCCTATGCCTCCTGCCTTAACCTTAAGATCAAATGTTGGAGTCATAGCTACCATAGATCCTGCTTCCACTCTAAAAATATCTCCTCTATTTGCATTTATTTTTAATATTCTGCTGTCTCCTTGACATAATAGTTCAAATTTATCTGTATTTTGATTCATAACTACCCCCTATTATCTATGATAAATTTATAATATCAGTTATGCTATTTCATATCAATCTAAACAATGTTACAGTATTGTAAATTAATATATTACGTATATATTTATTTAAGTATATATCTAAAATATAATTTCTATTTACATTCATTTAAATATATATTTTTAACAGATATTAAATATATTTTTGTAATAAAATGTAAATCTAATTGTTATATTTTTTATCTTTTTCTATTATATAATATATTTATACATATATTATTCATTAATCAGGGGGGTAAAATGAAAATATCAAAGCTAACTTTAATACTTATTCCTATAATAAGCGTTTTTCTTATCATATTTTATAAATTAAACACTAAAAGTATAATGTCTACTGCTATGGAAATCGAAAATTACAATATAGATATTATAAATTCAACATTATATGAAGATTATCTACTAACTAAGTATACTGTTGAAACTTTAGATGGATCTCAAATATCTGAGGATACAGCTAAAGTAATTCCTAAAATAATTTTAAATAATTCTAATTGTAACGAAATTATTTTGGGTGAAAATGATTTATCTGAATTTAAAAGAGAAGTAACTTCTATATTTATACCTCTGAGCAAATCATTTAACTCTCTTAAAATAGAGTATCTAATCAAGTCATCTAATACTAACAATATTAAAAAATTAGTATTTAATAATGCTCTATTAAAATCGGATACAGAAAATAATCTATCTAAATATTATAATATTAATAAGAAAATAGAGTTTAATGAATTTAATATTCAACTAAAGAGTTTACTTGTTGAAGATGATAAAGCACTCCTTTATTTCTTTACAGAAAACACTAAATTAAATGAAGATAATTATATTGTAAAACTTAAATCTAATGATTTTGAAGATATTTTCTTTATTGAAAAAGTTAATAACTTAAAGGAAAAAAATCTGGCTCATTACTATGTTCCTATGAATTATAATAGTGGTGATATTGACTTTAGCAATATTGAAATACATCTTATAAATGTTGATGATTATACTGAAACCTTAATATATAATAATTAAAGTAGTGGCAAGATTTTATTAATAAAATCTTGCCACTACTTTAAGTTTACATTGCTATTTTTCTCATATTATAATTATTTTTATTTGATTCTTTTATACAACTACAAATTAAATCTCCCATTTTATCTGTTCCAACTAATTTTGTACCTTCACTGTAAATATCTTCTGTTCTATATCCTCTATTAATAACTTCTTCTATTGATTTTTCTATAATATTAGCTTCATCATCTAACTTAAATGAATATCTAAGCATAAGTGCAACTGATAATATAAGTCCAATCGGATTTGCTTTATTCTTTCCTATTATACTTTCATCTGGATGATGTAATTGATTTGGTGTAAATAGTCCTTTACCGTTAGAATCTATTTCAGCTGAAGGTAGCATACTTGCTGTACCTGTTATTTGACTAAGTTCATCAGCAAGTATATCACCAAACATATTAGAAGTAAGTATAACATCAAACTTATCCGGATTTAATATTACTTCCATAGCTGCAGTATCCACAAGATGATGCTTAACTTTTATATTAGGGTAATTTTTTGATGTTTCATTTACTACATCCTTCCAAAGTTTAGAACTTGCTAATATATTAGATTTATCTATACTTGAAACTTTTTTATTTCTTATAATAGCAGAAGAAAAAGCTCTATTTGCTGATTTTTTTATTATTTCTTCATTATAATATTCTAAGTCACTTGCTTCTCTACCAAATTTACCTGTATAAGATTTCTTTTCCCCACAAATTACACTCCCAGCCAAATCTCTTACAATAAGAATGTCTATACCTCTTGAAATTATATTATCTTTCAATGGAGAGAATTCTTTTAAGTTTTGATTTAATGTTATTGGTCTTAAATTAGAAGTTAAATTAAGAGCTTCCCTTATTTTTAAAATTGCCTTTACTGGTTTTTTACATAATGATACAGAATTCCACTTACTTCCTCCTACATTTCCTATTATTACAGCATCACTTTCTAAACAAGCTTCTAAACTTTCCTTCGGTAGTGGATCTCCAAACTTATCTACAGCTTCTCCTGCACCAACTACTTCCTCTATTTTAAAATTATGATTATATATATTTGAAATTGTATTTAATACCTTTACTGCTTCCTTACTTATTTCAGGACCTATTCCATCCCCTTTTATTAATACAATCTTATAATTCATTAATCCGCTCTTTTATTTAATATATAAATATTATTTTTAATTATTTTAACTTATATTTTCATAGTAAACTTAAATACTTATAATGTAAAATATATAAATTTATATATTCCTCATACAAAAAAATGTATGTATAAATGTTTTCCATCTAAATAAATGTATTTATATTTTTATAAAAGTTAAATATAATTTAGATTAGTAATTTATATAAAGGAGGATTTGATGAATTCTAAAAAATTAAAATATATTATTACAATCGCTGAACTAAAAAGTATTTCAAAAGCCGCATCACATCTATTTATATCTCAACCATCACTAAGTAATATAGTATCAAATATCGAAAAAGATTTAGGAGTTCAACTTTTTAATCGAACTACTAATCCAATTTCACTTACTTATGCTGGTGAAAGATATGTTGAAACAGCAAAAGAAATTCTAAGATTAGAACATAATCTAAAAAAAGAATTTAGTGATATTTCAAATATGAAAAAAGGAAAAATAACTCTAGGTATACCGTCTGTAAGAGGTACATATGTACTACCTTTTATATTACCTAGATTTTCAGAAAAATACCCAGGTATTGAAATTGAAATTATAGAAGGAGACTCTAACTTCTTAGAAGAATCTTTAATTTCTGGGAAGGTTGACTTAGTTTTCACATCTCTACCAAGTAATAATAAGAAAATAACCTGTGAGGTTCTATACGAAGAAAAAGTAATGCTTGCATCTAAAAAGGGGTATTTAGGAAAAGACTATTTACTTCCCAACACCTCAAATGTGATTGATATAAACAAGCTTAAAGATGTTGATTTTATACTAACTAAAAGAAATCACAGAATAAGAAATCTAACTGAAAGACTTTTTAATTTTTTTGATTTTAAACCAAATGTTATTTTAGAAACCTCTAATACTGCTACTGCATTTAGATTAGCAACGTCTGGCCTTGGAGTTTGTTTTGTTTCTGAAATGATTTTAAATACTACTAAAGCTATTTATGATTTTGATTTATTTCATTTAGAAAATACACCTATAAAATGGGATATTGCTGTTTTATATTTAAACAATTCTTATTTAAACATTGCTGAAAGATATTTTATAGATTTAGCCAAAAGTGTTTTGATTGAGAACTCTAAAAATGATATTAAAAATTAAAATAGGGAGCTCTTATGCTCCCATTCTTTTTATTTATTTTTATAAATAATGCCATATAATTATAATCTAATACATTTAGATAATTTCTTCCCACCATGCAAAAGACATAATACAACCTCCACTTTGTTGAGTATTAATTATATATGCCTCTATTATATAGTTCATACCTGGATATAATATAACAGAACCCGATGGATTCCCTTTAAAGTTCTGATATGGACCAACAGAAAAAGTCTCTGGACTTATTCCTTCAATTATACTTATATCTTCGCCATAATATATTTTGCCTAATTTTTTTAAATCTTTTTTATCACCTTTATTACCTGATGCTATATTATATGATTCAAATAAGTTTCCTTTTAGTCCAGACTGATAGTATACATTTTCAACAAAAGGAACATCTGATAAGTTTGCTACTAATACTTTATTTACATATATTTTAGCACCAGAGTTTATTGGATTAGATAAAACACCTACTGCATTAAGTCCTGGTTTGACCTTAATCACTCCAGTTTTACCTCTAAAGTATTTTTGCTGTTTATTTTGTATATATCCACTACTTATATCTGCAATATAATACGGATATGATTTATCCATTTCTAATCACCCTCTACTATTTTTATAGGTTCTTCCCACCATATAAACGATACAATTCCTTCTCCTTCTTTAGTAGAATCAGATAAATAAAGTTCAATAACAACCTCCATGCCTGGATACAGTATTACCGATCCACTATCATCTCCTAGTAAATTACTATACGGTAGTATCATCGATGTTCGTGTACTTACTCCGTTGCTTATTTTTATATCTTCTCCATAATATATTTCACTATGAGCTTTTGTATTTTTTCCATAAGGTGCATTACTTGATATTATATTATTAGATTTGATTAAATTACCCGTCGCACTTGCCGAATAGTATATATTTTCAGTAACTACTACATCTGATATATTAGCTACGGTAGTATTATTAACATATACAATAACCTCTGAATTTTTAGGATTTTTCAATGTAACAACAGAATTTACTCCTCTTTTGAGTTTTACAACTTCTGATTTTCCTCTATAATATTTATTTTCATTATTTTGTATATGTCCACTACATACATCTGATACATAATAAGGGCTTAATTTTTTAATCCCACATTCATTGTACTGATTTTTCATATCAATGTCCCCCATAAAATTTCTAAAAATTACTCAATATTATTATATGACTATATCTACAGAGAGTTCCTTTTACATTATATTCTGTATCTTGAATAAAAATAAGATGTAAAAATAATTTACATCTTATTCCTATAACGACATTTATAATTTTTCTACAGTTTTTGCACTTACAATATTAACACCTGTGTTTAGTATATTTTTTATTATTATATCTCCTACTTTTATCGGAGCATCTACTTTTATTTTATCTAGTTCTTTCATTACTTCAAACATCAAATTTTTTGATATTGATGATTCTGTTTTAACTGGAAGTAAATGCAAATACGAATTTCCAAGCTTTACAGTGGTAGTTATAACTCTTTTGGGGTTTGTAAGCTCTTCTTTTGCATACTTTTCTCCCCTTTTACAATTATTCCCTTCTACTTTAAAATCGTCTCCTAAACATTCTACACTTAACTTACATCCCATTGGACAAACTATACATGTAAGTTCTTTTTTAGCTAAAACTTCTTCTAAACTCATTTTAAGCCTCCTCTACACTTACAGATATATTGCCTGTAATATTTTTTAATAAATCTTTACTTATATTAATACTTTCCATCTCGGATGGTATCATATGTTTTCTTTTCTTTTCTAAAATAATTTCATTATTGCTTTTTACAACGAGCTTTTTATTTTTATATATATTTCTTACTCTCATAAATAAATTAACATCTTCATCATTTGATGTATCTATATTTTGAGGTACTATATACCCTATACCTTCTCCAGCTTCAGTACTCACTGTATCATTTTTTTCTAACTTACTTAGACAATACTTAGCTGCATTTCTACCAGCTATTCTACTTTCCTTTGTAACAAAATCAACTAAATCATGAACATGAACAACATTTCCACAAGCAAAAACGCCATCCAAATTAGTTGACATTGTATTATTAACAATAGGTCCACTAGTTCTCATATCTAAATTTACACCCGCACCTACACTTAGCTCATTTTCTGGTATTAAT
Source organism: Romboutsia sp. Marseille-P6047 (assembly GCF_900604535.1). Classification (NCBI taxonomy): domain Bacteria; kingdom Bacillati; phylum Bacillota; class Clostridia; order Peptostreptococcales; family Peptostreptococcaceae; genus Romboutsia; species Romboutsia sp. Marseille-P6047. Next base: position 6,607 of record NZ_UWOT01000001.1, read on the forward strand.
CCTACTGATAATAAAACTGTATCACATTCTATAAATTCATCCTGATCTGGTATTGGATTTCTATTTTCATCTAGCTTTGATAAAGTTACTCCACTAACCCTTTCTTTTCCATGTATATAACTTATAGATGTACTTAGTTTTAGAGGTATATTAAAATCATCTAGACACTGAACTATATTTCTAGTAAGACCACTTGAGTGAGGATTTATTTCTACAACTGCTTTTACCTTAGCACCTTCTAAAGTCATACGTCTAGCCATTATAAGACCTATATCTCCTGATCCATAAATAACTACTTCTTTTCCTACCATATATCCTTCCATATTACTTAGTCTTTGAGCTGCCCCTGCGGTGTATACTCCAGCTGGTCTATATCCGGGAATATCTATAGCTCCTCTAGTTCTTTCTCTACATCCCATTGCCAAAACTATAGCATCAGCTTCTATATTTATTAATCCATCTTCTCCAATAGCTTCTATTGATTTATTTTCATTTATATTAAGTACCATTGTATTTAGCATGTAATCTATATTTTCTTTTTTTACCATTTCTATAAACTTACCTGCATACTCAGGTCCTGTTAGTTCTTCCTTAAATTCATGCAGTCCAAAGCCATTATGTATACACTGATTAAGTATTCCACCAAGTTCTCTATCTCTTTCTATTATAAGAACATTTTCTATACCATTTTTTTTAGCTTCAACTGCTGCTCCCAGTCCTGCTGGTCCCCCACCTATAATTACAATATTATATCTCAACTAAATCACCCCTTAATTCTTTTACTTTTCCTAAAACCACATTAGAATTTTCATAATCCTTTAATATTTCTTCAACAGGTACATTTAATTCTCTTGATAAAATCTCTATTACTCTAGGTCCACAAAATCCACCCTGACATATTCCCATACCTGGTCTAACCCTTCTCTTAACTCCATCTACAGTTCTTGCTCCACAAGGTCTATTTATAGCATCTACTATTTCACCTTCTGTTACACTTTCACATCTACAAATAATCTTTTTATATCTTTCATCCTTTTTTATTAATTCATTTTTTTCTTCTATACTCATTTGTGAAAACGCCTTATGCTTTTCTCTTATTGGATTAAAGTTTTCTTTTGTTTCTAATTCTAATCCTTCTTCTTTTAAAATCTCTATCACATATTCGCCAACAGCTGGTGCTGATGCTAATCCAGGTGATTCAATACCTCCAACATTTATAAAGTTCTTAGATATATCTGATGCAAATATACAAAAATCTCCTGTAGATGATGTTGCTCTAAGTCCTGCAAATGATGTTATAGTTTTTCTAAAGTTTATATTTTCAATTGTTTTTTTAGACGCTTCTACAATTTCTTGTATACCATTTTTACTTGTAGTTATATCTTCCTTATCTTCAACTTCGTTAGCATTTGGACCAATCATTAAGTTTCCATGAACAGTTTGAGTAACTAATACTCCTTTTCCTTTTTCACTTGGACATTGGAATAATACATGATTTGCAATCTTTCCTTCTGATTTATCAAGTATCTTATACTCACCTTTTCTAGGAATTATATAATATTCATTTCCTCCTATCATATTGTTTATTTTATCAGCATACACTCCTGCCGCATTTATTACATATTTAGACTTTATAATTCCTTGCGATGTCTTTATATTAAATATATCATCTTCTTTTTTTATATCTAATACTTCACTTTGAAGTTTCAATTCTACACCATTATTTATTGCATTTTCCATAAGTGCTATATTTAAGTTAAATGGACAAACAATACCTGCACTTTCACAAAGCAAAGCTCCAACTACATTTTTGTTAATATTTGGCTCTATAGAAATTACTTCTTCTCCAGTTAATAATTTAAGACCTTTAGAGTTATTTATTAATCCTCTTTTATAAAGAGATTCAAGATGTTTTTTCTCCTCTTCATTAAATGCTAATACCAAAGATCCTATTTGCTTAAATTCTACTCTTAAATCATTACATAACTGTGGATATAACTCATTTCCCCTAACATTTAATTTAGCCTTTAAACTTCCTTCTTTAGCATCAAATCCACCATGTACTATAGCACTATTTGCCTTTGTTGTTCCTTGACATACTTCAACTCCCTTTTCAATTACAATAACATTTATATCATATTTAGATAGCTCTCTTGCAATGGCACTACCTGTTATACCAGCTCCTATTACTGCTATATCATACATACTTTTACCCCCATATTTATATTAGTTTTTGAAAAAATATAGAGAGCCCCCTACACTATTTATATTTGTATAGGAGGCTCTCTCTACTCTTCGCCCAATTATTAATTTTTCCTTCAAACGTTTTCCTGTTGATTTAATTAAATTATACTTAATATTATTTTTACTGTCAATAAAATATTCACTAGTTAATTTTTAAACATACTTTACAGAAATTTCCTCATTTATCTTTGATATTTCTTCTAGCAATTTAATATGATCTATACTTTTATCATCACTTAATTTTAGTTTAAATATCAAAGTATTATCATTTTTATCCATAGAAAAATTTATATCATTCTTACTCATATCACATAGTAACTTTACTAGCTTATCTATAGACATACCTTCATTCATTGTAATAATTATATTTATACTTTTTTGTCTTTTACGCCACATCTCCATATATTGTAGCGCATATAGTACTATAATCAAAAATATCCAAGATACTAAGGCAAGAAAGTAATATCCATATCCAATAGCTATTCCTATACAAGCTGTAGACCATATTCCAGCAGCTGTAGTCAATCCTTTTACACCGCTAGATGTTTTAAGTATTGTTCCTGCACCTAAAAAACCTATCCCTGATAACACTTGTGCTGATAACCTAGCTGGATCTAAATTAGCAGTACCACTATACTGTAAAAATAATTCGAGTGAAATTATTGATGATATACAAGAACCTAAAGATACTAGTATATGGGTTCTAAATCCTGCAAATTTATTTAATCTTTCTCTTTCTATACCTGTTACTCCACCTACTACTAATGCTAATAATAATCTTAAAAATATTTCTCTTTCACCCATATACTTACTCCCCTTACTACATTAATTAAATAATCTTCAAAAAAATAGGGAAATGAAGTCTATAATATCATTTCCCTTGCCTTAATTACTAGAATATTCTATGTAAACTATAATGTCAAATAGTTTTTATTTATCATTTAAATCCATTTTCTTTATTTTTATATTAAAATATCAATTCATTATATGATAAAGTCACAGAGTTTATTTTTGTAATTTGTTATATTAAATAAGCATTAAAATTAAATAATGAATCCTACGAAGAAACAAACTATAAATGCAATATTAACGCAAATAAAGGGTTTCTATGAAGATATGTAACTATGTTTATAGAAAGATTTTTCTATTATTTGGTCAAGATTTGCTGGTGGATGTACAAATGGACATATGATGATGGGTATGATGCAATCTAGTATAAGCGGTTATGTATTTGCAGCTGTAGTATTTACCGTTGCAATTCCAACAGCAATAATAAGTAAAAATAAATTATAATTAAGGAGATTACAATATAAAAATATTACTTGATATAATATTAGGTTCATTCTTTGGATATGCATTATATAAAGCTGGTGCTACTAACCCTAGAAAATTATTAGCAATGTTAAGATTAGAAGACTTAGATTTAGTAAAGATTACACTATTCGCTATAGGTCTTCCAAGTGTGTTACTATCTATTGCTAACTATATAGGTATTTTCGATATAAGTCACTTGGATATAAAAACTTTAAATACAAGGGTTATAATAGGAGGAATTATATTTGGACTATTATTTGGTGTTGCTGGTACTTGTTCTAGAACTTGTGTAGGTGCAGCAAGTGGTAGTAATTTTAAAAAAGCTATAAGTACAATCCTTTGTGGATTACTTAGTGCCTTTGCTTTCTCAATATCATATGGATATTTAAATGAAAGAGGACTTATACCTGGATTTAATTTAGGAAATATGACTTTATTTAACTTATCTCCTAAGTATCCATCAGTATTTAATATAGGCTTCATAGGATTATTTATAGTTGTAATATTATTTATGTTAGGCGGATACCTACTGCCTAAGTCTATTATAAAAAAATAAGTTTATAAATATTAAACTAATGTGTATATTAATATGTATATTTATTAATATACACATTTTTCTATAAATAATATTGATTGGAGGAATTTATGTTGGATATAGATAAAATTGAAATTTTAAAAGAAAATTTATCTTTTTACAATAATTTATCACCTGAAGAAATTAAGGACTTAATGTCTAAAAGTTATTTATCATCATATAAAAAAAGGGAACTAGTTCACAATAAAAACTCTACTTGTACTGGAGTTTTAATAACAATCTCAGGTCAATTTCGAGCTTTTATATCTGCTCCATCAGGAAGAGAGTTAACCCTTTTTAGATTGCTTGAAAGGGATATCTGCATATTATCTGCTGGCTGTGCATTTAAAAATATTACATATGATGTAAATCTAGAATCAGAAGAGCAATCTTTAGCGCTTATTATTGATAGTTCATTTTTTAATGAATTATCTAAGTCTAATACTCATGTGTTAAACTTTTTACTTAATCTAACTCAAGATAAGTTATCTAATGTTATGGGTGTTTTAGAACAGGCTATTTTTTTTAGTTTAGACTCAAGAATTTCTAATTTACTAATAGAACAATCCAATTTTACAAATTCTAATGTTCTTTATATAACTCATGAATCTATTGCAAATCATTTAGGTTCTGCAAGGGAAGCTGTAAGTAGAATACTAAAAAAATTTGAGAAAAATAAAATTATAGAAATTAATAGAGGAAAGATAAAAATTCTTAATATAGATGCTCTTAAAGCTTTATCTTAATTATAAAAAAAGAGTTCATTTTCTAGTACTAGATTCGTATATCTATACTAATTTAATGAACTCTCTTCATTCTTTTTTTAAAGATTTTGTCTTCTTATCACTATCTATTCTTTTTCTTATCTAAGCATTTCTCAGGATATATATGTATTAACTCCCACTTATTATTTTTATTATTTTTATAATCAGCTATCTTTATATCTACACCATTAGTTAATTGGTAAAATAGAACATAATATTCATTTTTGTTTTTATCTTTAAAATATGCCTTTTTTTTATATCCATCTTGTGTAATCTCTATATTTCCATCTACTAGTGAACACCAATCTCTATATTCAATTTCTATAAATGATTTTGCATCATATTTCCAACCATGATAAGGTGCACATAAATAATTCTCACCTAAGTACTCCATATCTTTAATTTTATATGTATGACCTTCTTTTTCTAAATAAATATATCCATAGTAGTAAGCAAATAAACCTAATTTTTCTTTTGAGCCTTCTATAACCTCTAGCTCTACAAAATACTTTAATTCACTAGATTCCTCTTCCTCTGAGTCTACCTTATTTAGTTTAATTAAATTAATATGTAATTTATTTTCAAATGATTTTAAATACTCATTATAAGAATACTTTAACTTATAAGAACTAGATAGAAAATTATATGCTACTGGATAAGGTCCTTTGGTATCACCTAAACTTCCACAACCTGTATTAGTATCCTCAGTAGGATTTGCAGCTTCTCTAAGTACACTAAAGTAATTTATTATAGTATCTTCTGGTGATTTCATAAGTTATTTTGGTAAAGTTATATTCATATAATTATTTCCATAAAAATTATATAGTTCATTTTCTCTTTTATCATTTAATATTGGCATGTTTGATGGTCTAAAAAATCTTTCTAAATTAGAAAACTCTTCTTCATTTCTTACATCAAACTCGCATGTTGTGCAATCTTCTTTTATATAAGTTCCACCTAGTATTAATGTATTATCATTAGCTTCATATCCATTTACTTTAATTGTACTCCCGATTAAAAATACTATAACTATAAAAATAATTTTAATCTTAAACATAACTTTAACATCTCCGTCCATATATAAATTATTACTTATTATGTTTAATTCTTATATTTATAATACTAAATATTAATAAAAAAACCTGTCTTAAGATTTCTTATCTTAAAACAGGTTTCATTTTATTTTGCATATTCTATTGCTCTAGTCTCTCTTATTATACTAACTTTTATTTGACCTGGATATTCAAGCTCATCTTCAATTCTCTTAGTCATTTCTCTAGCTAGTAAGTGTATTCCTTCATCTGAAACATTTTCTGGCTTAACCATTATTCTAATTTCTCTACCAGCTTGTATTGCAAATGATTTTTCTACACCTTCATATGAGTTAGCTATTTCCTCTAACTTCTCTAATCTCTTAATATATGCTTCAAGAGTTTCTCTTCTAGCTCCTGGTCTAGCTGCAGATATTGCATCTGCTGCAGTTACTAATACAGCTTCTATTGTTTGAGGCTCATAATCTCCATGGTGAGTACTCATAGCATGTATTACTTCTTTAGATTCCCTATATCTTCTAAGTAAATCCATACCTATTTCTACATGAGTTCCTTCCATCTCATGGTCCACTGCTTTACCTATATCATGAAGTAAACCAGCTCTTTTTGCTAATTTTACATCAGCTCCAATTTCAGCCGCCATTATACCAGCTATATGAGCTACCTCTATAGAGTGTTTTAATACATTTTGTCCATAACTAGTTCTATAGTTAAGTCTACCTAATAATCTAACTAATTCTGGATGTAATCCATGAACTGCGGTTTCAAAAGTTGCTTGTTCCCCATATTCTTTAATTATATTATCGACTTCTTTTCTAGCTTTTTCTACCATTTCTTCGATTCTAGCTGGATGTATTCTACCATCTGCTATAAGTTTTTCAAGTGCAATTCTTGCAACTTCTCTTCTTATTGGATCGAATCCAGATAAAATTACTGCTTCTGGTGTATCATCTATTATAAGATCAATTCCAGTTGCTGTTTCTAGAGTTCTTATATTTCTACCTTCTCTACCTATGATTCTTCCCTTCATTTCATCATTAGGTAAGTTAACTACTGTAACAGTAGTTTCTGCAACATGATCTGCTGCACACTTTTGGATGGCATAACCTATAATTTCCCTTGATTTTTTCTCAGCTTCTTCTTTAGCTTGAGTTTCTATTTCTTTTATCATTATAGACATTTCACGTCTAACTTCTCTCTCTGCTTTGGATAATATAATTTCCTTTGCTTCATCTGATGTTACACCTGATATGCTTTCTAATTTTTCTAGTTGTTGATTCTTTATAGTTTCAACTTCTTCTTCTTTTGTTTGAACCACTTTTAATTTTTCATTAAGATTAGATTCTTTAGATTCTAAATTTTGTAATTTTTTATCTAATGCCTCTTCTTTTTGCACTAATCTATTCTCAAATTTCTGTAATTCGTTTCGTCTAGACTTATGTTCTCTTTCTACGTCTGTTCTTAACTTATGAATTTCTTCTTTAGCTTCTAATAGCTTTTCTTTTTGTAATGTTTCTGAGTCTCTTTCTGCTTTATCTAAAATCTCTTTAGCTAGTTGATCTGCTTGACCAATTTTTGCTTCAGAAATATTTTTTCTTACAAAATATCCAACTCCAACACCAACAAGCACCGCTACTACGCCTATTGCTATCGTTTCTATGACATCCACCTCCTTTGTAATAATCCCAAAATGTCACCTTTGCAACTTCAAAATTTTATTATTAAGTAAACTATGCTACATAATAAACTATATTCAAAGAATAATCTTCTTATATATGTCTAATAGAGTACATTTTCATACTCTATTAGAAAATTATTTTACATAATTTATCCTTACTTAATTTTATTATTTTTTCTAGCTTATGTCAAGTTAATAGGATTAATAGGAGGTATTGATTTTTTATTCTTCAAAGTTATCTATACTTTCGTTGTCTTCATGATCTGCTGCATTATCTTTTGCCTCATCTAACTTATAATGAGCTCTTACTTTTGTATCTATTTCATTAGTTAAATCCATATTATCTTGTAAGAACTTTTTAACATTTTCTCTACCTTGTCCAAGTTTTATATCATTATAGCTATACCAAGCTCCAGACTTTTTAACTATATCTATATCTGCTGCTATATCTAATAAGTCACCTATTTTAGATATACCTTCTCCATACATTATATCAAATTCTGCTTGTTTAAACGGTGGAGCAACTTTATTCTTTACTACCTTAACTCTTGTTCTACTTCCTAAAACTTTATCACCTTGTTTTATAGTATCTATTTTTCTAACATCAAGTCTTACTGATGAATAGAACTTAAGTGCTCTACCACCTGTAGTAGTTTCAGGATTACCAAACATTATACCAACTTTTTCTCTTAATTGGTTAATGAATATTGCAACACAGTTAGATTTCTTTATTGATCCTGTTAGTTTTCTTAGTGCTTGAGACATAAGTCTTGCTTGAAGACCAACGTGAGAGTCTCCCATATCCCCTTCAATTTCAGCTCTTGGAACTAATGCCGCAACTGAGTCAACTACTATTATATCTATTGCATTACTTCTTATTAATGCTTCTGTTATTTCCAGTGCTTGTTCTCCTGTATCTGGTTGAGATATTATTAAGTTATCTATATCTACTCCTAATGCTTTTGCATAAACTGGATCTAGTGCATGTTCTGCATCTATGAATGCCGCTATTCCACCTTGTTTTTGAGCTTCTGCCACAGTATGAAGAGCAACTGTTGTTTTACCTGAAGATTCTGGTCCATATATTTCTACTATTCTACCTTTTGGAAGTCCCCCTATACCAACAGCTATGTCAAGTCCAATTGAACCTGTTGGTATAACATCTATATTCATAGATGTCGCTTCTCCAAGTCTCATTACTGAACCTTTACCAAAGTCTTTTTCAATTTTCCCTAAAGCTAGGTTAAGGGCTTTCAGCTTTTCTTGTTCAATACTCATATTTATATTCTTCCTTTCATCTATTAAATATTAAATTAAATTCTTATCATCAAACATTTGTTCGTATATAATTATACCTTATTACATCTTTCTAGTCAAATTTCTTCATTTAATATATAGACCTATTTTTCACTATAATTCAACAAACGTTGATAGTAAAATTTTACCATACTTATTTCATTTATAAACCCTTTTATAATCTTTTATACTAATTTAATCTATAAATTTTAATATTCCCTAAAATTTATAAGAGTATGTTGAAACCTTCTTACCATCTTATTCTTATTCAATAATCATAATTTTAATTTTTTGCTATATATTTAAACTTTCAATTGAATCTATGAAAATATAAATATACAATTATTATATAAAGTTATTCATAGGGGGTATTATGAAATTAAATAAGATACATCATACAGCTATAATTTGCTCAAATTATGAAAAGTCAAAAAACTTTTATGTAAATATTTTAGGTTTAAAAATTATAAATGAAACTTATAGAAAAGATAGAAACTCATATAAGCTAGATTTACAAGTAGGAGATTGCCAATTAGAACTTTTTTCTTTTGATAATCCACCTAAAAGATCAAGCTATCCTGAGGCCTGTGGACTTAGACATTTATGTTTTGAAGTTAATGACATTGGTGAAGCTATAGATTATTTAAATAACAATGGTATACCTACTGAGAATATAAGAATAGACGAAGTCACTCAGTGCAGATTTACATTTTTTAATGATCCTGATAATCTGCCAATTGAATTATATGAGACTTTTAAAATATAGTTTTCTAAATAATAAAATACCTTGAAGAAAAATATCTTCAAGGTATTTTATTATTTACTTTCCATAAATAATTCTTTATTTTTATATAAGTATTCCCATCCAGAATATAATGTAAGCAATGTAGCAATTAATATACACACAAAACCTATATTTAATAATAAAGTATTATTAAAGTTTGCACCTATTAATAAAACTATTATAGATATCATTTGTGTTATAGTTTTTAATTTTCCTCCACCACTTGCTGCTATAACTTTACCGTCAGCTGCTGCTATGGCTCTTAATATACTTACAGTAAGCTCCCTAGAAACTATTATGATTACCATCCAAGCTGGCACTAACCCTGCTTCTATCATACAAGTTAGTGTTGATATAACTAATAGTTTATCTGCAAGTGGGTCCATAAATTTACCAAAGTCAGTAACTAAGTTGCGACTTCTAGCAATGTGCCCATCCATAGCATCAGTTATAGAAGCTACTATGAATATTATACATGCAATTAAAAATTTATTTGGTATATTAAGTAGCATTACTACTATTAATACAGGTATTAAAAATATCCTAAATAATGTTAATTTATTAGGCAAGTTCATTTATTACATCTCCCATTAAATCATACTCTAATGCATTATTAATCTCTACCATTACGAATTCGCCTGGCTTAAGACTTCTTTTAGACTTTACATAAACTATACTATCTATTTCTTCTGCATCACCTTCTGTTCTTCCCATATAAACATTCTTTTCGATTTGCTCTTCTATAAGAACTTCATATGTTTTACCTATTTTAGTTGCCATAACTTCTTGAGATATTCCTTGTTGTAACATCATAAGTCTATCTCTTCTTTGTTCTTTTATTTCTTGTTCTATATGGCCTGGTAATTTATCTGCTGCAGTTCCTTCTTCTCTTGAGTATGCAAAAGCTCCTAGTCTATCAAACTTGACGATTTGAGCAAATTCTAATAATTCTTCAAAATCTTCTTCTGTTTCACCTGGGAAACCAGTTATTATTGTAGTTCTTAATGTTGCATCAGGTATATTATTTCTTATCATTTCTATTTTTGCTAATATATCTTCTTTAGTTGTGTGTCTATTCATTAATTTAAGTATTTTGTTGCTTGCATGTTGTATTGGCATATCAAAGTAATTACATATGTTATCATACTTTTTAATAACTTGAACTAATTCCTCTGTTATTGATTCTGGATATGAGTACATTATTCTTATCCATTTTATACCTTCTACCTTAGCTAATTCTTCTAATAACTGAGGTAATTTAGCTTCTCCATCATATATATCTGTTCCATAAGTTGTACTATCTTGTGCTATTACTACAAGTTCTTTAACACCTCTTAATGCTAAATCTCTTGCTTCAGCCAATATATCTTCCATCTTTCTACTTTTTTGCTTACCTCTTAACTTAGGTATTATACAATAAGTACAATGTTTATCGCACCCTTCACTTATTTTTAAATATGCCATGTAACTTGGTGTTGAAACATATCTTGGAAGTTCTTCATTGAATGCGAACTCTATATCATTTAAGCTTACTATTTTATTTTCTTTTTCAAGTCCTGCAACAATTTCATCTATATTTTGGTAGCTTCCTGTTCCAACTATTGCATCTATTTCTGGTATTTCTGATTTTAACTCTTCTGAATATCTTTGAGCTAAGCACCCTGTTACTACAAGAAGTTTTAAGTTTCCTGTTTCTTTTAACTGTGCTATTTCAATTATTGTTTCTATAGATTCTTGCTTTGCTGATTCTATAAACCCACAAGTATTAACTAGAGCTATATCAGCCTCTTCCATATTTCCTACTAATTTGTATCCTTTTTTATTTAAGATACCCATCATTATTTCTGCGTCTACTAAGTTTTTTGAACAACCTAATGATTCAAGTGCTATTTTTAACATTCTTCTGCTCCTTTTCTTGCTGTCTTATGAAAATTAATTAATTCTTTCATTGTATCATTTATGTCTTTAAAGTGAATCACTTCATTATATTTATATTGCTGTACAGAATGCATATATAATGGATCATAGTATTCAACTAAGTACTTTTCTACAAGCTCTTCATATTTTTCTTCCTCTAACATTTGTAAATACTCTTCAACTTTTTTATTCCCTAGTCTTTTTTTAAATCTACCTATACATTCTCTTAATATATCTATATTTCCTTCATCTCTATCATAAATATAATCTTTACAAAGTCTTTTTACTCTATCTTCTATATCACATTCTATAAGTATGTGGTATCCATCTCTTATTATTCCTTCATAAATTTCATTTGGTACTAGTACATGACCAACTCTTTTACTTTCACTTTCTATAAACACGTAGTCTGTTTTAGAGTAATACAATGCATTAAATATTCTAGTCTCAAAAGTTTTTTGTGTTGGTGGTTTTTCATCAAATGTTATAAATCCAAATACAGAGCCTGTATTTTTTGCCATTTGTTCTAAATCAACTACATCAATATTATTTTTTTCTAGTTCTACTAACAATTCTGTTTTTCCAACTCCAGTTAAACCATGAAGTACTATGAATTGTTTTTTCTTCATTACATTACTTAAATAATCTATTACATAGTTTCTATATGATTTATATCCACCTTCAAGTTTATATATATCAATTCCAATAGAAGCTAATAGGTTAGCAAAACTTCCGCTTCTCATTCCGCCTCTTGCACAATATATAATTACATGTTCGTATTGCTTTGATAATTCTTTAACCTCTCTATACATATCCTTTAGCTTTGGTGATACAAAATCAAATCCTCTATCTATAGCCTCATGTTTACCTTGAGTTTTATAAATAGTTCCTATTTCATGATGTTCATCATTACTAAATAATGGCATGTTATGAGCATTTAAGATATGGTCATCCTCATATTCTTTTTCTGTTCTTACATCTATAAAAATTGTATTTTTAAGCTTTAAAGCGTCCTCTATATTTATTGTCTTCAAATTTTATTCACCTTCTAAATTAGCTAATTCTTCCTTCGTTATTAAAACTTTTCTAGGTTTACTTCCTTCACTTGGTCCAACTATACCTCTTTCCTCCATAGAATCAATTAATCTAGCTGCTCTATTAAATCCTATTTTAAACTTTCTTTGAAGCATAGATGCTGAACCTTGACCATTATTCACAACAAACTCTATTGCGTCTGCTAATAAGTCATCTTCATCACTCGATTTTATAGAAACTGATTTTGAAATAGTATCCATTATATCATCTTCATATTTTACTTCTTCAGTTACTTGATTTTTTATAAAATCTATAACTCTTTCTGATTCATGTTCTGATATAAATGCTCCTTGTAGCCTTACAGGTTTAGCAGCACCTAATGGATAGAATAGCATATCACCCTTACCTAACAACTTTTCTGCTCCACCTAAATCAAGTATTGTTCTAGAATCTGTTTGTGATGAAACTGCAAATGCTATTCTAGATGGTATATTTGCTTTTATAACACCCGTTATTACATCTACTGATGGTCTTTGCGTTGCTATAATTAAATGCATTCCTGCAGCCCTTGCCATTTGTGCCAATCTACAAATATAATCTTCTACATCATTTGCACAAGCCATCATTAAGTCCGCAAGCTCATCTATGATTATTACAATCTTAGGTAATTTTTCTTCACATTTTTCATTGTAACTTGTTATATCTTTTACTTGATTTTCAGCAAATAATTTATATCTTCTATTCATTTCTGTGACTGCCCAGTTTAAAGCATTAGCAGCTTTTTTAGGATCAGTTACAACAGGTATTAGTAAATGAGGTATTCCATTGTAGCTTGCTAGTTCAACCACTTTAGGGTCTATAAGTAAAAACTTAACTTCATCTGGATTAGATTTATATAATATACTATTTATTAACGTATTTACGCAAACACTTTTACCTGAACCTGTTGAACCTGCTATAAGTAAGTGAGGCATCTTTCCAATATCTGCTATAATTGGTTTTCCTCCTATATCCTTACCTAAAGCCATTGCAAGTGGTGATTCAAAGTTTTTAAATTCATCACTTTCTAATACTTCTCTTAATCCTACCATTTGGCTTTCTTCATTTGGTACTTCTATACCGATTGCACTCTTACCAGGTATTGGTGCTTCTATTCTTATACTTTTTGCAGCTAAACTAAGTGCTAAATCATCAGTTAAGTTTACTATTTTGCTTACCTTTACACCTGGGCTTGGCTGAATTTCATATCTTGTTATTGTAGGTCCTACTGTAACTTGATTTACTTTAGCTTCAACTCCAAAATCAGATAGTGTTTTTTCTAATAATGACGCATTTTTTAGTACTTTTTTCTTTCCGTGTTCATCACTTTTTTTATCAAACTTATTTAATAGGTCAAATCCAGGCTTTTTATAATTTTCATATTTTGATACTGAATCCATGTCTAAGTTTATTGGCTGAGTACGTTCAATATTTTGTGTTTTATCAAAATTATAAGTTTCTTTAGATAAATTTTCAGTTTTAGAACCTTGAAGATTTTTTAATACATCAAGTTCTGAACCAGTTTGAGTTACTTCTAATATTTCTAAATAATCATCTTCAGCTTTATTAAATCCTACTATTTTTATAGTCTTGTCATCTACATCATCTTCTAAACTTAATGCTGGCTCTTTTTGCTCATTGTTAGCTTTATGTTGTTTGTTTTTATCAATAATACCTTTAAAAATACTTGGTTTCTTTTCTTCTATCATAGTTTGTTCCATAGTACTATCATCTACTTCATCAGTTATCATGTCTAAAGCAGATTGTTTTAAATTTGAAACTTTTTCTTTTAAATTCTTGCCTTTTAGCTTTGTTTTTTTACTTCCTTTGCTTCCAAAATTTACATTCGATATAAAATCTTGTATTGATATATTAAATGTAAACATTACACATAATAATAATGCAAATATACTAATTAGCCATCCTCCAGTTATACCAAAGATTGCTTTTATATAATATGCTATAGTAGAAGTTATAAGTCCAGTTCCATTTCCATTTACTCCCATTTGCATTACATCACTAATCATTGTGGATTTAAATGGTGAATCTACAGGTATAGTTCTAGCATTTAATAATCCATAAAATACAAATACAAATGTTACTATAATATAGTACATTTTACTATTCTTTAATCTATAAACATATTCATTTCCTTCAAAGAATCCAAGAATACCTGCAATAATAACTATAAAAGGTATTGTAAATGATAATCCTCCAAATAGGCCTTTAAATATATTCTGCATAAAGTTTCCTATTAATCCCATAGAAGCAGAATTTAAGCTATATAATAAGAATATACCTACAAATATTGTAACTAGATTATGATACTCTGCTCTAAATCCTAGGTCTTTATCTTTTTTCTTTTTGCTTTTTTTCTTTGCCACTCATCTCACCTCTTACTTTTTATAAATCATCTCTACCCTGATAAATTATAGGTTCTTTAATCGATAAAAAGTGTTAATGCCTAAACACTAACACTTTCTACTTATACTTATATTACTTAATTATATCATATATTGTATTATTTAAACAAACTTATTTATTTTCTTTGCTCTTATCATCTTCTGCTATTAGTTCTTTTAGTTTAGCTAGTGCTTCTTTAAGTCCTCCAACTTCATCAATTATACCACAGTCAACAGCTTCCTTTCCTATAAGAACACTACCAACATCACTAACTAATTCATCTTTAGCATGCATTAATTTAACTAATTCATCTCGTTCTATTTTTGATGTTCTAGTTATAAACTCAACAATTCTCTCTTGCATCTTTTTAAAATATTCAAATGTTTCATTTACACCAATTACTAATCCATTTGTTCTAATTGGGTGAACTATCATAGTAGCAGTTGGAGCTATAAATGAATAATCTCCTGCAGTTGCAAGAGGAACGCCTATACTGTGACTTCCACCTAATACAAGTGTTACTATTTTTTTAGATACACTATTTAGAAGCTCTGCCATAGCAAGACCTGCTTCTACATCTCCTCCAACTGTATTCAAAATTACAAGTACACCTTTTATATCTGGATTTTCTTCTACCGAATATAACATTGGAATTATATGTTCATACTTAGTAGCTTTTTTTTGTGGATTTCCTATAAAATGTCCTTCTATTTCTCCTATTATTGTAATACACTGTATATCTTTCTTAGGTTGATTTGGAATTTGTGGAATTCCCATTTGCTTTATATCTTCCATTTCATTATCATTTGCATTATTATTGTTATTGTTATTATTTTGATCTTGCATTAATAAATTAGAATTTATTTTTTCTATATCCACAGTATCTTTTTCTAAATTATAATTATCCATATTTTTGTTTATGTAATTATTATATTCAATATTATCTTCATTAAATTTCATTTTAATTCTCCTCTCAAGCATTATTATTTTTATTTTTTCCAAATCCTTGTAAAAAATTCATACTTTAATGCTTGATTTATATAATAATTACATTACAAGCTTAGATCTCCAACTACCTCTTCTCCATCTATTATAAAATATTATTCCTCTTAAAATTTCATCCATAGCCATAGCTAGCCATACACCATATAATCCCATATTAAATTGTATAGCAAATATGTATGAAAATAATGCCGATATTAGCCACATAGATATTATTCCCACCATTACAGGAAATTTTATATCTCCTGCAGCTTGCATTCCTCTTATCGTTACCATATTAATAGATCTTCCTAGTTCTAAGAAAATATCTATAAATAATATGTGTTTGCCTAGTCTAAGTATTGTTATATCTTTAGTAAATATTCCTAAAATATAGTCACTAAAAATAAATATTGAACCAGATACAATTAAAGTAACTAGCATTGCCTTTTTTAGAGTATCTAATACACATTTGTAAGCTTCATCCTCTTCTTTAGCTCCAATTAAATGTCCCACTATAATCTGATTTGCTTGAGATACTGCATTTGCATATAAATATGAAATCATTACTATAATACCTATATAAGTTCTACCAGTAACAATAGTTGTTCCAAGGGTATTTACTATGGCTAAAATTACTGTCTGTGATATATTATATGATATATTTTCTCCTCCTGATGGAATACCTATATTTATTAATTTCTTAAAAGTATCTTTCGGGAATGGTCTAATATATTTTAATGAAATTTCACCATTTACTTCCCTTTTAAAAATATATGCTATTATAACAACTCCTATAAACCTACTCATTACACTTGAAATTGCAACACCATCTACTACCATCTTAGGTAGTCCGAAATACCCATTTAGTAAGATAGTGTTACCAATTATATTTAGTATATTTACTAATATAGAAATATACATAGTTTGTTTCATCAAACCATTACTTCTAAATATAGCTGAATAAGTTAAAAATAGCGATTGTAAAAATAATCCCCCTCCAACTATATTCATATATATATTTGCATCATTAATCAAATCATTTGGGAGTTTAATTAAATTAAGTATATAACTTCCTAATATAAATAATAAAATTCCTGATGCTATACCAAATATAAAGTTAGTAAAAATAGATACTGTATAGATTTCAGATACTTTACTATGATTCTTCGCTCCCAAGTACTGAGATACAAGTATTGTTGTAGCCATTGTTACCACACTAAAAGTTATTACTAATACATTCATTATTTGATTTACATTTCCAACTGCTGCTACTGCTTTATCAGATACCCTACTTAACATTACCTGATCAATATTATTTACTAATAGCTGTAATGACAGCTCTATAAATATTGGCCATGTTAATGATAATAAAGATAACTTTTTATTTAATATTTTTGATAATTCCATATACGTCTTCTATATAATTATTTTATCAATATAAAATATTATTGAATAATTTTACCACTGTCAATAATATTTTATTCTTTATATGCTAACAGTCTCAAATTAAAAAGAATATACTAAACTAGTATATTCTCTTTAATTTGAGACTATCTAATCTTCATTTTTATAAAAAAGATTATGTATAATATGAATAGTTTCTACCATGTCTTTTTCTTTAACCAAGCAAGATACAGAAGTATAAGAGTCAGATGACTGAAGTAATTCTATATTAATCTTTGTTAAACCTCTCATAATCTTTGCTATAACTCCAGGTGTTTCAGTTATTTTACTACCTAATAAAGTAACCTTTGCACAATCCTTGTTTATCTCATATTGTACTGAGTTCTTTTTAAGTATTTCCTCAACAACATCTACATCTGATTTGTTAATAGCAAATCCCTTATCTTCTATAAAAAAATTAATCATATCCATATTTATTTTCTTATCTTCCATTTCATTTAGTATTCTAGAAAATACATCTTCACAAGATTTTACTTTTACTTGAGCTATATTATTTTTATGAGCTACTGTAGATATAAATCCCTCTTCTTCCTCATAACTTTGATTTCCATGTTGTAGGTTTTTAATTGAACCAATCTTAGTTCCTTCATACTCTGGATTTAATGTGTTTTTTATTTCTAGTATTATATCAGCCTTTTTAGCAAGCTCTACAGCTCTTGGATGTATTACCTTTGAACCTTGCTCTGCCATTTGAAAAACCTCTTCATATTCTATAAATTTTATCACTCTTGCATCAGGCTCTACTCTAGGATCTGCTGTCATTATTCCATCTACATCAGTATATATTTGAACTTTCTTACTTCCTAATGCTTTACCTATTGCTACTGCAGATGTATCACTCCCTCCTCTACCTAGAGTAGTTACATCTCCATCCTCTGTACTACCTTGAAATCCAGCTATTACAACTACCTTTCCCATAGATAATTCTGTTTCAATTCTTTGTGAGTTTATTTTTTTTATCTTAGCATTAGAGTAAGAATTCGTTGTTATTATTCCAGCTTGAGTTCCTGTTAAAAATATAGATGGTATATTTTCACCTTCTAACATACTTGACAAAATAGTTCCAGATATTATTTCTCCACAGGACATTATAAGATCTAGTTCTCTTTTTGATGCTTTTTCATTAACATTTTTACATAAATCTATTAATGTATCTGTTGCATAAGGTGCACCTTTTCTTCCCATAGCTGATACAACTACTGCCAAATCATTCCCCTTTTCTCTATAGCTTTTTATTATATTAACAACCTCTTTCATTTTTTCATATGATTCTACTGATGTTCCACCAAATTTTTGTACTAATACTCCCATATATTCCCCCCTAATAACTACATTTAATATACTCCATCATATTCTATAATTATCATATCGTTACCAATTTTTTTTACGCTTCTCCAAGGTACTTCTAGAACTGAGCCTTCTTTCTTTCGTCCAAAAAAGCCTTTTTCTTTTGGTATTAATAATGCCAATATTTTTCCTGTTGTTTCATCTATTATAAGGTCACATTCACCAACTACACCTAGTCTTTCCCCTGTAACTAGGTTAACAATTTCTTTCCCTGCAATTTCAGATAAATTCATACTTATCCCCCCTAAACTTATTAATTACAACTTTATATCCTCTACATCTCTGCCGACTATACAAATTCCAAGATTACTCAAATCAAATACTTTGTTTATAACCTTTTTTATACTGTCAAAGTTTACATTATTTATACATTCTAAAATTTCATCTGTAGTTTTTACTTTATTTACAAGTAGCATTGATTTTCCCATAGACATCATCCTACTTCCTGTACTTTCCAAACCTAATAAGTAACTACCTTTTAATTGCTCTTTACTTTCATGTATTTCTTTTTCTGTTAAATAATTTTCTCTTAAGTCTTTTATTTCATTTTTTATAATTTCACATACTTCTTCTAAATTTTCATTACTCATACTAGCAAAAATCCCTAGTTCTCCACATTTTCTATATAAGCTTTGTGCTGAGTATATAGAATATACTAGCCCTTTTTCTTCTCTTATTTTTTGGAATAATCTAGAGCTAATACTACCTCCAAATATATTATTTATAACAGCTAATGCATATACTTCATCATCATCCTCTAATCCAATAGCCTTTAAATTCATTGTTAAGTTCACTTGTTCTGTATCCTTATTTTTAGCTATATGACAAGAATTAAATGTAGCTTCTTTTAGCTCTATAGTTACATCTTTGCTTTTCCAACTTTTAAATTTTTCTTCTATTTTTTCTAACATAGTATCAAAATCAAAGTTTCCTGATACTGATATTACTGAATTATTAGGTACATAATATTTATTAAAATATTCTAATAACTCTTTTCTATTTATATAATCTAAGGATTTTCTATTACCTAATATATTCATTCCCAGTCCATCATCTTTATAAATGTGCTCTAATAACATATCATAAGCTAAGTCCTCTGGTGAATCTTCATACATTTTAAGTTCTTCTAAAATTACTGATCTTTCCTTATCTATATCTTTTTCATCAAACTTAGAGTTTAGTATCATATCGCTTAATATATCTAACCCTATATTTATATGTTCATCTAGTAATTTTACATAGTAGCATGTACATTCTTTGCTTGTAAAAGCATTTATTTGACCACCTAAATTATCAATTTCACTTGCAATATCTTTTGAACTTCTTTTATTTGTCCCTTTAAATAACATATGTTCTATAAAATGAGATACTCCACTCACTTTATTATCTTCAATTCTTGATCCTGCATTTATCCATACTCCTAAAGATATTGATTTCACATAAGGTATTTCTTCACCTATTATTGTAAGTCCATTCTCTAATGTTTTTACTTTGTACATATCATCCTCCATTTGTAACAATATTTTATATAGACTATTATTTATTGGTTAAACTTTAGTTCTAAATCTAAATAAGTATATGTATTTCATTATAGTTTAGTAGGTTTATTTATTCAATAAAAATTAAGTTATTAAAAAATATCCATTAATCTACCTACTTTAAGTCCTTTTCCCCTTATAATAGATATTATATCATCTAAACATTGTGTGGTTGCCTTTGTAGGGTGAATAAGTACTATACTTCCATCTTTAATTTCCTTTTTATTTACTCTGTTTATTATCACATCAGGCTCCTCTCTGTATTTCCAATCAATTGTATCTACATCCCATTTAAATGTTGTATATCCTAACTCTTTAGCTGCCTTAATTGTTCCTTCGCCAAAAGAACCTGCTGGAGCTTGAAAAAATTTAATTTCTTGATTTGTAATTTCCTCTATAATAGATTCAGCTTTTTTCATCTGCTCTAAATTTTCTTCATAGCTTAACTTAGCATAGTCTAAATGTTTATATCCATGACTTCCAACCTCATGACCTTCTGAAATCATTCTTTGTAAAAGTTCTTTTTTATTTTCTGCCCACTTACCTGTTATAGTAAATGTTATATTTGCATCTTCTTTTTTTAGAGTATCTAATATCGACTCTATGTATTCATCTTCCCAGCCAAGGTCTACGTTGCATGTAATTGCAACGTAGCCACTATTAGCTTTAGTTCCTCTTTCGTAAGGTAAGTCAGCTAGATCATTAAAGTTAAAAGTCGGAGTTATACTGCTTTTCATCCCCCAAAATACTCCTCCTATAATAAGCAATATAACTAAAACTCCTATGCCTATCTTCTTTAGTTTCTTCTTATTAGCCACCATTATTAACATCTAAGATTCCCCCTAAAATATGTACAAATTATATCTTAGTTAATCTTATTAAATAATTGTCCTATTTATGCAAATATAAACTATAATAAAAAAAAGATTAACTAAGAAAAGTTAATCTTTTTTTTATTATTTATTTATTTTTCTTCTTTCTTTTCAGTTCTTTCTGGCTTAGGTAATAAAATTTTTCTAGATAAGTTTACTCTTCCTTTTTCGTCTATTTCAGTAACCTTAACTTCTACTTCATCTCCAATATTAAGAACATCTTCAACCTTAGCTACTCTTTCATGAGCTATGTGAGATATATGAAGTAATCCTTCTTTACCTGGAAGTATTTCAACAAAAGCACCGAATGTAGTTATTCTAGTCACTTTCCCTTTATAAGTCTTACCAACTTCGGCTTCTGCAACTATGTCATTTATTAGTTTTTGTGCTAAGTCTATCATTTCTTGATCAATACCTGCTATAAATACTTCACCAGTTTGTTCTATATCTATCTTAACACCAGTTTCATCGATAATCTTAGTTATAACCTTACCACCTGGCCCTATAACATCTCTTATCTTATCTGGATTTATATTCATTGTTATTATCTTAGGAGCATACTTAGATAATTGTGGCTTTGGAGCATCTATAGTTTTTCTCATTTCATTTAATATATGAAGTCTACCAACTCTTGCTTGATCAAGTGCAGCTCTTAATATATTTTCATCTATACCATTTATTTTTATATCCATTTGTATAGCTGTTATACCATGTTCAGTACCTGCAACTTTAAAGTCCATATCTCCTAAATGGTCTTCCATACCTTGTATATCTGAAAGTATAGCTACTTTGTCATCATCTTTTATAAGACCCATTGCAATACCTGCAACCATATCTTTTATTGGAACACCTGCATCTAGTAATGATAATGTTGATCCACAAACCGAACCTTGAGATGTTGATCCATTTGAACTTAATACTTCAGAAACTAATCTTATTGCATAAGGGAATTCTTCTTTTGAAGGTATTACAGGAACTAACGCTCTCTCAGCTAATGCACCATGACCTATTTCTCTTCTTCCTGGACCTCTTGATGGTCTAGCTTCACCAACACTGTATGCTGGGAAGTTATAGTGATGCATATATCTTTTATTTTCTTCTTCATCTAAACCATCTAGTATTTGAACATCTCCTAAAGCACCTAATGTAGTTATAGTCATTACTTGAGTTTGTCCTCTTGTAAATAATCCAGAACCATGAGCTCTTGGTATAAATCCATTATCACACCATATTGGTCTTATTTCATCTAATTTTCTGTTATCTGGTCTTACTTGCTCATGAGTTATAAGCATTCTAACAGACTCTTTTATTATTGATTGAAGAACTTCTTCTATATCTGATCCAAACTCATCTACTATTTCTTCAAAATTAGCAAGAGTTTCTTCTCTTACTGCATCCATTTTTTCTTGTCTTTCAAGTTTTTCAACAGTTCTTACTGCCTCTTTCATTTTATCAGTTGCAAAATTACGAACAGCAGATTCTACCTCAGCATCAACTTTATGTAATTCTACTTCCATTTTTTCTTTTCCAACTTCTGAAGTTATCTCTTCTATGAAAGATACTATTTTCTTTATTTCTTCGTGTGCAAATAATATAGCTTCTAACATTAAGCTTTCAGGTATTTCTTCTCCTCCAGCTTCAACCATCATTATTGCATCTTTAGTACCTGATACTACTAAGTGAAGAGAACTCTTTTCTCTTTGCTCTGCAGTTGGGTTAGCTACTAACGCACCGTCAACTAATCCTACTAAAACAGAACCAGTTGGACCATTAAATGGTATATCAGATATAGATAAGGCTACAGATGAACCTATCATCGCTACTATATCAGGAGTACAATCTTGATCTACTGAAAGTACAGTAGCAACAACTTGTACATCATTTCTAAATCCTTTTGGGAATAAAGGTCTTATTGGTCTATCTATTAATCTAGAAGTAAGTATTGCCTTTTCTGAAGGCTTTCCCTCTCTCTTTAAAAATCCACCTGGTATTTTACCAACTGAATATAATCTTTCCTCATAATCAACACTTAGTGGGAAGAAATCTATACCATCTCTTGGCTTTGCTGATTTAGATACGTTAATCATAACCATAGTTTCTCCGTATTTAAGTATAGCACTACCAGCAGCAAGCTCTGATATTTTTCCTATTTCAACAGAAAGTTCTCTTCCTGCTAAATCCATTTTGAAAATTTTATGTTCAAACATTAATGCTTGTACCTCCTCTTTCACTAAAACCGCTTTTATATCTTAACTAATATCTTATCAAAAATACTATAAATTAACAATACAAAACTCATTTTATGACTTTTATTGTATTTTCTTAGATACTAAACTATATACTTTTGTATAGTATTTGCTACTTAATATAAAATTAATCATTTAATAAGAACAACTGATTGCAAATATATCTGGTCCAGTATGAGAACATATACAAGCTCCACCTCTAGTAAAATACAGATTCTTGCATTTTATTTTTGCGTTAACTTCTTCTTTTAATTT
Organism: Romboutsia sp. Marseille-P6047; assembly: GCF_900604535.1. Taxonomy (NCBI): domain Bacteria; kingdom Bacillati; phylum Bacillota; class Clostridia; order Peptostreptococcales; family Peptostreptococcaceae; genus Romboutsia; species Romboutsia sp. Marseille-P6047. The sequence goes on from NZ_UWOT01000001.1 coordinate 30,413, forward strand.
CTCAAAATCATCTACATTATCGCCACAACCAATTATTACATTCTTATCTTCTAAAGTATCATACTTATCTATAGTTAACTTTATCAATTCATTTATAGCATGTTTTTTACCTCTTACTTTTGTAAGTATAAATATTTTTGCATCTTCTACTGTAAATATAGGCTTTATTTTTAACATATTACCTATAGTTGCAGTTGCTAATGATGCTCTTCCACTTCTCTGTAAGTATTCAAGTGTATCTGGAACAAATAATAAACTTACTGAATCTCTTAACTTTTCTAATTCCTCTATTAGTTCTTGTGGAGTTATTTCATTATTATTTTCTATTAACTCACATGCTTTAACAACAAATTGGGCACTTCCTAGAGATAATGTTAACGTATCAAATACATGTATATCTCCTTCTGTATCATTTTTAGCCATTACAGCACTTTGATAAGTACCCGATGATTTCGAAGAACCATTTATACATACTATAGAGTAATCATCTTTATATTTGTCAAAAGCAGTTTTAAATTGAATATATGTAGCTTGTGATGTTTTTGGAACTTCTTTTTTCTCTTTCATCCTTTTATAAAACTCTTCATTACTTATGTCTATACCTTCTTTATACTCTTTATCTCCAAGTATTATATTTAAAGGAATCACATCTATATCATATTTTTCTACCAAATCTTTAGGGACATCACATAAACTATCGCAAATTAACTTTATTTTCATCTATATCTCCTCCTAAAATAAAGCATATATTATTTTTTTATATTTTATACCTTTTTAATTATTTACTCCTTAGATTAAATATAATCATAGTTCATATAATTTGTATTTATACTTCTTTATTAATTATACTATTTATTCATGAATTTTGCATTCTTACATATCTATTTATTATTTTATGCTATCATAGTCAAATCTATTTAAAATTTTATAAATCTATATTTTGTATTAATTAAAAACATATATACTATACTAAATTTATTATTTTAAGCAAAAACAGGAAGGCCAATGCCTTCCTGTTCTATATAGAAAATATAATTATTTTCTTAATCCTAATTTAGCTATTAAAGTTCTGTATCCTTCAAGATCTTTTTCCTTTAAGTAAGCTAATAAGTTTCTTCTTCTACCAACCATCTTTAATAAACCTCTTCTAGAGTGGTGGTCTTTTTTGTGAGTCTTTAAGTGACCGTTTAATTCGTTTATTCTAGCTGTTAATAAAGCTATTTGTACTTCTGGAGAACCAGTATCTCCTTCTTTTCTTCCAAACTCTTTGATTATTTCAGTTTTGTTCATTTGAGTTACCTCCATAAAATTTTATTAAATCGCCAATTACTAAGCATTGATTGGAGTGTTCAAATGCTGAGTAATGGTTAATTTACTTACTTATTCTATCATATAAATTTATTTTTTGCAAATATACTTTTCATAAATATAATTTGTATCAATTTTTAACTGAGATTTCAGCTCTTCTAAAGAATTAAACTTTTTTTCATCTCTAATTCTTTCTAAAAACTCAATTTTTATAAATTTTCCATATATGTCTTCATTGAAATCAAGTATATTAGTCTCTACAGATAGATTATCTCCATTTACAGTTGGGTTATACCCTATATTAGTTGCTCCAAAGTAGGTTTTTTCATCTAAGTAAACCTTAGTTGCATATATACCGCATTTAGGAATAAGCATTTCACCCTCAATTTTCATATTTGCAGTAGGAAATCCTATAGTTCTTCCTAGTTGCTTAGACTTTATTACTTCTCCCTCTAATTGGTAATTACGTCCTAAATACTCTTTCACTTTATTTACACTTCCCTCAGCTATTAAGTTTCTTATATAAGTGCTACTTACTCTTATATTATTTATTTTTACAGGATTAACTACCTCAACTTTAAAATCATACTTAGCACCTAAGAGTTTTAATAATTTTGCATTTCCTTCTTTATTTCTAGCAAAGGTAAAGTCATGTCCTACAATTACCTTTTTGGCTCCTAATTTTTCTTTAAGTATCTTTTTTGCAAAATCATCTGCAGATATCTTTGTCATTTCCTCATCAAAGGGTACATTAACTACAATATCTATACCTAAATAGCTTAATTTTTCCATTTTATCCTTATCACGTATAATGTTTTTCACACTATGATTTCTAAAATAGTTAGCTGGATGATTTTCAAAAGTAAAAACAACACTTTTTATTCTTCTTTTTTTGCTACATTGTACTGCTTTTTTTATCAGAACTTTATGGCCATTATGAAGACCATCAAATTTACCTATAGTGACAACACTTTCGCCTAAATTCTCTACATCCCATATAGATTTAACAATATCCATAATGATTTCCCCACTAGAATTATAGTTTATATAAATATTTTATCACTTTTTAGACTTATAATCTTATTATCTTTTATCAATTTACCTACACCTAAAAAGTTTCCATCACTATAAACCCTTACAAATTCATCATTTTCATTTATTCCATCAGTACTAAATCGTTTACTATCAATTATACCACCATTGCTGTAGTACTTTAATGCACTTGATTTTAATGTCACTGATTTAAAATTATTTAGAACATAATCTATATCATATAAATGTTTATCTAAAGTTCCACTAGTATTAAATTCTTCTAGTTCTTCTAATGTAATTGAATTTTCTAAGTTAAATCTACCAGAAGATGTTCTAAGCAAGAAAGACATATGACCTCCACAGCCTAAAAATTCCCCTATATCATGGCAAATACTCCTTACATAAGTTCCTTTAGAACATTTAACATAAAACATTATTTTCCTATCATTTATACTAAGTATATTCAATTCTTTTATGTTTACTTTTCTAGATTTTATAACTATATCATCAGCTTTTCCACTTCTAGCTAAATCATACATTTTTTTACCGTTAACTTTCAGTGCTGAATATATTGGAGGAAATTGTTCAATCTCTCCTCTTTGAGTTTCAAAAGCTTTCTCAATATCATATTTACTTAGTTTGAAATTTTCTGTTCTTTTTACTATACTTCCTGAAGAATCATATGTATCAGTTGTCATTCCTAATGTAAGCTCGCAAATGTATGATTTATCTTTATTAAGTATTAATTCACTTACCTTCGTAGCTTTTCCTATACATATAGGTAGTACCCCTGATGCATCTGGATCAAGGGTACCTGTATGGCCAACTTTTTTAGTATTTAAAATTCTTCTAACTCTGCTAACTACATCATGAGATGTCATGCCTGTAGGTTTTAATATATTTATTATTTTGTTCATTAAAATCACCTTAAATTTCTTTTAGAACTGCTTGTAGAACTTTTTCTTTAGCATTTTCTACAGTATCATATATAGTACAACCTGCGGCTCTTATATGTCCTCCACCATTAAATGATTGAGCAATCTTACTTACATTTACATAGTTTTTAGACCTTAAGCTAACCTTAACCTCATTTTCCTTCTTTTGTTTTAAAAGAATTCCAACCTCTACACCTTCTATATCTCTTGTGTATGTAGTTATACCATCTACATCATTAAAACTTATATTGTTTCTTTGTAGCATATCTATAGTTAAACTTATACATGCTATTTTATTATCTACTATATCTAAAGTATTTAATGCTTCTCCTAGCAATTTATAGTAGTTATAAGAATTACTTTGGAAAACATTTTGAATAATTTTATCCCTCTTAGCTCCTGCTAATAATAAATTTTTAGCCATTTCAAAGCTACTTGGATGTGTACTTGAATAAGAAAAATTACCAGTATCTGTTGCCAGACCTGTATAAAGAGCTGTTGCTATATCTTCATTTATTATACTCATATTTTCTAGTTCATTTAGTCTAACTAAAATATTGTATACTAATTCACTAGTTGATGAAGCATTTACGTCAATATAGTTTAAATCTCCATAAGAATCATTACTTGCGTGATGATCTATGCAGATTATTGTTTTTGCATTTTCTTTTATTTCTTCACTTACGCAAACTCTAGATTTATCTCCACAGTCTAATGCTATTAAATTAAACTCATTTATATTTAAGTCATTGAATTCTATTGAACTTAACTTAGTTACATTTTCTACTAAAAATTTAAGATTTGAAGGTGCATTATCATCTAATACATAGTACACATTCTTACCTAATATTTTTAAAGAATAGTATATACCAAGAGTTGATCCAATATTATCACCATCTGGACTAATATGAGAAGTAACGACAAAGTCGTTACTTCCTTTTATATATTTTATAATATTATCAATATTACTTATCATATTCCTCATCCTTACATATAGGTTCTTGATTATCTTTTGAACTTATTTGTTTTATAAGATTATCCATATACATACCTTTTTTAATTGAATCATCAACCTTAAAGATAATTTGTGGAGTATGTCTAAGTTTTACATTTCTACTTACTTCTCTTCTTACATAATTTACAGCACTCTTAAGTCCTAATAAAGTCGATTCTTCGTCTCCACCTAATATACTTACATATACATATGCATAGCTTAAGTCATTAGTAACTTCTACATCGGTTACACTAACCATAGAAGTTATTCTAGGATCTTTTATGCCACTAATAAGCATACTGCTTACTACTTTTCTTATTTCTTCTGCTATTCTTCTTGTTCTATTATATGATGCCATAATATCGACCTTCTTTTACTATTTTAATTTTCTTTCTACTTCTTTAGTTATATAAGCTTCTATTATGTCGCCTTCTTTTAAATCATTATAATTTACGAAGCTCATACCACATTCGTAACCATTGTTAACTTCTTTTACATCATCTTTAAATCTCTTTAGTGCAGCAAGTTCACCATCATGGATTATTATTCCATCTCTAACTATTCTAGCTTTAGAACCTCTGAATATTTTTCCACTAGTTACATAACATCCAGCTACTGTACCTACACCAGATATTTTATATATTTCTCTCACTTCAGCTTTTCCTGTATCTTCATCTCTATATTCTGGATCTAACATACCTGTCATAGCTGCTTGAACATCTTCTATAGCCTTGTATATTATAGTGTATGTTCTTACATCAACAGCTTGCTTCTTAGCCATTTCTTCAGCACCTGGAACAGGTCTTACATTAAATCCTATTATTATTGCATTAGACGCAGCTGCAAGCATAACATCTGATTCAGTTACAGCACCAACACCACAGTGTATTACTCTAACTGCAACTTCCTCATTAGATAATTTTTCTAATGATTGCTTAACTGCTTGAGCAGAACCTTGAACATCTGCTTTTATAACTATGTTAAGATCTTTAACATCTCCATCATTCATATGAGAGAAGAAGTCATCAAGTGACATTCTTTGGTTAGATTTTAACATTTCTTCTCTAGCTATTTGTTGTCTCTTTTCAGCAACACTTCTAGCTATCTTATCAGTTGGAACAGCAACAAATTGATCTCCACCTTGTGGAACTTCAGATAAACCTAATATTTCTACTGCTGTAGAAGGTCCTGCTGTTTTTACTCTTTTTCCTTTAGAGTTTATCATTGCTCTTACCTTACCACTTGCAAGTCCAGCAACTATTGGATCTCCAACATTTAAAGTTCCTCCTTGAACAAGAACTGTAGCAACTGGTCCTCTTCCTTTATCAAGTTGAGCTTCTATAACAGTACCTACTGCTCTTTTATTAGGATTAGCTTTTAATTCTTCCATTTCTGAAACTAATAATATCATTTCTAGTAATGTATCTATACCAGTTTTTTGTCTAGCTGATACTGGAACTGCTATAACTTCTCCACCCCAGTCTTCAACTAATAATCCTTGATCAGCTAACTCTTGCTTAACTTTATCAGGATTTGCATCTGGCTTATCTATTTTATTTATAGCTACTATTAATGGTACTTCAGCTGCTTTAGCATGGTTTATTGCTTCTATTGTTTGAGGCATTATTCCATCATCTGCAGCAACAACAAGTATTGCTATATCTGTTACTTGTGCTCCTCTAGCTCTCATTGATGTGAAAGCTTCATGTCCTGGTGTATCTAAGAATACTATTTTTTGACCATTTACTGAAACCTCAGAAGCACCTATATGTTGAGTTATTCCTCCTGCCTCTCCTCTAGTTACATTAGTTGATCTTATAGCATCTAGTAAAGAAGTTTTACCATGGTCAACGTGTCCCATTACGGTTACAACTGGTGGTCTTGGTAATAAATCTTCTTCTTTATCTTCCTCTATTTCCATTAAAGCATCTATTTCTAATTGCTCTTCTTCTTCATCTTCTGTTGAAGTTAATAATGTGTATCCATATTCTTTAACTACTAAAGAAGCTATTTCTTCACTTACTTCTTGGTTTATTGATGCCATAGTTCCCATTTTCATAAGCTTCATTATTACTTCTGATGCAGATACTTCTAAAGCATTTGCTATTTCTTGAACTGTTAATTTTCCAGTTATAGTTACTGTAGGACCATCATGTGTTACTGCTTCTTCACCTACTAATTCAACTAATAACTCTACATCATCATTGTCTATTTCACTATTTTCATTTTCTGCACTTATTTCTAATTCTTTTAATTTAGCTATTACATCCTCATTTGATATTCCTAGCTTTTCTGCGATTTGGTATACTCTTGTTTTTGACACAAGATCACCCCCTATTGAATTTTTTATTTTAAAAGTTCTACTAACTTATTGGCAAATCCATCATCTTTAACACCGATTACTGCTCTTGGTGCTTTTCCTATAGATAAACCTAATTGTAATTTACTAGAGAAATATACATAAGGTATATTTCTATATGAGCTTTTATCTTTAAAAAGCTTTTTAGTATTATTTGATGCATCTTCTGCAACTATTACTAATTTTACGTTTCCTCTTTTTAACTCTAATAAAGTTGAGTCGTCTCCAGAAACTATTTTTCCAGCTCTTGTTGCAAGACCTAAATATGAGTATATTTTTTCTTCATTACTTTTCATATGATTTTAACTCTGCAAGTAATTTTTCATATACCTCATCAGAAACTTCCATTTTAAAGGCTCTATTTAAAGCTTTTGTCTTTATAGCCTTTTCTAAGCACTCTACACTTTTACATATGTATGCACCTCTACCATTAGCTCTTCCACTTATGTCTATAAAAATCTCGCCTTCTTTATTTTTAACTATTCTCATAAGCTCTTTTTTAGAGTCTCTATCTTGACAAACTATACATTTTCTTTGAGGTACTTTCTTTATTTTTTGCAAAGATATCCCTCCCTACTATTCGTTATCTTGAGTATCTTGAGATTCACTTTTTATATCTATTTTCCAGTTAGTAAGCTTAGCAGCTAATCTTGCATTTTGACCTTCTTTACCTATTGCAAGTGATAATTGGTAATCAGGAACTACTACTAAAGCAGATTTTTCTTCTTCATTTACATCTACTCTTACAACCTTTGATGGACTTAAAGCTGCAGATATAAATTCAGCTGGGTTTTCACTGTAGTTTATTATATCTATCTTTTCACCTATTAACTCATCAACTATATTTTTTACTCTTGAACCTTTTGGCCCTACACAAGCTCCAATTGGGTCTATCTTTTCATCTATTGACTTAACCGCCATCTTAGTTCTTGAACCAGCTTCTCTAGATAATGATTTTATTTGAACTATTCCTTCAAATATTTCTGGAACTTCAAACTCAAATAATCTCTTAACTAAACCTGGATGACTTCTAGATACTACTATTTGAGGTCCTTTATTAGTTTTCTTCACCTCTAATATATATACCTTTATTTTTTGTCCTGCTTTGTAAGATTCATGAGGTATTTGTTCTGCTGGCGTCATAACCGCTTCTATTCTACCTAAGTTTACATAAACTAAACCTTTGCTTACTCTAGCAACTTCTCCAGTTACTATTTCATTTTCTTTTTCTATAAATTCATTATATACTATATCCCTTTCAGCTTCTCTTATTCTTTGAACAACTACCTGCTTAGCTGTTTGAGCTGCTATTCTTCCGAAATCTTTAGGAGTAACTTCATTTTCTATTATATCTCCTAATTCATAGTTTGGATTTATTTGTCTAGCTTCATCCAATTCTATTTCTAAGAATGTGTCATATAAATCAGATTCATCTACTACAACTCTTTGAGAAAATACTCTAACATCTCCTTTTTCTCTGTCAAACTCAACTCTTACATTTTGAGCTGAACCAAAATTTTTCTTATACGCTGTTAATAAAGCTTGTTCTATAGTATCTATAAGAATATCTTTATCTATACCTCTATCTTTTTCTAATTCATCTAATGCTTCTATAAATTCGTGATTCATCACTTTGCCTCCCTAATGTAATAACCTTAGAACTTTATTGCAAGTCTAATAAGTGCAACATCTTTTTTATTAAATTCTACTTCTTCATTATCTATTATAACTTTTATATTTTTATCTTCAGTTAATCCTATAAGCTCACCTTCTAATTGTTTAGAACCATTTAGCGGCTTATATAGTTTTATTTCAACATCTCTACCTTGATATCTAACAAAATCTTTGTCTTTTTTAAGTGGTCTATCAAGTCCTGGAGATGATACTTCTAAATAGTAGTTATCTTTTATAGGATCTTTTACATCTAAGATTCCACTTAGTGCTCTACTAACTACTTCACATTCATTTAAAGATATTCCGCCCTCTTTATCTACATATATTCTTAGATAATATTCTCCAGCTTCTTTTACATATTCTACATCTACAAGTTCAAAGTTATTAGTGTCAATTATAGGTTGAACTAATTCTTCTATTGTAGCTTCTATGCTTTTTTTCATATGATTTCCTCCTATTCAGTTGTAAGTTATAGTATTTAAAACAAAAGAGTGAGCACTACTGTCTCACTCTTAGTTTTTGCTAAATATACTATTTTATATACTACTATATCATAGAATAGTTTTATTTGCAAATTTTTATTTAGCATATATAATCTATTAAAATAATGATAATTGATTTTCATCACTCATATTTTCTAATGAACCATGATTTGTAAGAGTTTCTATAACAGTTTTAGATATCTTAGTTCTTTTTCTTAAATCTTCTTTTGATATAAATTCACCATTTTCTCTTTCCTGTTGTATATGAATTGCTGCATTTTCTCCAACACCTTGTAAAGCTATCATTGGTGGTAGTAATAATCCTTTGCCAGGAACTTGGAAGAGTTTAGCATCCGATTTATAAATATCTACTGGAACTATTTTTATACCTCTTGCATACATTTCATATGCAACTTCTAAAACTATAAGCATGTTTTTTTCCTTTGTTGAAGCATCATTCCCTAATTCTTCAATTTCTTTTATCCTTTCTCTTATAGCATCAATTCCCTTTACAATCAAGTCTGCATCAAAGTCTTCTGCTTTCGTAGAAAAATAAGTAGCATAAAATGCTTCTGGATAATGTACCTTACAATACGCAAGCCTAAAAGACATCATAACGTAAGCTACTGCATGGGCTTTTGGGAACATGTACTTTATTTTTTGACATGATCCTATATACCAATCTGGAACATTATTTGCCTTCATTTCTTCAATATGTTCAGGTTTTAGTCCCTTACCTTTTCTTACATTTTCCATTATAGTAAAGGCTGACTTTGGCTTTAACCCTTTAAATATTAAGTAGTTCATTATATCATCACGAGTTGATATAACTTCGTCTATCCCAACAATTTCATCCCTTACTAAGTCTTGGGCATTATTTAGCCAAACATCCGTACCATGAGAAAGTCCAGATATACGTACAAGAGCCGCAAATGTTGTTGGCTTTGTGTCAAGAAGCATCTGTCTAACAAATTTTGTACCAAACTCAGGTATTGCAAGTGATCCAATTGGACAGTTTATTTCCTCAGGAGTTACTCCTAATGCTTTTGTTGATGTAAATAAAGACATTGTCTCTGGATCATCTAGAGGAATTTCTGTTGCAACTATTCCAGTTAAGTCTTCTAACATTCTTATCATTGTTGGAGCATCGTGTCCAAGTATATCAAGTTTCAATATTCTACCACTTATAGAGTGATAATCGAAATGGGTTGTTATAACTCCACAACTTGTATCATTTGCAGGATATTGTATAGGAGTAAAATCATACACATCCTTGTAGTGAGGTATAACCATAACACCACCTGGATGCTGTCCTGATGTTCTTTTAACCCCAGTACATCCATTTGCAAGTCTTAATGCTTCTGCTGTTGGAACATTTATATTATTTTCTTCAATATATTTCCTTGCATAACCAAAAGCAGTTTTTTCAGCAACCGTACCTATAGTTCCTGCTCTATAAACATATCCCTCACCAAATAACTCTTCTGTATATTTGTGTATTACTGGTTGGTAATCACCTGAGAAGTTAAGGTCTATATCAGGTTCTTTATCTCCTTCAAATCCAAGGAAAACTTCAAAAGGTATATCGTGACCATCCTTTCTAAGTGGTTTACCACATCTTGGACAATCTTTATCTGGTAAGTCTACTCCAGAACCATATTCACCTATTTCAAAAAAGTAAGAGTATTTGCATTCTGGGTCATCGCAAATATAATGAGCTGGTAAAGGATTAACCTCTGTTATATCACTCATTGTCGCTGCAAAAGATGATCCAACTGACCCTCTTGATCCAACCAGGTATCCATCGCTAAGAGATTTTGTAACTAGCTTTTGAGCTATAATATACATAACTGCATATCCATTGCTTATTATAGAATTTAGCTCTCTATCTAGTCTATTTATAACGACTTCAGGTATTGGCTTTCCATAAATTCTTTCAGCCTTTTCATAGCACATCTCTCTTAATTCTGTATCTGAACCTTCTATTACTGGAGGATAAGTATCATCTGGTATTGGTTTTATACTTTCTACCATATCTGCTATTTTATTTGTATTCTCAACAACCACTTCATAAGCTAATTCTTCTCCTAAATAGCTAAATTCTTCTAACATCTCATCCGTAGTTCTAAAATGTAAATAAGTTTCTTCATCATCAAGTTTAAATCCTTGAGAATACTTTAAAACTCTTCTAAGTATGGCCTCATGCTTATCCAAGAAGTGGACATCTCCAGTTGCTACAGGAATTTTACCAAATTTTTTAGAAACTTCAACTAATCTCCTATTTATATCTCTAAGTTCCTCTTTATCATTAACTTCCCCTTTATCAATCATAAACTTATTATTATCTATAGGCATTATTTCTATATAATCATACATATCTATAATTTTTTCTAATTCTTCATCAGATATATTCTTCTTAACTGCTTGATAAATAACACCTGCTTCACATGCAGAACCTACTATTATACCTTCTCTATGCTCATTTAAAACACTTCTAAGTATTCTAGGTGCTCTGTAGAAATGATTTACGTGAGCATCTGAAACGATTTTATACAAGTTTTTAAGCCCAGTATAATTTTGAGCAATTAATGTTATATGATTTGTAGTTAATTTTGTATAATCTATTTTTCCTAATACACTATTTACATCTTTTAAAGTTTTTGCTCCCTTTTTCTCAAGCATTTCTAAAAACTTTAAAAATATATGAGCAGTAGCTTCCGCATCGTCTACAGCTCTATGATGATTAAGTAATGGTATTCCAAGTTCTTTAGCTATTATATTTAGTCTAAATCTTTTTAAATGTGGTAATAAAATTCTTGAAAGCATCAAAGTATCTATACTTTTACTATTATATTCTACTCCTTGCTCTCTACACTTTTGTGATATAAAGCCAGTATCAAACTCCGCATTATGAGCTACAAGTACACTATCACCTATAAACTCCATAAATTTAGGTAGTATTTCTTCTATAGTAGGCTTATCTCTAACTAAGTCATTAGTTATACCTGTTAACTCTTGTATTTTATAAGATATATCTTTTTGTGGATTTATAAGTTCACTAAATCTATCTACCACTTTGAAATTTTCTATCTTAACTGCACCGATTTCAGTTATTTTATCATTAACATTAGAAAACCCCGTAGTTTCTATATCAAATACTACAAAACTTTGAGATAGTGGCTTTTCATTAGGTTCTTCTATTATTAGTGCGTCATCTTCTACTAGATATCCTTCTACACCATACAGAACCTTTATTCCGTTAGACTTAGCAGCACTCATAGCATCTGGAAATGCTTGAACTATACCATGATCTGTTATAGCTATAGCTTTATGCCCCCACTTTGCTGCTCTTTCTACTAATTTTTTAACATTACAAACAGCATCCATAGAAGACATCTGAGTATGAGCATGTAGTTCTACTCTTTTATTTTCACTTAAATCTTGTCTTTCCTCTTTTACTTCTTTTCTTATACCACTTATTGTCATACTTATTTCTCTTTGGTAAGTATCATAAATTATATCCCCTTTAATTTTTAAGTATGATCCTTTTTTTATTTGGTTAAGTACATTATCTTTATTTATGTCATTTAGGAAAAGCTTACAACTTATAGAACTTGTATAGTCTGTTACTGCTAATATTAATAATATTTTACCATTTCTAAGTTCTTTTGTTTCTATATCAAAAACTTCACCTACGATACCTGTTGTACCTGAATTTACATTTAATTTAGAAATATTCTCAACTATTACATTCACATTTTCACCGTAAATTAAATGCTCATCAACCTCAGGTTTTATAACATACTCCTCTTCCTCTACTTCTATCTCTTCTTTTCTATTAAAATCTAAACTTCTTATTTTCTCTTCAATCTCTCTATCTGTTCTCTCTATTATTTTTTGTACACTAACACGTTCGTCTATAGCTCTTTCTAAAACTATGTTTAAATGAATTCCTAATTCTTCACTTAACACTGTGTTTAGTACATGAATTATATTTTTTCTCATTAATTTTTCATAAAATAAATCTTTAGGTAGTTTTATTTTTAATACATCATCTAAGCACATATATTCTACTTTCTTATACCATCCCTCTATAGCTGGACAAAGGCTTTTCAATATGAATAATATGTTATTCCAGTATCTTTTTATAATATCCTTATTACTTTTTCTATCTAAACCAGTGTATCTAATTTTTATTCTTATATCTTTAAAATAATCTAAGCTATCTTTTAATTCTTCTCTAAACTTATCTATTAATTCATAAGATACTATGTCTTTTGATGTTAAGTAAAAATACACTATTTTATCTTCTTTAAAATAAACAACTTTTTGTATATAAACATCTTTCATTTGTTTTGCCAAAATCGTGTTATTAATTTCTAATTTCTCTAAATAATCTTTTACTAAGTCCATAGCTCTCTCCTTTCTTGAATTAATATTATATCATAGGTAAAGTAATATATTAAATATAGTTAAATATCTATTTTCTAATCATACCCTTTATGCTTAAAATTACACATTTAGAACAATTTAAATTTTTAATATTAAAAGTAATTTGGATTAGCTACAAATATATATTTTTTAATATTATGTATTAGAGAGTAAAATAGACTTTTATATTAAGGCGGTGTTTAAATGAATGCTTCGGATATTCTTGATTTCAGAAAAATTATACTCTGCTATTCAGAACTAGGCGAAAAAAAGTTATTTAAAAAAACTATAAAGCAACTTAATATAAATAAAAAAGTTCATCTTTACTATTCACGATCTGGAAACATACCTATATGTGCTTTGCCTAAACTTAGACTTGTATTAGCATCTAGACAAGGATTCTTATCTTTTTGTTTTAACTTTTTTTCATTTATAAAATCTTCAAACAATAAAAATATAGCAATTACACCATTTAATATAAGCATAATTGCTAAGTGTATAATTTCACATGAAGTCGGTCATATACTAGATCCTGATATATCTCTTGCCAAATCTGAATATGCTGATATATTATCTAATATAGTTGATAAATTAATTGAGTATGATATAGATATTACGGATGCAGATTTCTATAAAGATAATTTACCATCAGATTTAGAAATGTATGTTATTGATTTAAAAAAGAACCTAATAAATAGAGAGTCTAGAGCTTGGGATATAGGAAAAACTATTATTGAATTTAATAGCCCAAAAGAAGAAGTTATTTTTAATAATATAAGAGAATATGCTTTAGCTACTTATAATTATGGAAATTTAAAAAATATCGTTAAAGAGCATAATATAGACGTTTTCTTCAAATATAGAAGATATTTTGCATAATATTAAAGGAGTATCTTACTAAGAAGATACCCCTTTACCTTTTATTTATATAATAAATTTTCGTATAATAGCTTACTTTGGTCATCATAATAACCAATTAATTTATTCATAATTCCTGCAATTCCATTACACCAATTTATATCTGTTGCATATTGATGTGTTCCATTATTCCATTTCATTTTATATACAGTATTTTGATTATATGCAGACCTATGTATGTAATTAGCAGCAACCCATTTAGCCGAACCATCTATTGTAGCATCTACAGTTGTCCATCCGTTTAAATAAGCAGTTTCTGCTCCTGATAAGTTTGCACTTCCATCAAATGCACCTATTCCGAAGAAATTATATACTGTAACTGGAGAGCTCAACGGTTGACCTTTATAAGAAGTTAATATTTGACCTTTTGCCAGTGTAGATTTTCCATAGTTAGTTTCCCACATTGAGTGAGCAACAAAATACATTACATCTATATTATACTTTTTAGCTGCATCTATAAACTGTTGTCCTTTATTATAAAAAACATTAGTTGATGATACATTACTATTTAAAAATTGATTTAATTCACTAGCTGTAATACCTTCTGTATATCTATCAATTCTTAAAAATTGTAACTTACCATAAGAACTTGATGATAGTATTTTACTAGGATTTAATTTTTCTTCTATTTGACTTCTTGTTGCTTTAGTACCATTTGGAGCTTTATTATATCCTGAATTAGCAACTTCTACTTGTTTTGCTAAGTGCTGCTCAAATGTATAATTTAATTGTAAATTAGTAAATGTTCCTACTCCTGATATAATTCCATTTGAACTTGAAGAACTATCTGATGAATCATTACTTGCATCACTTAAGTACATACTTGATACGTATGCTTCTTTTCCATTATAAGTTATTTTTGACCATCCATTACTGTCTGATATTACTTCTACCTTACTTCCTTTTGATAATGTTCCTAGCTTTGAATATGAAGTTGATGGTCCACTTCTTACATTTAGTGAATCTGTATTTACTATTTTTACTCCTACTGATGTATTTGTATCATTTCCTGTATTGTTATCATTTGATGTATTATCACTTAAGTAAGTACTTGATACATACGCTTCTTTTCCATTATATACGATCTTTGACCATCCATTACTTTCTGATATTACTTCTACCTTACTTCCTTTTGATAATGTTCCTAGCTTTGAATATGAAGTTGATGGTCCACTTCTTACATTTAGTGAATCTGTATTTACTATTTTTATTTCTACTGATGTATTCGTATCATTTCCTGTATTGTTATCATTTGATGTATTATCACTTAAGTAAGTACTTGATACATACGCTTCTTTTCCATTATATACGATCTTTGACCATCCATTACTTTCTGATATTACTTCTACCTTACTTCCTTTTGATAATGTTCCTAGCTTTGAATATGAAGTTGATGGTCCACTTCTTACATTTAGTGAATCTGTATTTACTATTTTTATTTCTACTGATGTATTCGTATCATTTCCTGTATTGTTATCATTTGATGTATTATCACTTAAGTAAGTACTTGATACATACGCTTCTTTTCCATTATATACGATCTTTGACCATCCATTACTTTCTGATATTACTTCTACCTTACTTCCCTTTGATAGTGTTCCTAACTTTGAATATGAAGTTGATGGTCCACTTCTTACATTTAATGAATCTGTATTTACTATTTTTGTTGTAATTATTTCATTATCTGTATTTCCTGAATTATAAGACTCCTCATCTAAATATCTGCTAGATACATAGCATTCTTTTCCATTATATACGATCTTTGACCATCCATTACTCTCTGATATTACCTCTACTTTTGTACCTTTATTAATTTTTCCAACAATTGAATATGAAGTTGATGGTCCACTTCTTACATTTAATGAATCTGTATTTACTGTTTTAGTAGTAGTATTAGTATATGATGGTTCTATATCACTTAAATAAGTGCTATATACATATCCTATTCTTCCATCATATTTTATTTTGCTCCATCCATTACTCTCTGATATTACTTCTACCTTTGTACCTTTATTAATCTTGGTAATTGATCTGTAACTTGTTGATGGTCCACTTCTCATATTCAATCCGTTGGTATTAACTTCTTTTTGAATAGTAGAAGATCTAGATGTACTTTCCTCATATATTCCTTCTGATAGGCTTATATATGACGATGAAACCCATCCTTCTTTACCTTCATCATTTTGGATTTTATGCCATCCATTACATGTTTCAATAATAGTTACTTTATCACCTTTCTTTACTGTAAATAAAACTTCATCGTTAGATCCTTGTCCACTTCTAACATTTAAAGTCTCTGCTGTAACAATTCCTACTAACTCTGCTTCATTTGCATGAGAAACAGAAAATGGTACCATCGCTAAAGTTGCTAAAGCAATTCTTTTTCTCAAACCTGCTCCCTCTTTTCTAAGATATATTACTCTAAAGTTTAATTATATTTACTATTATAGTATAATTATACATTTTGGTAAATGATGACAAATTATTCTATTTAAAATATTTTTCATTTAATTTTTCAGCACATGTTATACTATAAGGAACTTTTTCAAATCCTGTTTCAGATTTAAATATACTTATTATATTTTTTCCATGAGATAAGTAATTTTCATGATTCGGATAAATTATTGGATATTCTAAGTATGATATAAAATAATCTAAATCTTTACCTGTACATCTTTTCCAATACCCTTCCCACTTCGTATTAGTTACGTATTCATAAGGATTCAATATCTTACCATTTTGTATAAAGTATTTAATAGGGTCTGGTAATTCATCGGCATTATCTTTAAATTCTATATCTAGTTTACAAAATTCTATTACGTAAGGAGTTAGTATATCACTTATTTCCATCATTTTTACTTTTAAATAATCTAATTTATCTGGTAGTTCACCTGATACTCTTTTTTTATATTCCCTTGCGTATATCTCAAACATACGATAATCACCTTCTCTAATATTCATAAATAACCACATCCTCTAAAATAACTTTCTTATTCTATATTTACCTTTTCAACATCATTTACCTTTTTTTATTAAAAAATTATAATATTTAATTACATTTATCTACTTTTTAAAATATTCTTTTAGTATAATTATTTTATGAAAGCATAAAATCAAAATATAACTAAATCATACTAATAAATTTAATTTAATATGGAGATGTTTATATGAGTATAGAAAAATTATCAGATATGATAAAGATGAGTAATAATATTGTTTTCTTTGGTGGTGCAGGTGTATCTACTGAATCAAATATCCCAGACTTTAGAAGTTCAAATGGTTTATTCAGCGAGAAGTTAAATAAAGAATTTACTCCTGAACAACTTGTATCTCACACCTTTTATACTAAGTATCCCTATGATTTTTATAAATTTTATAAAGATAAGCTTGTATATATAAATGCTAAGCCAAATAAAGCTCACTTTGCTTTAAGTAATCTAGAAAAAACAGGAAAGTTGAAAGCTATTATAACTCAAAATATTGATGGTTTACATCAAATGGCTGGAAGTAAAAATGTATTAGAAATTCATGGATCTATACATAGAAACTATTGCACCAATTGTAATAAGTTTTTTAATCTTAAAGATATGCTATCTTTAGATGGAGTCATACCATATTGCAATAATTGTGGGGGAATAATTAAACCAGATGTTGTACTTTATGAAGAAAGCTTAGATAATGAGCTTATATCTAAGACTATTTCAGCAATAAGTAACTCTGATTTATTGATCATAGGAGGAACGTCTTTAGTTGTATATCCAGCTGCCAGCTTTATAAATTACTTTAATGGTAAAAATATTGTTTTAATAAATAAAAGTAAAACTCCTTATGATTATAAAGCTAATTTAGTTATAAATGATTCAATTGGAAAAGTTCTAGATGAAGTTATAAATTTAATTTAAATATAAAAAGAGAGCTTAAATTAATTAGTAACTAACATTTTAAACTCTCTTTTTTATTCATATAATATTTAACCAATGGTAGTTATTTTAGATTTAATACATAATTTTTAAATTCATTTTTAATTTTAGAAATATATACTTCTTTATTCCATGCCATATAAATACTCTTATATCCTATATCATCTTTAATCTTAATAACTGATATTTTATTTGTATTAATCATAGGTGTATTTAAAATTATTGCAATACCTGCACCAGCTGCTACTAAACTTGCAAGTACTATCCCTTCACTAGGCTCTGCAGATATTTTAGGAGTATATCCAATCAAGTCAGAATATGATACCTTTTCATCATGTAATTTATTATTATAAACTATAAAATACTCTTCCTTTAAGTCCTTTAAATAAACTTCCTCTTTATTTGCTAAATGATGGTTTTTAGGAACTATTAAAACATACTCTTCCTTTCTTACTAATATACTTTCTATCTCGGGGTATTGATGGGCATCACACATTCTTTCAAAAAAACCAAAATCTATTTTCCCACTTTTTAAATCTTTTAAAATATCTTCTGTTGATTGATTATTAATATTAAATTTTATCTGAAAATTATTATTAAAAAAATCACTTATTAATAATGGGATAAATGTTGCTCCAATACAATGAGTTGAGGAAATAGATATTATTTTTTCATCTGACCTTTTCATATCATTAATTATTTCTTTTCCTTGTTCAATTTCCCTTAATGCCGAGTTTACATATTTCAGAAATACTTCTCCAAACTTAGTAATTTTTATGTTACGCCCCTGTCTTTCAAATAAAGATACTTCTAACTCTTCTTCTAACTTTAATATTGATTTACTTAAGGCCGGCTGACTTACAGATAATATGCTCGATGCTACTGTAAAATTTTTAGTTTCAGATATTACCTTAAAATACTCTAATTGTTGTAAATTCATATAATCTCCTTATTTTTATCTCTTAATAGTTTAAGTATTATTTATATATGATTTCTTAATAATATATATCTTATTTGAATTTTTTTATAACTTTTAGTTATCGTTTTATAAATAATTCGAATTAGACACATCTAAGTATATAGTGCTATAATCACATTATTATATATTAGATTTTCATTTAGTTAAAAAAAAGTATAAATTTTATAAATATAAATGTCAAATAAAATTTAAGGAGTAAATCTATTATGAAAAATATCTATAGTAAATCAATAAGTGAATTAATAAATCTAAGACACTCAGTTAGAAACTACCAAGACTTACCTCTATCTGAAAGTATTATAGAAAAAATAGAAAATTATATTAGGACTGTAGATAATCCTTTTAATAAGGATATAAGAATAAAACTAATAAAAAAAGATAGCTTTAATAAAGATCTAAAACTTGGTACTTATGGTGTTATAAAAGGTGCAAATTATTTTTTAGCAGCTGCTTGTTATGATGATGATTTATCTTTAATGGCCCTTGGATATACTTTAGAAAAAGTTATATTATATTGTACCTCTCTAGGATTAGGTACAGTTTGGCTTGGTGGCACTTTCAACAAAGGTGAATTTGCAAAAGCCATTAATTTAGAAAATGGAGAAATACTTCCAATAATTTCTCCTGTAGGTTATGAGGGTGGTAGAAAATCATTTATAGCAAGCTTATTTGGCGATAATAGTAAAAAACGTAAAAATTTTTCAGAAATTTTCTTTGATCAAAACTTCTATACTCCACTTGAAGAAAGTAACTCAGAGGAATATTTTGAGCCTCTAAAAATGCTAAGACTAGCACCATCAGCTTTAAATAAACAGCCTTGGAGAGTATTAAAAGATAACGATAATATACATTTTTATTTAACTAATAGCAAAAACTTAACTAGAATTGATATTGGAATTGCACTTTGTCATTTTCACTTAAGTACTATTGAAAAAAATATAAGTGGTAAATTCATATCAATTGATTCTAATAAAAATAATATAGATAGTAAATTAACTTATGTTATATCTTGGATTAAATAAACTTAGAAGGAGATAATTAAATGTTTAAAGTAGATAAAAATAAATGTATAGCTTGTATGCAGTGTATTAAAGATTGTCCTGCTTGTGTTATTTCATTAAAAGAAAAAAAGGCAAACATCAATAATGAAGGATGTATAAAATGCGGTCACTGTATTGCCATCTGTCCAGTAGAAGCAGTATCTACTGATGATTATAACATGAACGAAGTAATACCATATAATAAAGAAACTTTTTCATTAGATGCTGAAAATCTTTTAAACTTCATAAAATTTAGAAGAAGTATTAGAAGATTTAAGAGTAAAGAAGTAGAAAAAGATAAAATAAATAAGATTATTGATGCTGGAAGATACACTCAAACTTCAACAAATAGCCAGGATGTATCTTATACTGTAGTCACTAAAAACATTAATAAGTTGAGAGATTTGGCCTATGAAAGCCTAAAGAAAAAAGGAGAATATATTCTATCTAATCTAACACCGGAAACAGAACATCTTAAAAGATATGCTAATATGTGGTTATATAGTTATGAGCAATATAAAAAAGATCCTCAAAATAATGATAGATTATTTTTTAATGCTCCACTTGCAATATTCGTAACTTCACCAACACCTATTAATGGTGGTCTAGCATCTTCAAATATGGAGCTTATGACTGATGCTTTAGGTCTAGGAACTTTTTTTAGTGGCTTTTTATTAATTGCCGCTCAAGATAATAAAGAAATTTTAGATTTAATTGGTGTTCAAAATAGTAATGAAATAATATCTTGCTTAGTAATAGGATATCCTGATGTTAAATATAAAAGAACAGTACCAAGAAAATCACCTAATATAAATTGGATTTAATATAAAAGGTGTAGCAACTTAGCTACACCTTTTAGCTTATTTAATTATTTTTTTATTATATATATCTTCAAGTCCAACTTCTTTTACTTTTTTTCTTATTTCATCAACATCAACTGTATAAAAACCAAGTTCTTTCATTCTATTAAAATATAAACTTCCTGCAAATGTAAATCTCTTTTTATCACCATCATCTTTGTGCATTTCTTGATTAGAATATGCAATAAAATCCCCAATTAATAAGTTTGTAGGAAGTTGAAGTAAATACATTCCATTGCAGTATCTAGCAGCATTATGACCTGCTAAACTTCCTGTACATATGGCTTCTGTATGGCCTACATAAAATCCTGACTTTTCTCCAGCCACAAATAAATTTTTCATACCTTTTGCCCTCATATAATTATCTCTAGGTGATACAGCCATATATCTAATAGAGTTACCTTTACCTCCAGAATATGGATCTACTATAAGAGCTCCTTCAAATCCAGGAACCATTCTTAATTTTTCTAAGTTAAAAAAAGGTGACATCAATTTGGCATGACCAGTGTCTATAAGAACTATATTTTCAGAAAATGCTGGAAGAGCATATTGCTGACATACTTTTATATCCAGTTTTTCTGAATTTCTAAGTTCCTGTGGTAAAGGAACTACAGCACATCCTTTTTCATTTAACTCTTTTTGTATTTCTTCGCTTAGAGATTCTTTTAATATTTTCATAGAACCACTAAAAGCACCATAGTCTCCATTATTTCTTCTTCCTATCATATCTTCTATACCACATCTAGCCGTTACACTAACTCTTCCTCCAAATGAAGGACATCTTAATATACACATTGCACATCCATTTCCATACTTAGTGCAATTCCCCATAGGTCCAGATGAACCAGTTGTATCAATAAACGCATCACCATAAATCTTTTCTCCACTTTCAAGCTCTATAGCTCTTAGTATTGGATTATCTACTTCTACATCAACAACTCTGCTAAAAAATCTTACGTCTATTCCCATATTCCTTACTAGATCCCTCACAGGCTTTTCAATTTTAGTTACATTATAAATACTTGCATGATCATGTCCCGGGAAATCTATACCTTTATGTTTAGTGTATTTATCTGTTATTTCAAATAATTCACTTCCGCCCAAAGCTATACATTCTTCTGTTGCAGTATATCGACCATTATTTCTCATAATTCCACCAACATTACCAAGCCCTAATAATAGATCTGTCTTCTCTAGCAAGATAACATCACAACCAGCTTTTCTTGCACCTATTGCAGCTGCACATCCAGACCAGCCACCGCCTATAACAACAACTGTAGCCATCTAATCTCCCCCTAATCAAAATTTCATCTTATAATCTACATAATTTGAAAGAAGTCTTTACTATTAATTTGTGTTTTACAAGTTTTAATTTTCTCTCCATTTAAGTTAATTGTACATGCACCACAAATTCCTTCTCCACAACAAATCAAATTATTGTTTGATATAGCTAACGTAATTTCCTTACTTACATCATCAACTAAGCCTTTTATTTTTTTATTAAAATTATTATTACCACCACTATAAATAAGGCTTACATTATTACGTTTTATATAGTCTTGAATAAGATTCTTATCCTCTTCTATATCTATAATATGAATGTTAACACCCATATTATTTAATGTTTCTATAACTACATCTAATATAGTTGAGTTCTTATTATAAAATACTTCTACTGTATTTTTATTCTTTAGTAATTTTTTTATGACATTAATAGAATTAACTTGAGATAATCCACTCAATAAGACTAAGCAATTAGAGGATTTAATATTATTTATTTTCTCAACTCCAAAAATACCATTAAAATAAGGTCCTTTAACAATAACTTCTTTAGAATCTAGTAAAGCTTTCGTTTTTATTCCTGCCTTTTTTATAACAACTTTAAGTAATTTATTCTCTTTATCTACATCCATTACAGATATCGGTGTATTATAAGCTAAATTTTCTTTACCTTTATCCTTTAATAAAATATACGCTCCTACCTTACTTAGTTCTTCAGTTAAATTCTTAGGTATATTAATTTTAAGTAAATAAATTCCATCTTTTAGCTCTTCTTTATTATTTATCTCACATAAATATTCTTTTCTCTCATTTATCAACGATTCTTTTTTATTATGTTGTACTTCATTATACACACAAATACCCTGCCATAAGCAGTCACAAGTTTTTTCTCCTCTTAACAAACTACATTTAATACAGTCACCAGAGTATGCTAGATGACATGGACAATATTGGCTGCCACAATCAATACAAGCCCTATTTTTCCCCTTATTCAAATTATCCACTTCCTTATAAATGATTTATCTAACTTTCGTATATTATTAATTTATTAGATAAGCTATTTTTTGTTACTTACATTAAATTTTATATTCTATTATTTTTATAAGAAAATATAATATGTATATAGGGATTTTACATATAAATTTAGAATACTATTAATATAATAAATGTAATTTTTTAATGGGAGATATTAGTATGATTAATAATTTTATTTTCTCAAAAAATCATCTTACTGTGCTTTTGTTATTTGCATTATTCTTATATTTTTGCCCAAAGTTAACTAAAAATCTTTTACCTTATGTTCACATTGTTGAAAAAGTAATATGTACACTAATACTTTTAGAAATTTTATTTGAACAAGCATTTAATATTTCTATGAATAATTATTCTTCATTAGATTCTCTACCTATAGATATTTGTAGGTTTAGTGAATATATTTGCATAGCAATTTTATTTTTTAAGCAGTATCAATTATTTAATGTATATTTTTCTTGGAGTTTAGTTTGCTCTATAGGAAATTTAATATTCTTTAAATATATACCTTATGATTTTCCTAACTTTCTTCATCTAGTGTATATTTTCGCAAATATGCTATTACTATATTCTAATGTATATATGGTGCAGGTTAGAAAATTCAAACTTAATAAGCATGCTATTAAAGATAATTTAATTGCTTGTACAATTTATTTTTCTTTTATATATCTTTTAAATAAAGTACTTGGTGCAAGCTACACATATAGCTTCTCTAGTTCTAATCTTTTGAGTATTTTTATCTTTGTAGGTCTTACAACTTTTATTTATATACCTTTTTACTTTTTTAAAAGTGATGAATCTAGTTTTAACTAAAAATAATAAAAAAGAGCTAGGGTATAATTTATTTATACCATAGCTCTTTTTTATTATTTTTTTATATCAAAAGTATATGTAGTTTTTTGTATATATTTTTCATCTTTATTTACTATAGAATCTTCTATAAAGCACATATTTCTACCTATTGGTGGAGCTTGAGTTTCAAAGCATATTCCATATCGTCTCTTAGCTTTCTCTCCAGTATAGGATACTAGTTCATCATCATAATTCATAGTGTATATAACAACAGAATCTTGATTTGTATTTATAGTCATTGTTCTTTGTGATATAGGTTCTTCTATATAAATAGATTTTCCATCATTTAATAAAAATACATGATCATAACCATTACCAATCTTTATTTGTTCATGATCATTATCTATATCCTTTCCAATGTTTTTTAAATTTCTAAAATCAAATGGTGTATTATCTACAGTTAATTTTTTACCAGTTGGAACACAAGTATTATCTAATTCTAATATTTCATCACTATCTACCTTAAGATTGCATTGTGTAATAGTTCTTTTTATATCTCCACTTAAGTTAAAATAACTATGATTTGTCATGTTAATTAAAGTTGTTTTATCACTTATAGCTTCATATATTTCCTCTATTTTGTAATCTTCATATATTTTAAAAGTAACACATACATCTAAGTTCCCAGGATAGTTTTCTTCTCTATCTAAAGACTTTGATATAAATCTTAAAGTTACATTGTCATTATCTTCTATAACATCTACATTCCATATCTTATGACTAAATCCTATATTTCCACCATGTCCCTGATGCATAGTGTAATTCTTATTTAATTGGTACTCTTTTCCTTCAATTATAACTTTACCTTCACAAATCCTTCCAGATGTTCTTCCTATAATTCCTCCATAATAAAAAGGATTTATAATATAATCTTCTATATTCTTATATCCAACTACTATATTTTCAATATTTCCATATTTATCTGGGGTTTTTATTTTAGTTATAATTCCACCTAAATTTAATATTTCAAATTCAAATCCACTTGGAAATTTTACATTATATGCAATTATATCTTTATTATCTACAGTTTTTAGTAAAGTTTTAACACATTTCATACATTTCACCTACTAAACTTTCTACATATAGTTTTAAATCGTTCATGTATTTTTCCATTGCTTTTTTCCCATCATCATCCCATTTGAAAACTCCACAATGTTCTAATACTTTGCTAAATACTAATCCAACTTCATCTTCTATTATATAATCAATATTATCTTTATTTATTTCATTATATTTTGACTTTATTTCATTAAACCACTCTAAATGTATTCTTAAATTATCATCATCTTCAACTATATTGGCCTTAGAATCATCTAGTAAGCATTCTTTTATATTAGCTAATTCATCTTTTAATCTTGCTGGTAATACTGCAAGTCCTAAAACTTCTATTAGTCCTATGTTCTCTTTCTTTATATGGTGAAGCTCTTTATGAGGATGGAATATTCCATCTGGATGTTCTTCACTAGTTCTATTATTTCTCAATACTAAATCTAACTCGAATTTATTATCTCTTTTTCTAGCTATTGGAGTTATAGTATTATGTGGTGTTTTATCCGTATAAGCATGTATATCTACTTCTTTATCAGAATAATTCTTCCAATGACTTAAGATTTTTTCTCCTAATTCACTTAGTTCCCTTCTATCATCTCCACTTATTCTAACAACAGATAAAGGCCATTTTATCATAGATATTTTTATATTTTCATATCCCTTTATATCAAATGTAAATACGTCCTTAGCTTTTGCCATAGCAAACTCATATCTTCCGCCTTGATAGTGATCGTGAGTAAGTATAGATCCTCCAACTATCGGTAAATCTGCATTAGATCCTATAAAGTAATGAGGGAATTTTTCAACAAATTCTAGATTTCTATCAAAAGTCTTTTTACTTATAAACATTGGTTCATGTTCGCTTGAAAATACAATACAGTGCTCATTATAATAAGAGTATGGTGAGTATTGTAAATTCCATTCTTCGTTACTTAAATTAAAAGGTATTATTCTTAGATTTTGTCTAGCTGGATGATTAACTCTTCCTGCATAACCTACATTTTCTTTACATAATAAACACTTTGGATAAGATGCACTTTTCATATTTTTAGCTGCTGCTATAGCCTTAGGATCTTTCTCTGGCTTAGATAAATTTATAGTTATATCTATATCTCCATATTCTGTAGACGTCTTCCACGTCATATTTTGTGCAATTCTATCTGTTCTAACATAATCACATGCTTTACTTAAGTTATAAAAATAATCAGTTGCACTTTTTTTGTCGTCTTTATATTTACATTTAAATTCTTTTATAACCTGAGAAGGTCTAGGCATAAGTAAACTCATTATCTTAGTGTCTAATAAATCTCTATATACAGATGAATTAGATTCTAAAATACCATTTTCAAATGCATAATCCAATATATTATTAAGTATAGGAGTGACATTTTCTAAATTCTCATCATCCACTTCTTCAAATATATATTCATCTAATTTAAAAAGTTCTATAAGAGAATTTCTTATATAAGTCTTATCTTCTTCTTCAAATAAATTATGTCTTAATCCATAATTAACAAGCCTTTCAAATTCTATATATATATTAATATTCATAATCTTTCCCCCTTTAAAATACACTTCAAACTTATTTTTAATAAATAATCAAACGGGGTGAAATATAAATTCACTGACAATTACAACACCTTTCGTTGCATGAAAGAAATTTATATTCACCCCTAAAATGTCTTATTTTAAGAAACCATCTGGATGATTTTGATGCCAATTCCATGCAGAAGATATCATTGCTTCAACATTTTCAAACTTAGGTTCCCACCCAAGTTCACATCTTGCCTTTTGAGATGCTGCAACAAGTTTTGCAGGATCTCCAGCTCTTCTTTCACATACTTTAGCAGGTATTGGATGCCCTGTAACTTTTCTTGCTGCTTCTATCATTTCTTTTACAGTAAATCCATTTCCACTGCCTAAGTTATATATGTTACTATCACAACCTTCTCTTAACTTATGAACAGCTAGTATATGTGCATCTGCTAAATCTGTTACGTGTATATAATCTCTTATACATGTACCATCATGAGTATCATAATCATCACCAAATATTGAAATAAACTCTCTCTTACCTAATGGTACTTGAAGTATTAATGGTATTAAGTGAGTTTCTGGACTATGGTCTTCTCCTATTTCTCCACTTACATGTGCTCCAGCTACATTAAAGTATCTAAGAGATATGTATTTAACTCCATGAGCAACATCTGCCCATTTCATCATCTTTTCCATAGCTAGCTTAGTTTCTCCATATGCATTTGTTGGATTAGTTGGATCAGTTTCAAGTATTGGTATATTTTTAGGTTCTCCATATGTTGCTGCTGTTGAAGAAAATACTATTTTCTTAACATTATGTTTTATCATAACTTTTAAAAGTATTTCTGTTCCATGAACATTATTATTAAAATATTTTAGAGGATTTGTCATACTTTCTCCTACTAAAGAGTTTGCAGCAAAATGTATAACTTCATCTATTTTATTTTCAGCAAATACTCTGTCTAATTCTTCTTCATTCCTTATATCAACATTATAAAACTTAGCATCTGGATGTATTGCATCCTTATGACCTGTTTCTAAATTATCTACAATTATAACTTCTTCATTTCTATCAATAAGTTGTCTTACTGCATGACTACCTATATAACCAGCACCACCACAAACTAATATCATATTTTTACCTCCATTAACTTTAAATATATATTTATATTTCTCTAGTTCCATCTCCTATATTTGCAACATAGAAATCTGCATTATATCCTATTACATCTTTATATCCTTTTCCTACAGTTTCTATAAAATCATCTTGCATATCTTTTTTTACTATAGATACTGTACATCCACCAAATCCAGCTCCAGTCATCCTAGCGCCTACAGTCCCTGGATGGTTCCACGCTAATTCAACTAGTGTATCTAACTCTTTTCCAGTTACTTCATAATCATCTCTTAAAGATATATGTGAGCTATTCATAAGCTTTCCGAAAGTCTCTATATCATTATTTTGTAAAGCATTTACAGCTTTTAATGTTCTTTGATTTTCATATACAGCATGCTTAGCTCTCTTTATTCTTAACTCATCTTTTATAAGACTTTTATTTTCTTCAAATTCTTCTTCAGTAAGCTCTCCTAAAGATCTTATATTTAATTTATTTTGAAGTTCAGATAATGCAGTTTCACACTCACTTCTTCTTTCATTATACTTAGAATCAGCTAATCCTCTTCTTTTATTTGTATTAGCTATTATTATAACTTCATCTTTTAGGTCTACTTTGCTATACTTATAATTTAAAGTATTGCAATCTAATAATATTGCACTTTTTTCTTTTCCCATACCTATAGCAAATTGATCCATTATGCCACAGTTAACACCTATAAAATTATTTTCAGCTTCTTGACAGTATTTTACTAATTTAACTCTATCTATGTCAAATTTAAATATTTCATCCATCATAACAGCCATTAAAAGTTCTAGGGATGCGGATGATGATAACCCTGCTCCATTTGGTATATTTCCAAATACAACCATATCAAATCCTTGCTTTACATCATAACCATGCTTTCTTAATACATCTATAACGCCTTTTGGATAGTTGGCCCAATCATGATATTTTTCATTTTTTAATTCATCTATATCAAAAGTTATAACTCCTAAATCTTTAAAATTATCTGAATACATTCTAACCTTTTTATCATCTCTTAAAGCTATTACTCCATATGTACCAAAGCTTAATGCACAAGGAAATACATTTCCCCCATTATAATCAGTATGCTCTCCAATTAAATTAACTCTACCTGGTGAGAAAAATACTCTTAATCCTTCTCTTTCACCATAAACTTTAGTAAACATTTCTAACATTCTATTTTTCATTTTTACCTCCCCTTTATCTCCAATTATTTATTATTATGATATAATCATAACACAGTAAATAAAGGCTTACAATAACGTTTTCACCATTTTTAGTAAAAATATTTAGTTTTTTACTTATTTTTACTTGTATATTTTTTTACTTTCGTTAATCTAACCAAATAAAAAATACCTTAAGAAAAAATTATATTCTTAAGGTATTTTTGTATAAGTAAAAATCTATTAATATCTTATTCCATTCCAGTAAATATTTTCGCTTACTTTAACTATATCCTCTAAATCTACTCCGTCTAGTGCCCACTTTTTAAATTCCATAAATCCAGTTCTATCAACAATATATCCAATATGCTCTTTTCTACCTGGTGCATTTGTATCTATATATTCAGTAACATACTTATATGTGTTACGTATTATTTTTATTATAGACTCTTCGTCTGCCCATATTAAAAAATCTTCTGCTAATCTTGGATTTTTCTTTCCTGTTCTCCCCATTATAGCTAATCTATAATATTTCTTAGAATCTCTAGTCCATGCTGATGTAGGGCAATTAAGTACGCATTCTCCACATCCAATACATTTATCATGATCTCTTATAATTTTATAGTTCTCCATTTTTAATGCACCTGTAGAAAGTTTTTTGCATTTTTTTACACAAGCTCCACATGATACACATCTATTCTTATCATATAAAGGTAATGTCATTCCAATTATACCAAAATCATGCGTTCTAGCTTTTATACAATCATTTGGACATCCTGTTAATGCTACCTTTACATGTAAATTATTCGGAAATATTGCTTTTTCTATTTTCTTAGCAAATTCAGTTGTATTATACTGTGCTTTTGGACAGACTTTATTACCTATACAAGCACATATATTTCTAGTTCCTGCTGCTGAGTATCCCTTATTTTTCTCCTCTTGATTTACATCCATCTTATCTATTACTGGTTGAATTAATTTATTTACTTCATCCATATCTTCCATACTTATACCAAGTATCTCAAAACCTTGTCTTGTTGTTATATGAACTTGACCATTTCCATACTCATTTGCTATCTTAGACACTATCATTAAACTTTCTGGATCAACACAACCTCCTGGTATTCTAACTCTAAGAGAAGTTTCATATTTATTTTTTGTAATTCTATAGGCATTCTTCATTACTTTTTTAGTATTTATATCTCTTATCATAACATCTTCTCCTAATCCATAAGATTTTTAGCATAAGAGTAGTCAAACACAGGTCCATCTATACATATATACGTATCATCCATCTTACAATGTCCACATTTACCTACTCCACAGCACATTTTTCTTTCATAAGAAACCCATATATTACTTTCATCTAATTCTCGTTTTAAAAACTCTCCTACTGTAAACTTCATCATCATAGGAGGTCCTACTACTATTACTGAAGTATTATCAATATCTTCTATATCTAAATTAGGTATATACTTAGTTACCAATCCTATATTTCCAGAGTAGCTGTCCTCTGCACTGTCCACTGTTATTAGTACATCTAATTTATCGTTCCATTTTCTTATATCATCCTTAAATAATATATCTTTTTCAGACTTAAATCCCGCTATTAATTTAAAACTTTTACATTTATATAAATTATTATAGAAATATTCAATGATTCCTCTTACAGGAGCTAATCCGCTACCACCTGCAACAACTATAACTTCTCTTCCCTTATATAGATTTATATCAAATCCATTTCCATAAGGTCCCCTTATAAAAAAGTCATCTCCAACTTTATAATTAAATAATTCACTTGTAACCTTACCCACATTTCTTATAGTAAAGTCTATATAATCTTCTCCGTATCCTGAAACTGATATAGGACTTTCTCCATACTTAGGTATCGATATTTCATAGAACTTTCCAGGAAGCACGTTTTCAGTATTGCATCTAGCCCTAAATGTCCACTCTATATCTGTATGTTTTATTATGTCTATTATTTTTGAAGAAACTGGTATATATGGATTCATTTATTTTACCTCCTCTTTCACTGATATAGCTTCATTTACTTTATCTATACATTCAGAAAATGATATATATTGTGGGCAAGCATCATCACATCTTCCACAACCTACACACATGTGATACCCAAACCTCTTATTAAAGTCATGTATTTTATGCATAACTTTAAATCTCATTCTCTCTCCTTGTTTTTTTCTAAAAGAATGCCCTCCTGCCATATCTGTATAACCATCAACTTGACAAGATGCCCATACTCGTCTTCTTTCACCTACATTTTCATTCTCTTTATAAAAAATATCTTGCATTGTAAAACATGAGCATGTTGGACATACAAAATTACATCTACCACAAGCTATACATCTAGAATCATATTCATCCCACATTGGATGTTTAGCTATGGCTATAGACTCTAAATTATCAGGTATTTCTACAGATATTGTGTTATTTTTAACATAATCAATTACAAAATCAGTTTCTTTACCTTTAAATACATTAAGCTCTTCATCTTTTATGTCTAAGTATATTTCATTTTCTCTTATACTTAACCCAATTGAGTAATCATCACTTTTATTAGATCCCATGCTTACACAAAAACAATTTCTAAAACTTTCTTTACATCCTATAAGAATAAACTTTATTTTTTCTCTTATTCTCTTATAATAATAATCTTTTTCAATTCCATTATTAAGATATATTTCATCTAATCTTTTTACTCCGTTTAAATCACATGCTCTTAAAAATACAAGTAATTTTTTATCTTCTACTTCACTTTCCTTATATTCTTTCTCAGTAAAATAAAAAAGAACTTGGTTTATCGGAAGTATAACTTCTTTTGCTGAGAAATTTGATTTCTTATTAAAATCAATTTGATCTATACTATTAATTTCTTCATATTTCGTTAAATCCGTATCTGAATAAGTTCCTTTGAATGATGTCGTTACAGGAGCTAGTATTTTATACTCTGACTGTAATAATTTTAATCCATCATCAAAACTTGATTTATCTAATCTTATTTTCATAGATATTCCTCCTAGACTTTGTTAAATAAATATTAACATCTTCACTTATAAAAAGTCTGTGATAAATATCACAATTTGTAAAATAAAAAGCCACTCCATAACCAATAATAAAGTATACAATTTAAATATTTACTATCAGTTACAAAGTAGCTCATATATTATGTCGTTTTAAAATATGTAGAAAGTTTTTCTTTTCTAACATATACTTTCTTACCATCTACCCTTACTAAATCTTCATCTTGCAATACTTTCATCGCTCTAGATAAACTTTCTCTTTTGCATCCTAACATATCTGCTATATAAGTAATTGTTAGATTCATATTGATAAGAGTCCATTCTCCTTTTTCAATACCAAATTCTCTTCCCAATCGATAGAGTTTAGCTGCCAATTTTTTATCAATACGAATTGAAATAGAATTTTTAACTTGTCTATATAAACGTCTATTTTTATTTTGGATATGAAGCATAATATTTTTAGTAAGGTTAAAGTCATTTTTCATAATTTTTATAAAATCAGAAGTTTTACATTCTAATATAGTTGATTTTTCAAATGCTTCACATCCTATAGAGGATGTTTTTATATTATCTATAAGTATCTCATTTATCATCTCACCTTTTTTAAGAATAAATATTATTTTTCTTTCTCCACTTTCATTCATTTTAAAAATAGATATCTTTCCGTCTTTTAAAAAATATAACTTATCTAATTCATCTCTTTCATTGAATAAAATTTCTTTTCTTTTTAAAACCCGCTCACTTAATATCTTGCTAATTTCAATCTTACTTTCATCTTTAATATCCTTAAATACTTGAATATTTTCCATTTACACACCTTTATATAAATTTCTATTAATTTTGCTTTCATCAAATTTATCTATAAATTCAACCTTCTCATCACTATATCCTAAAGGAATTAATGCATATGGAACAAACTTATTTGGCAAATTTAAAATTGATCTTACATACTCAACTCTTTTATTTTTAGGAAATACTCCAACCCAGCATGATGCTAATCCTTGATTAACAGCCTCTAAAAGTAAATTTTGAGTGCATGCGCCTAAATCCTGTATCCACTTTCCAGCCTTTATAAACCTTTCTTTGTTACCCAATACTACTATACAGACTTGACTTACATTTATATGCTTAGCCCTATGATGTGTTTTAGATAAATTTTCGATTAAATTTTTATCATCAACAATTATAAATTCCCATGGACTTGAATTTTTTGATGATGGAGCTTGCATAGCAGCTTTTAAAATTTCTTTTACCTTTTCTTCTTCTACTTTTTTATTGTTATATTTTCTTATAGAACGTCTATTTCTTATAACCTCTAACATTTCATCCTCCAAATTTTATAATATTCTATATTTATATAAATCTGTTAATATTCTTTTTAAATCCACAATTTAATATAACTATAATTATATTAAATGTTTTTAATATTATATATACTATACTTTAATATAAACTTAAATATATATAAATATTATTTTATATATCTATATATAATAATATAGGTACTAGCTTAACTAGTACCTACTTTTTTCTATATGCTATCAACTAATAAAGCATCATATGGCTTTAAGTTTATATTTCCTAAAGTTTGAACTTTATCAGTATGGTTCATAATAAAATATTTAACTTCATCATTTACTGTTCTCTTTACTACTTCTACTCCTTTAGGAGATTTTATAACCTCTATATTAGAGTCAGATAATATTTTTTCAACTAATTTATCCATTATAGTTTCATCAACACCAGAACCTATGTAATAAACATTTCCACCCTCATAATTATTTAACGTTATTGCCGCTAATCCTGGAAAGAACTCATCATCATAGTTAAATAAAGTTTTCGCAGAAGTTGTTTTGATTAAATCTCTAAACACTGTAGCAGTTCCATTTATACCATTAAATTCATTAACTCCACTAACTGTTATTTTTTGTTCTCCTTGGAATGATTCAATTTCTTCAACATATCCTCCAATAAAGTCAGTAAAATTAGTTGGATTAAATTCATTTAACGTTAAATTATTATAATAATCTTTTACACTATTTCTAAAGCTTAATACTACAGTTTTCCCTTCTTTTGCAAATTTTCTCATCTTAGCTTGAACCTCAGGCTTATGAACTATCATAACTGGAACTAATAAAATATCATATTCGTCAAAACTTGAATCAGATGGTATAACATCTATATTTATATTATTTTCATAAAATGGTCTATACATTCTATATACTTCATTTTTATAATTCATTAAAAAGCTTTGTCGTTGAATTCTAAAGGATGCCATTGATTCATAATCATATACTATAGCAACCTTAGCTTCTACTTTTGATTCAACTAATTCTTCATTTTCCTTCATTTCATTAAATAAACTTTGAACTTCGTAAAACTTTCTTCTTTTAGTATTATCCTGGTCTAGTATTCCATAACAATACTGCTCAGCACCTTTTGTAGCTCCTCTATACCTAAAATACATAAGTGAGCTACATCCATGAGCAATCCCTTGATAAGACCACATTTTAGCTTGTCTTGGTCTTGGAAGATATCCTATAACATCATGACCTTGAGCTCCCATTATAGCTTCAGTTATCCAGAAGTTTTGCTTTTTAGCACCTCTCATAAAATCAAGTCCACAGGCTATTTCATATGGAGGTATTGGTTGTGCTTGTCCTCCCCAAACTGGATAATTGTTATAAGCTACTACATCAATATATTTAGCTACCTTTGAGAAATCATAACTTTTATCAAAATACCCTCCAGAGAAATCATGAAGTACTACACAGTCTTCGCCTAATATTTCTTTTAGTAATTCAACTTGCATCTTTGCATATTTTTCAATACTTACTGATCTAAATCTTTCCCATTCCATACGAAGACTTGGATTATGAGTCGTTATAGTCTTAACTGGAACTGGTATTTCATCAAATTCGTTGTATGTTTGAGACCAAAATATAGTCCCCCAAATTTCATTTAATTTATTTATATCATTATTATATTCTTCTTTTAAATAATTTCTAAATTCTCTTTTACATTCATTACAGTAACATACATCACTACCTTCATGCCCAAACTCATTGTCTATTTGCCATGCTACTATTTGATCTTCATTTTTATAATGGCTAGCTAAAGCTCTTATTATTTTTTCTGAGTAAAGATTATAAACTCTACTATTAAAACAATATTGCCTTCTACCTCCAAAAACTCTTTTACTTCCATCTTCAAATTCAGATAAAACTTCAGGATATTTTTTTGCTAACCATGCTGGCATAGTTGCTGTTGGCGTTCCAAATATAACTTTAAGATTTTTCTCTTTCGCTTTTTTTATAACTCTATCGAAGTATGTAAAGTCATAGTTTCCTTCTACATTCTCCATCATGTGCCATGCAAACTCACCTATTCTTATTACATTAGAACCTAATTCTAATATATTATTCAAATCATCATCTATCATATTTTCATCCCAGTGTTCTGGGTAATAATCTACACCTAAATACATACTAAATCCCCCTTAATTATCATTCTTATCTAAAGAATATAAAATATACTTTTCTTTGTAAATAGTTTTAGTAAAATTTTTATTTTTTTATACTTATTTTTACTTTTCTTTTATATTTATGATTTTATTAAAAGAAAAAAGATTTCATACATTTTTAAATATATGAAATCTTTTTCTTTCCATTTATTACTCTGCCATGTTTAATTCACTTTCTTTATTAGATAAAGATTTTAATATA
Source organism: Romboutsia sp. Marseille-P6047 (assembly GCF_900604535.1). NCBI lineage: Bacteria > Bacillati > Bacillota > Clostridia > Peptostreptococcales > Peptostreptococcaceae > Romboutsia > Romboutsia sp. Marseille-P6047. Next base: position 66,167 of record NZ_UWOT01000001.1, read on the forward strand.
TTATCATGATATTCTCCATTTAATTTATACTTAAACACGTATATAGTACACATAACTATTGCTGATATTATTGGTACACCTACCATTAAGAATCTTAGACCTAATATAGTCATTGCAGTTTGCTCTGCACCTGCAACATATCCAACCATATCTAAACCTACTCCTACTAACCATCCACTTACAGCTGATGCACACTTAACTAATAATGTTTGTACAGAGAATACTATACTTTCATTTCTAGTTCCTAATTTAAATTGTCCATAGTCAACAACATCAGCAAGCATTACAGTTGTAGAACCTAATAATAATCCACTTCCTAATTTCAATACAATTCCAGATATAGCTATGTATACTATATTCTGTGGCGCTATGTATCCTGCAACTAATAATAGTATAAATCCTACTATTGGTAATATCCCACCTATTTTAAATACGGTTTCTCTTCCTATTTTTTTAGTTAAAATAGGATATAACATTAATCCAGCTATCTCAGCTAAACCTGCAAATGTAGTAAAGAATGAGAATAAATTTTCATCTCCTGTTACATATTTAAAGTAATATATAGCCGTTCCTCCTGAAATTTGCATTACTAAATTCATACCTAAAACTATACCTATAAATACTACTAATTGATCATTTCTTCTTATTATGTTTAACGTTTGCTTAAATGTTACTTTTTCTGCATTCTTAGGTGTTTCAGTTCTCTCTTTTACGTTGATACAAGTTATTAAACTTGAAATTACAAATATAATAGCTATTATAAATGCAAACTTACCATACCCTCTAACTGCATCTCCGCCACCAAGTACTTTTACTATCCAAATACCAAGTGCTCCTATTATTAACCAAGCTGTACTTGCAAATATTCTCGGTATAACTGAAACCTCTTCTCTTTCTTCTTTATTTCTTGATAATGCTGGTATCATTGACCAGTATGGTATATCCATTATTGTATAAGTCATTCCCCATAGTATATACATTACTGAAAAATAAACATATAATGAAGTTCCTTCTAAATCTGGCTTTCTGAATAAAAATACTAAAACTACTGCATTTAATACTGTACCTATAAAAATCCAAGGTCTGAATTTCCCCCATTTCGTCCTAGTATTATCAACTATCATACCCATCATAGGATCATTTATTGTATCCCATAATCTTGCCGCTAAGAAAAGTGTCCCTACAAATGCTGGTTTTAGACCAACAACATCTGTAAAGTAAATCATTAAATATGTAGACACAATTGCATATACTAAGTCTTTCCCTAACGCTCCTATTCCATAAGAATATTTTTCTTTAAATGTTAATTTACCCATATTCAATCTCCCCTTCGATTAGTAATCGTTTTCATATATATAGTAACAGAAAAGGAAAACATTTGCTATACTTTTCAGTAAATTTTTTCTATATTTTTTCATCATATTTTTATTTTTATATATTATTTCTTTTATTTAAGTATAATTATACTTAAATAAAAGACGTATTTGTAAATTTTACCACATCTACATTGTATATAATATGTATTATTGTATATATTAAACATGATTTACTATAATAATTAAATACATAAAGTTTTTTAATATAAAAAAAGAGTAATAATTATTAGTTAAAATAACTAAAACTACTACTCTTTTTTTACGTATTTATTATTTTATACACTTAAGTTTTTATTATAAAAATCAATAACTTTTTCTAGATAAGGTTTCAGAATTCTATCCTGTTCAAAATATATCTCGTGTTTTGCGTCATCTATCTTAATTAGTGTACAATTTTTAGCAAACTTAGCAAACTTATTTTGCCCTCCTGGCTTAACAAAGGTATCTCTTCCAGCTTGAAATAATAATACTGGTATCTCTACCTTCTTTGCATTATCTTTTTTTATCAATTGGTTCGTTGCTTTTAAAGACTGATTTAGCCAATTAAAAGATCCTCCTGATGTTTGCAAATGTTCATAGTTTATTTGTTTATTAAAATATTCATTATATCGCTTTTCGCAACTAGTTCCAGAGGAATTTAAATCTGATTTTTTACTAAATGGACCATGACCAAATATATATTGTTTATCTTTACCTATTTTACATATAATATTTGATAATATCTTACTCAATATAGGAGGATAGTTTCCAGTTTCAATTTCCATCATAGGACAATTTAATATAGCTGCATCAAAATAATCAGTATATCTTTCTAGAAATAATGCACCTATTCCTCCACCCATAGAATGAGCAAATAAAAATAACTTTTCATCTTTTAAATGTTTTAAAACTATTGTATCTAAAAATATTTTAAAATCATCTATATAAAAATTAAATTTTTCTACATTAATCTGATGCTTATCTATACCTAACCTACCTGATTTTCCATGTCCTCTATGGTCTAATGCGTATACTGAAAAGTTGTTTTCATTAAAAAATCTAATAAGTTCACTATATTTCTCTACACTTTCACAAAATCCATGAGATATTATTATGGTTGCTTTACTTTCTTTGACAGCATAACCTCTATAGTATATATCTAAATCATTATTTCCTTTAAAAAATCCATCTTTGTATAATATTTCACTTGATATATTATCCATTATGTTATCCACCTTTTAGTCTATATTCACTTTTACTGTATTTGTACTATCTCTAATTACAAGCTCACTTGGTATTATTACTTTTTTGCAGTATTTTCTATTTTTATTTATCTTCTCTAAAATCAAATCTACTGATGCACTTGCTAAATTTTCTATATGTACTCTTACTGTCGTAAGCGGTGGTATAGTATGTTGAGATGCAATTAAGTCATTAAATCCTATTATACTAACATCATCTGGTACACTTATGTTATTTTCATATAAAGCTTTTAATACACCTGTTGCAATGGTATCTGTACTTACAAAAAATGCAGTCGGCATATTTTCGCCATTTTCTATAAAGTTATTAACAACCTCGTATCCATCCATTGCAGTCATTTCTCTTGTATCTAATATATACTCTTTTTTGTATAGTCCTTTAGATTTTGTATATTCCATAAAGAATTTTAATCTATTATCAAGATTTTTTTCTTTTTTGTCATCTAGTGTTTTAGAACTTCCTATATACCCAATTTCTTTATGTCCAAGTTCTATTAAATAGTCTAGAGCTTTTTGTGTTCCTAACTTAAAATTCACCTTAACAGAGTCATACATCTGCTCATCAGGAGAAGAATCTAAAAATACTATATTTTCACAAATATCATTAAGCATAGAAACTTCACTTTTAGTAAATTTTCCTATAGCAATTATTCCATTTAGAATTTCTTCACTTATATATCTATACTCATTTTCATCATATTTATATAAATTAACAACTTCTATTTCATTATCAAAGCATTCTTTCTCTACAACACTTCTAAGAAGTAGATAGTATGGATCTTGAAGTTGTTGACTATGATTATACATTTCAACAATACCAACTCTAAGCTTATTATTTTTTATCTTACTACTTGTTTTCCTTTGTTTTAAGGTTTTATATTGCATTTCTTCTGCTACTTCAAATATTTTTATCTTAGTATCATCTCCAACACTTATAGTGCTATCGTGATTTAAAACTCTAGACACCGTTCCTACAGACACCCCTACAGCGTTAGCAATCTCCTTTAACGTAGCCACTTAACTACCTCCTTTTTAAGTAAATTAATTCACTTTGGTAATCTCCTCTTAAATGTATTTTTAAACCATAGTTCATTAAATAAGCTCCAGACTTAACTATCATTTCACCATTATATTTAAATTCATACATTTTATCCTCTTCTAACCCTCTAAGTCTTATTCTAACTGGTCTATGTCCTACTTTACTTTGAGGTAAAAACACAAATAATAAAGCTTCATCATCATTTACATATTCAAAGTTATGATAGTCATTTTCTGATGTATTTTCTAACCTATAGAAATCACCATCTTGAACAATATGACGTATGTTTTTATATTCTTCTATCATGTTTTTAGATAATTCAATTTCATCTTTACTATACTTTAATATATTTGATCCAATACCTAATGTTCCCATCATCGCACTATGATATCTGAATCTTAAAGGTATTATTCTTTGAGATAAGAAGTTAGGACAGTCTGTAACCCAAGATCTCATAGCTTTTATTGGATATATTTGAGAGTAAGTATGTTGTATAAATAACCTATCATAAGCATCAGTATTATCACTTGTCCAAAAATCATCAAATATACCTAGTATACCATAATCAATTCTTCCTCCACCAGATGCACATGCTTCAAATAAAACATCTTTATGTTTCTCTTTAAGATTTTTAACTATATCATATACTGCTTGTATATGTTCATACCATAAGTTTTTCTCATTATCACCTAAATTTTTAGCACCAGGCTCAGATATAGGTCTATTAGCATCCCATTTTATATAATCTATATCATAATTAGATAATAATTCATCTAACGTATTATACACATATTCTTTAACTTCTTTTTTAGTCATGTTTAATACATACTGACCTCTTGAAGTAGTTCTTTCTCTATTATCAAAACTATATATCCAATCAGGGTTATCTTTATATAACTTTGATAATGGATTTACCATTTCAGGTTCTACCCAAATACCAAATTTCATTCCCAAGTTTTTAACTTCTTCTATAAGCTGATTTAAACCATTAGGGAATTTTTCCTCATTTACATACCAATCGCCTAAACCATTATGTATTCCATTTCTTTCTCCAAACCAACCATCATCCACTACAAAAAGTTCTGCTCCTATTTCTTTAGCTACCTTTGCAAGTTTAATTTGTTCATCACATTTAACATCAAACTCTGTAGCTTCCCATGAGTTATAAAGAACAGGTCTAAGACCTTTTCTTAAAATATTTTCTTTTGTAAAATTATGTAAATTATGGCTCATTCGTTCAAATCCACAATCACTATAACCACAAATTATAGATGGTGTTGTAAAACTTTCTTTTGATTTTAAACTTAGTTCAAAATCATATGGGTTTAATCCCATTTGCACTAAGGTTTCTCCATAAGCAGTTTGTTCAATTATACCTTTAAAATTACCTGTTAATCTAAGTGCTCCAAAAAATACTTCTCCACTTGTTTCTGTTGCATTTTTATCTAGTATAAAGTATGGATTATGATTATGTCCAGATATACCTCTTCTATTTTCTATATATATTTTACCATAGCTAACGTTCTGAGTAAATTTTTGTTGTTCTGCAGCCCAGTGACCATGAGTATTTGAAAATCTTAAGTTTTCATATGGTATATGTAATTGCGCACTATATATCTCTTCTATAACAATATCTTCATTACTATTATTACTTACATATACCCATCTTTCTATTAAATCTTGCTTTTCTATAACCTTATAATATAAATTAATAATTAAATTATAGTATTTATCTTTTAATTTAATTATTAATTTATCATTATCTATCTCATAACCTTCATATTTATAGACTATATCACGAGTACCATCAGCAAACTTAACTTTTAGGCAGTTCTCTTTATACCTTAATCCACCGTATACAGGAAACTCCTCTGGAGTAATTTCATATACTGGATCATTTGTTGAAACTTCATTTAATATTTCAATATCTAATTCATCTTCATTATTTATTTTTTTCCCCCAATGTAAATGTCTTAGTAGACCTTCATTATCTATTCCAAAAACATATTGGGTATTTTTAGTATTTAAACTAAATATTTTACTTGATTCATTGACTTTTATCACTATATTTCCCCCTAACAATTATCTCATTTTAATTAATTTCATAGTAACATATAGAATTTATCATTACAATAACGATTTCCTATTTTTACTTATTTTTTACTTTTTTTTACTATTGTATATTACTAAATATAAAAGGATTATGTTTAAATTTATAATAATTTCAACATAATCCTTTTATATTTAATCTATTGATTTACTAGTATATACTTATCAGCAATACTTTGTATATTTTGTAAAGATTCTATTAAAATTCTTTTATCTTGTAAATCTAGCTTTTTAAACTTTGACTCTATTATTAAAGATATTGTTTGCATTTCTATATTAATAGTTTCTTCTCCAAAATCAGTTATTCCATAAAAAGTATTTCTTCTATCTTTACTATCTTCTTTTCTATAAACATAACCTTGTTCTACTAATTTATTTAATAAGATACATAAACTAGATGTAGATACATTTAGTTCTTTACTTAAGTTTTTGAGCTCCATCTTTTTATGTTTATATATTTTTAACATAACAAAAAATTGTCTTTCTGTGAATGTTTTAGTTTCTCTAGATCTTTCTTTGTTAATATTTTTCAACATATTATTAAATATTTCAACGTCTTGTAAAAGCAGTTGTGCTAAATTTATTTCAGACATATACTCACCCCAGTGCCAAATTATCTAAATTTCATTTATAGATGTCATTATACTATTTTATTATACTCTATAAAAAGTATTTTTTAAATTAAATTTATTTTTTATTTATTTTATCATTCTTACTACTTCTGTCCTTAGATATTTTTTGTATTTTCTCTATAACTTTAGGTGTAATAGTCAATATATTATCTACTAAGTTTATATTATCATCTAGGCTCATAAGTCTAGTTTCTCCATTTTCTACAACTACAAATGCAACTGGTTGAACAGAAATAGCTCCTCCACTTCCTCCAGCAAAATTAGTGTCATTTATTTCTCTATCAACTTTACTATCATTTCTTTTATCGTATCCTTTTGAATACTCACCTCCACCTATACCAAAGCCTATAGTCACCTTAGAAATAGGTACAACTACAGTATTTTCTGCTTGTATAGGATCACCAACTATTGTATTAGCATCTATAGAACCTTTAATTGTTTCAAGAGTTGTTTCCATAAGACTTTGTATTGAACCTGTTGCTCTCATTATTAACACCATCCTTATTATTTCTATAAATTTTAAACAAAATTCTACCTATTTTAATTAGTTCTTTTATATGAGGAGCTATATGTATTTTTATATTTACTTTTGCATAACTTTCTGTAAAACATGGACTACAATTTAAATATACTTTTTGTGGTTGTATTATATTTATTAAGATTCCATAAATGCTATTTATAAATACGTATATAAATGAAGTAAAATAAATATTTTCACTTCCAAATCTTATATCTGAATAGAATTCCTTTAGTTTTATATGCTTTGCTAATATGTAAATACCTACTATGTCATTTTTCAAAAGCTTAAATTTATTATTTTTAATTTTCTCCTTTTCTTTTTTACTATTTCTTTTTTTATTTTTAGTTTTTCTTTTTTTAGGGGGATATATTTGTATATTAATATTTAATAAGTTAAATAAATACTTTATATTTAAATTTATTAAAAAATCACTATTATGTATATCTATTGAGAATATTATATTAAGTTTCGATTTATAAATGATATATATAATTGAAAGTATTAAAATTATAACTACATAAATATTAAATAGTTCATTATATTTCATGTTACTATTATTTTCTAAAATGTACTTATATATACTTTTTATAAGAATTTATTGCATAAAAAAATAGCTTAAATTTTAGTTTTAAGCTATTTCCTAATTATTCATTTATATTTTGAATCTCAATACTTTCATAATTTTCTATAGGAGGTAAATCTTCTAATCTCTCTATATTAATTAATTTTAAAAATTCGTCTGTAGTCTTATATATTATAGGCTTTCCTATTTTATTTAGCCTTCCTGCTTCTCTTATAAGTTCGTTTTCTAAAAGAGTTTGAAGTACCTTATCACACTTTACACCTCTTATATCCTCTATTTCAACCTTTGTTATTGGTTGCTTGTAGGCTATAATAGTCAAAGTTTCTAATGTTGCCTGGCTTAGAGTTTTCTTTCTCTTAGGTTCAAGGACTTTTTTTATATAGTCTGCATATTTTTTATTTGTACACATCTGGTACTTACTTTCTAGTTTTATAATCTGAATACCTCTATTACTTTCTTTATATTCTTCCTTTAAAGAATGTAACATATATTCTATTTCTTTTGGAGAAAGTTCTTCATTTATTATAGAGTTTAACTCTTTTATACTAATTGGTTCTCCATATGCAAACATTACTGATTCTATAATATGCTTTATATCCTCACGTCTCATCTTATCACTCCGCGCTTTTTTTAATTAAAATGTCGTCAAAGAATATGTCTTGTTCTACTGTTATTTCTTTTGCTTTTATAAGTTCTAATATTGATAAGAAAGTTGCTATTATCTCATTTTTGTCACAATTTTCAATTATTTTTGTAAAATGAATATTATTTTTTTCTTTAATAATTTCCCTTATATATACCATCTTTTCTTCAACAGAAACAATTCTTCCTTTTACAATTTTATTTAATCTTTCATCCTTATCTTCAATATCTTCAGTTGTAGTTTTTACTTTTAAGATATATGGAAGGATCATTTTTATTGCATCTATTGATATATCCTCAAGATCTATCTTTTCATCTATTACTATTTCTTCTTTTTTTCTATAGAATACTTCACTTAAATCAGTTACATTAGTTTTTAAATCTTCTGCCGCTAATTTATATTTTTTGTATTCTTCTAACTTTTCCATTAATTCTAATCTTGGATCTTCTTCTTCCTCATCATCTTTTTGCTTATATAATAAGTACCTTGATTTTATTTGAAGAAGCTTTGATGCCATGGTTATAAACTCACTAGTTATTTCTAAGTCCATCTTATCTAACATTTCTAAATAACTTAAGTATTGTCTAGTTATTTCTATTATAGATATGTCTTTTATATCTATTTTTTGTTTAGATATCATATCATAAAGTAAATCTAGTGGACCATCATAAACTTGTAAATGTATGTTATATTTCATTTAGCTACCTCTTAAGATTTAATTACTTATATAAATATCCCTACTATACCTGCTATTACATTATATATAGGTGAGTATATTATAGTATAAGTACCTGTAAATATAGCAAGTAATAGTATTAATTGACCATAGCTTTCATACTTATAAACAAATTCACTCCATTTTAAAGGTATAAATCCTGATATAACTCCCCATCCATCAAGAGGTGGTATTGGAAGTAAATTAAATGCTGCAAATGCTACATTGAATGCTAGGGTTTTAGATGCAATAGCATATATTGCATACATATGTGAATTCTTCATAACTATTACTGCAACTATAGCTGCTAGTATATTACCGATTGCTCCAGATAATGATACTATAACATTTCCCCATCTATAACTTTTAAAGTTATTTGGATTAACAGGTACAGGCTTTGCCCAACCTATATGAAAAACTAATAAAGCTATTAATCCTATTGGGTCTATATGTTTAGCTGGATTTAGTGTTAATCTTCCATATGCCTTTGCAGTATTATCACCTAGTAAATATGCTGCAACTGCATGACCAAACTCATGAACTGACAATGCTATCGCAACAGCCACTAACATAACTAATATATTGCTGAAAAAACTCATGCCTTATCTCTCCTATTTTTATATTTAATACTACTATTATAACATGTCTAAACATATAATCAAAATATTTATAAATTCACTTAAGTTTTAATAATTTATACTAAATTCATGTATACGAAAAAAGCCTATTCAAGATAAATTTATCTCAAATAGGCTTTTCTTATTTTAATCCCCCAATTGTACTCTTAATTAAGATACCCTTTTTTTCACTTTATTTTTATTTAATTTATTATTAAAATGATCTACTATTACAGCTATTGCATTATCCCCAGATACATTCGCTGCAGTTCCAAAACTATCTTGAGTTAAGTATAAAGCTATCATTAAACTTGCTAATCCACCATCAGATGGTATACCTATCATAGGAAGGAATGGTAATGCGCTCATTATAGCTCCTCCTGGTGCACCTGGTGCTGCTACCATAGCTATACCTAACATTAGTATAAATGGTAGTAGTGTTGATACGCCTCTATCCATATTATTCATCATAAGTACTGCTACTGCAAATGATGTAACAGATATTATACTACCTGATAAATGTATAGTTGCACATAAAGGTACACAGAATTCTCTTATACTTTTACTTACACCATTTTTCTCAGCACAAGCAACATTTACAGGTATCGTAGCTGCAGAAGATTGAGTTCCTACTGCTGTTAGATATCCTGGTATTTGATTTTTTATCATAACAAAAGGATTTTTCTTCGCTATAATTCCAGCTACTATAAATTGGAATGATATGTATAATAAGTGTAATGGTATAACTATGCAGAATACTCTCCAGAACACAGCTAGTATACTCCATACTTGTCCTGCAACTGTTATATTAGCAAATGTCCCTGCTATATATATAGGTAGTAATGGTATTATAACTGTAGATAAAGTCATTGTTACTATAGATTGAAATTCCTGGAATATATTAAATAAAGTTTCTCCCTTACCTTTATTTCTTAAAGCTGATATTCCTAGTCCCATTGTAAATGCAAATACTATTGCTGCTGTTACATCTACCATTGGACTTAATGGTATAGTGAAAAATGGCGATAGCATTCCTGCTTCTGGGTCTCCAATCTTACTTGCAACACTTGGATCTATAAACGATGGGAACACAGTCGATGCAACTGTAAATGCTATAATACCTGCTATTATTGTAGATCCATATGCTATACCTGTTGTTATTCCTAATAACTTACCTGCTCCAGTAGCTAAGTCAGCTATACCAGCTGTTACAAATCCTATTATTATAAAAGGTATAACAAACTTTAAAAATGCTGAAAATAAACTACTCATTGTTACTAATACTCTTACAAAAACTTCTGGTGCAAATTGACCTATAAGTATACCTGCTATAATACCCATGATCAACTTTGGAACTAGTCCAATCTTCTTTTTCATAATTACTCCTCCTAAAATATTTCCCTAAAATATTATAACTCCTCTGCAAGGAAAACCCTTGCAAGACTATATTAATAAATTTTCCCATTTTAGTCAACAGTTTTTTGTTATTTTTTAGACAATACTTCCTAAAGTTCTATTATTTCTTGAATTTAAGTTATTTTCTAATTATTCTAAAAATTACTATTTTTTTATCGCAAAAAATAGTGTAATTTAAAGTTATTTTAAATTACACTACCTTTATTTAATTTATTTTTTGTTAATTTTATAACATATTATCTATAACTCTTTGTAACATTTTTAAGTAACCAGCTTTATTTATATCTTTATTGTTAACTAATTCAATTTTTCCAATTTTATCCTTTCCCTTGTAAACCTCTACAACTCCTAAAACTGTACCTTCCTTAATAGGTAATTTTCTATCTTCATATACTTTTATTTTTTTTGTAAACTCTTTTGATTCACCTTTTTTAATAAGTACAGATAAATCCTCTTTAGCAACTAAGCTTATTTTATCATCTTCTGCTTTTTCCATAGTTAAAGTTGATATTTTATCATCTTTAGAACAAAGTTTTACACTTTCATAGTTAGCAAATCCATAATTTAAAAGACTTGAGGCATCCTTAAATCTTTCTTGTGATGTTTCCGCTCCAAGTGTTGTTGCTATTAAATGTGTGTCTCCTCTTTTAGCTGATGCTGATAAACAATATTTTGCTTGTTGTGTAAAACCAGTTTTAACACCAGTAGCTCCTTGATAATGTTTTATCAGCTTGTTTGTATTTGCAATACCTATTGTAGCTTGCTTTTTACCTACTACTACTGAATCCATCCATGTTGTTAGATATTTACTTATTATATCATGTTTTAAAAGTTCTCTAGACATTATAGCTATATCGTATGCAGAAGTATAATGGTTATCTATTGGTAATCCATTTGTGTTTGCAAAATGAGTATCTTTCATATTTAACTCTTTAGCTTTATTATTCATCATATCTACAAAAGACTCTACACTGCCTCCTATATATTCTGCCATAGCAACACAAGCATCATTAGCAGATGCTACTGCTATTCCTTTAAGTAAAGTATCTACACTTTGAGTTTCTCCTGGTTCTAAGAAAATTTGGCTTCCTCCCATCCCAGATGCAACCTCACTTACTTGTACTTGATCATCTAATTTGATTTTTCCACTGTCTAGGGCTTCACAAATTAATAGCATTGTCATAACCTTAGTAACACTAGCTGGAGGTAGTTTTTCATGTGAATTTTTTTCATAAAGTACTTGTCCACTACCTACATCCATTAAGACTGCTGATTTAGATGATATACTTATATTTGTATTGTCTCCATTTGCAAAGGATATTCTACTTGATGTAAGTATAAGTACCATAGCTAGTATAATACTAGATATTTTTTTCATATATGTCACCTCTTAATTTGTATTTAAGATTAGTCTTTCACCGTTACTATTTTTTATTCTAAATGACTAGGGGGTATTTGACTTGCTGTATTACATAATCTACTTGCTAAATCCTTTTTATTCTCTAATTCGCTAAAATATCTACTTAAAACTCCATTAGACTTTGCATTTTCTATGATATCAAATACATCCTCTTGATTCATACCATAATCAGCTGCAATTTCAAATTTTACTTGTTTTAATGCTATTTTTGCATTTTTATTAATTTTTCTATTTTCCATATTATATCCTCCTATATAAATTTTATATGCTTATTTTTCACTAAATTAACGCAAAAAACCCGTGTAACTTAATAAAATTTTCTTAAATTACACGGATTTTTTTAATAATTTATTATTTCATCCTCTATATCTATAATTTCTGCATCTGTATTTTCTTCTATATATCTTACTATATATTCTATAGATGAATCGCATTGACTGTATGATAAGTCAACTTTTGATATACCAATCGTTATTCTTTGATGTAAATCTTGATTTTCAACCTCACAAACAGATATATTAAATTTATTCTGAAGTTTACTTATAATACTTTTTACTACCATTCTTTTTTCTTTTAATGAATGTACCCAACTAGCTCTAAGGTTTACTTTCATAATTAATATTTTCATCAAGATTCACTTCCTTTGTTTATTTATAATCTTTGTCTACTGCATCCGACAGTATTATATTAATATTATTCATCATATTAACTAAAACTTGCTCATCTCTTAAATAATTATATACTTTTTTATTTTTTTTTATTTTCTTTTCTATAGTTTCAATTTTTCTAACTATTTTTTTATCTAAAGATTTATTTTGAACCTGACTTCTTTGTAACTCCATTTGGCTCATTTTATATTCCTTTAGTAAGCTTTCACTTTTAGAGTCTGATTTAAGCTCATTCATGCTTTTTTTAAATGATTTATATTCTTCGCTTAATTTTATCTCACTAGCTAGCTTTGTAGCACTTTCATATACACTCATAAATACCTCCTACAAATGAACTCCTAGTATTATATATTCTATTTTTAATTACTTAAATTTATGATATATTACCATAAAAAAATAGACATAGATTTAATCTATGCCTATTTCTATTTATACTTCCATAATTATAGGAAGTATCATCGGATTTCTCTTAGTTCTTTGATATAAGTATTCTTTTAAATTTTCTTTTATATTATTTTTAAGATAAGCCCACTCTTTTATATTTTTCTCTTCACATTCAAATAAAACATCTTTTATTATATTTTTAGCTCCATCCATTAAATCTTCCGATTCTCTTACATAAACGAATCCTCTTGATATTATATCTGGACCAGCTAAAACTTTTCCATCTTCTTTAGATATAGTTACAACAACTATCATTAATCCATCTTCTGATAAATGTTTTCTATCTCTTAATACTATATTCCCAACATCTCCAACTCCAAGGCCATCAACTAATACATTACCTGTTGGTATACGTGTTGTCACAGATGCATTGTTTCTATCTAATTCTAATACTTCCCCTACTTGCATAACAAATACATTCTTTTCAGACATACCTAGTTCTTGTGCAAGTTCTCCATGTTTTTTTAACATTCTATACTCACCATGAGCTGGCATGAAGTATTTAGGTCTTACTAATCTATGCATAAGCTTTAATTCTTCTTGACAAGCATGACCTGATACATGTATATCAGCTATGTCATTATATACAACTTCTGCACCTTTTTCAAATAATAAATTTATAACTTTAGATATTAATTTTTCATTTCCTGGTATTGGATGAGCTGATATTATTACTAAATCACCTTTTTTTATTTCAACTTTCTTATGTTCTGAACATGCCATTCTCGCAAGAGCAGACATAGGTTCTCCCTGTGTTCCTGTAGTTATTATTACTAACTCATTATTTTGATATTTTGATATGTCATTTAAATCAATTATCATATCATCTTCAACATCTAAATAACCTAATTCTTTTGCTACACCAACAACATTTACCATAGATCTACCTGATACTGCAACTTTTCTTCCAAACTTTGCAGCCATATCTATTATTTGTTGTAATCTGTGTATATTAGATGCAAATGTAGCTACTATAATTCTACTATCGCTTCCTTTTCTAAATAAATCATCTAGTCCTGCTCCTACAGTCTTTTCAGACATACTATATCCACTTTTACCGACATTAGTACTATCTGCTAACATTAAAAGAACTCCCTTTTGACTTAACTCGCAAATTCTATGCATATCCATAACATCTCCATCTATTGGAGTTAAATCAACCTTAAAGTCTCCTGTATGGAATATAATCCCTTGATCTGTGTGTACGGCTATAGAGAATGCATCTGGTATACTATGATTCATTTTTATAAACTCTACGTCCATATTCGATAATTTTATTATTTGTCTAGGAGTTACAACATTTAACTTAACGTTATTAAGTTTATGCTCTTTTAATTTTACTTGTATAAGAGCTATACTAAGTCTTGATCCATATACAGGTACATTTAATTTTTTAAGTATATATGGAAGCGCTCCTATGTGGTCTTCATGACCATGAGTTATAAATATACCCTTTATCTTATCCTTATTTCTTACTAAATAAGTTATATCCGGTATAACTATATCTACCCCTAACATTTCATCTTCTGGAAAACTTAATCCCGCATCAATTACAATTATTTCATCTTTATATTCAATAACGGTCATATTTTTGCCGATTTCGTTAAGTCCACCTAAGGCTGCTACCTTAATTTTATTAGTGTTCTTCTTGAACAATTGCACCATCTCCTTCTGTCTATTCAATTTTCTTATTCCAATCTATCTTTACATTAAATTTATAATATCAAATCACGAACTCTACCAGTTATTATCATTGTACCACAAATCCTGTTATATTTTAAGTAATATTTAAAATACATTTAATTCATTATTTTGACAAAAGCAAATTATTTTGATATTCTCTGAGTATATTAACTTATTTATATAGGAGGATTTATGCGTGGTAGAACACATTGTGCTATAGGCGTCTTAGCATCCATACAAGCATCATTAATTTTTAAAATACCTATTACAATATTTTCAATTATAGTTTCAGCTATTTTTTCATTACTTCCAGACTTAGATGAACCTAATTCTACAATATCAAACTTATTTATCAAAAAAAATGTATCTAAGTTTTTATATAAATCATTAATATATACAATAAATATAGTAATATTCTTTTTTTCCTTAAAAATAAATAATAATTTTTACTTAAGTTCTATTATAACTTTTATTTCAATATTTATAATAGAGTCAAAACTTAGCCATAAATTTTTAAGAAAGTTATTTTTATCTTTGACTTTTCTATTACTGGGGGGTTGTCTTTATTTAGTCAAAACAAAAATTTTTATAGTTCTATTTGTTATAATGCTAGGTATTTTCCCATGGTTTAAGCACAGAGGCGTATCTCATAGTGTTCTAGCAATCACCATTTTATATTTACTCCTTAAACAAATTGAACTACTAACTAATATATACAATTTATCATTTTGGGGAACTATCAGTTACTCAAGTCATATATTTTTAGGCGATTTATTTACTAGACAAGGAGTTCCTCTTTTTTATCCACTAAGTAATAAAAAAATTTCTATAGGAAGTTTAAAGGTTGGTGGTCATTTTAGTAACTTCTTAGAAATGTTAATTATATTTGTATTAATATTTTTTATATTTTATTCTGTAATAAAAATATAAGTCCTTATTCAGGACTTATATTTTTATTACATTCTTCACATAAACCATAAAACTTAACATCATGGTCTACTATTTTAAACTTGTATAAAGATTGTATTTCACTTTCTATACTATCTAATAAATCTTCTTTTACTTCTATTATTTTGTCACAATTACCGCATATAAGATGATGATGGTGATGGCAATCTTCTTCATTTAAACTAATTTCATATCTAACACATCCATCATCTAAATTAAGCTTTGATATTACATTTATCTCATCTAGTAGTTGCATAGTTCTATATACTGTTGCTAACCCTATTTCTGGACAATCAACTCTTACTAAATCGTATATCTCTTCACTACTTAAATGTTCATTTTCATGTTTTAACAATATCTCTATTATAGCTCGTCTTTGAGGAGTAATTTTAAAGCCTGTTTCTTTTAGCTTTTCTTTTAACTCTTCCATTATATTCTTCATGTATATCACCCTTTTATTTTTCAATTGATAATTCTTATTAAAAATTCTATCTAATATTTATGGTATTGTCAAGATTTTAAAACTTCAATCGTCAATTTAATCTTCAATTGAGAATAACCTTTCTAAATTTAATATTCTATTTAAAGTGCTCGTATGATAATATTATTACCCTATTTTTACAAATTTAAGCAAGAAAAGCACTCATATTATTCTCAAATAGATTATTTTATTATAAATCAAAAATAAAAAACCTACTTAATCAAAAATTAAGTAGGTTTTTTACTAAATTTTATTGTTCGTCTTCGTCGAAGTTTAAACCTTCCTCTTCCATTATTGCATTATATACTGCAACAACAGTTTCATACTCATCATCATTTTCTAATGGAACTAATATTTCTCCTTCTTCATCTGCGTCTATTCTAAATATTAAAGCTTCTTCTGCTTCTTCATCTTCAACAGGCATTAATATAGCATATTCTTTTTCTTCTGCTTCTAAAGTTAATATTATCTCAAATTGGCTTTCTACTCCATTTTCGTCGATTAAGTTGATTATATTTTCTTGCATTTGTTTCACCTCAAATTATTATTTATTATTTATATTATATATCATAAATCTATAAATTTATATACATTTTACTAAAAACTTTTTGAATCAAGATATCCTTGTAATATAATTACTGCTGCTAACATATCTATTACTTTTTTTCTTTTTTGTCTACTTACATCACCTTCTATTAAAGATCTTTCTGCTGCAACAGTAGACAATCTTTCATCCCAAAACTCTATATCTAAACCAGTTTCTTCTTTTATTAATTCACAAAACTTTATAACTTTTTCACCTTGTGGGCCTAGTGTACCATTCATATTCTTAGGTAATCCTGATACAATTTTGTTAACTTGCCTTTCTTTTATTATAGCTTTTAATTCTTCTATATCTTTTTTCTTTCCTACTCTTCTTATTGTCTTTACACCTTGAGCAGTCATTCCCATTAAGTCACTAACAGCAACACCAATAGTTTTATCTCCTATATCTAATCCCATAATTCTTCCGTCTAGCATTATTTGTCTCCTTTGACTTTTAAATATTTCTTATCATTTATTTAAATTATTCTTCCTATTTAATTTAAAAACATTCATATCTTATTTTATATTATAAGTGTATCTATTTGCAAATAATTTTCAAGTAAATAAGATCGAGCTGATTTTATATCAGCTCGATCTTATTTATTTTTCATCTTCAAATATAATCATATTTATACTTATTATTATTAAAGGTATAAGTATATAAATACATGCTGTGGCTGCCGCAACTATACCAGAATCATTAACTAATAGCGTTATAAAACATCCTACTAATGTGGCAATAAAGCTATCAAATATATACTTGTACTTATTAGCTAAGTTTCTAAAATGCTTAGATGGTCTAAATATCATAATACCTACAATTGCTACTCCTACAAGTAATATATTTACCCATACTGTAGTTTTTGCTAGTTTTAAGTTCATTTGAATCTTTCTAGAGAATGTTTGTATTATAGTTATTGGACCGTTAGCTAAAATTTGTTTTACAAATCCTGATAAGTGAGATTCACTTCCAGAAATTATATCAAATGCCGCAAATGCAAATACTACACCTGCTGCAGCAAGTAATATTAAAAATACCTTTTTAAAGTCTAATTTTACATCAAATATTATTAATAAAAATACTAAGTATGCAACACATTCAGATATTGCAGCTCCTACATTAGCACCCATACTTGGTGATGCTGTAGTTAATAATGTTAATACTGATGCAACTGCAGCTAACCATTTTGGAATCTTTCTATATTGAAGTAATACTGCAAGTGCGAAAATTGCACTACCTATAGCTATACCTTGATATTCATTTCCCATACCATAGTATCTAGCTCCAATTATTGCATCGTAACTCATTATACTATTTTTCATTAAATACGTTCCAAATACACAATCCATAGATATTGCTAGTATTGTAATGCCTGCAAAGAATCCCATATGTTTTATATCATCTTTAAATAATATTCTTCCTAAAATATAAAGTAATATAGTTGTGCCAGTTATACCTAATGATATTGAAACTTGTGTTTTAAAATTAAATATTCCAACAACTAAGAATGCTAATGGAAGTATAAAACCAAGTTTTATAAATTCCTTTAATACTTTAAATACTTTTTCTTTATTTGGTATATAGTTTCTAAATAAAACTGCAAACATAGCTATTACCCATGATACAGACACAACACCAACAAAAGTATTTATAATAGTTGATCTTATATTAGATATAGAAACTATTTTTTCATATTCATCTAATAAGTATGTAGTATTATCATCTTTATCAATTGTAGTAAAGCTTTTACCTACCATATCCTCATTTTCTAATCCAAATTCATTTAAAATATCTACTCCTATATCTAGGTTAGCAACTATTCCATCTCTTCTAGTTGTAGCAGAAGCTAAAAGTCCCTTACCTTCATTTGATAGCTTAATTATAGGAGATAGCCTTCTTCTATTTGAATAATCTATATCACTAGGGAATGCACTTACTATGTATATAGTATCATTTTCATTTACAATACTAAATACTTCTTTTAAGTATTCATCTATATAATTTAGTATCTTTGACTTTGTAGCACTATATGTAGCTTCATTTAAATTTAGTCTATATTTATCAAGTCTATATGTATCTCCAATATCTACAAATATAGCGTCACTTTCTTTATACTGATTTTTAGTTTCTTCTAATAATTTATTATAGTCAGTTCTTATACCATAAGGCATAGATAAATCTTCTATATTTATGTTATCAATATTACCAGCATCGATTCGACCATATTGATCCATAGCTACTAATCCAAGATTTCTATTTCTAACTAAATTTTCATTTTCTATAGTATCACTATTTCCTATTAAAGCCGTTTTTAAATTATTCTCTGATAAAGTCTGTCCTAAAGAACCTAATACAGCTCCATATTCACCGTTTTCAGCATTTTCATTTAACGATCTATTAATAGTTAAATCATTTATTGACTTAGCTTTTGCATTTGTAGAAGC
The DNA here is from genome assembly GCF_900604535.1 of Romboutsia sp. Marseille-P6047. Taxonomy (NCBI): domain Bacteria; kingdom Bacillati; phylum Bacillota; class Clostridia; order Peptostreptococcales; family Peptostreptococcaceae; genus Romboutsia; species Romboutsia sp. Marseille-P6047. The sequence continues at coordinate 85,732 of NZ_UWOT01000001.1, forward strand.
TTCATAAACCTTGCTAGAATTGTCATTTGATTCTCTAAAATTTATAAAACTTTCTGTACTCACATTTGCTCTTCTACCTGCACCCATAGTGGCTAAAGATCTTCTATCATCAGTTCCCTTATCACCTCTGATATTCATAAGACCAATATAACCTCTATTATCTAATTCTTCTTTTAAAGAAGATATTTGTAGCATACTTGCAAGGCTAGTTCTATTCATATTAATAAATATAACTTTTCCTTGAACTTTATTATTACTTCCATTTGCATAACTATTTATTGGCATAAAAGATACCAATATCATAATAGCCATTAACAACGATGCAATCTTTTTTTTCATGAAGTTGACCTACTTTCTTTTTAAATAATAAGAAATTACCTCTTCAAGTATTTCATCTCTCTCAAATTTCTTTATTATTGATCTTGCATTTTTATGGCTAGTTATATAGCTTGAATCACCAGAAAGAATGTACCCTATAATTTGATTTATAGGGTCATATCCTTTCTCTATTAATGCTTTATATACAAAATCTATAGTATCCCCAACACTCATTTTATCTTCAGATACACATTCGAATTTAACAGTATAATCTAGATTCTTATCCAAAGTAAATCCCCCTTTAAAGTAAATTTATTTTACTTGAGATTTTATTACCTCTCCTGCATAATTTAAAGCTTCTTCTACCTTACTTACATCACTTGCACCAGCTTGAGCCATGTTAGGTCTTCCTCCACCTTTTCCACCAGCTATTTGTGCAACTTCTCTAACTATATTACCTGAATGTATTCCTTTTTCTAGTACATCTTTAGTAGCTGTTACAATAAAGTTAACTTTATTATCTGCTATATTTGCTATAACTACAACACCTGAAGCTAATTTATCTCTTAAGCTATCAGCTGTTTCCCTTAAAGTATTCATATCCATACCTTCAAATTTAGCTGTTACTAAGTTTACTCCATTTATTTCTATCTTAGAATCTAATATAGAATCAGCTGATTGTAAACTCATTTTAGCCTTTATTTCATGTAGTTCTTTTGCTAAAGCTTTATTTTCATCTACTATTTGAGATGCTCTTTGTGTTAAATTATCTTCTTTAGCTTTTAAGCTAACACATACTTCATTTATAATTGCATCTCTTTCCTTTAAATACTCATAAACTGATCTTCCTGTTATTGCTTCTATTCTTCTTACTCCTGCAGCAACTCCACCTTCAGATATTATTTTAAACATACCAACTTGAGATGTATTTTTTAAGTGAGTACCTCCACAAAGCTCTATAGAGAAATCTCCCATAGATACAACTCTTACTTCCTTACCATACTTTTCGCCAAATAGAGCTGTAGCTCCTTTTTCTTTAGCTTCATTTATACCCATATTTTCACAATTTATATCTAAAGAATCAAGTATAGCATCATTTACTTTTTCTTCTATAACTTTTAATTCATCTTTTGATATAGCCTCAAAGTGAGTTATGTCAAATCTTAATCTTTCTGAATTAACTAAAGAACCAGCTTGATTAACATGTTCTCCTAATACTTCTTTTAATACTTTGTGTAATAAGTGAGTTGCAGTATGGTTTCTAGCACTTGCCATTCTTATTTCTTTATTTACTAATGTAGTTAACTCATCATTTACTTTTACTTCACCAGATTTAACTGTTCCTATGTGTTTTATAGTATTGTTAGCGCCTTTTCTTGTATCTATTACTTCTATTACTACGTTATCATTAGAAAGTATTCCACAGTCACCTGCTTGTCCTCCACCTTCTGGATAGAATGTAGTTTGATCTAATACTATAGCTACATTATCTCCTTCTTTAGCAACTTCTACTATTTCATCATCCATAACTATAGCATTAACTTTTCCAACTAAAGTTAAATCATTATATCCTTCAAAGCTACTTGATGCAGATTCATCTAATTTAGATAATGGATCTTCTTTCCAACTTTCACCGTCCATATTTCCTCTTGCACTTCTAGCTCTTTCTCTTTGCTTATTCATTTCTTCATTAAAAGCATCTTCATCTAAATCAAGACCAACTTCTTCTAATATTTCTTTAGTTAAATCTATTGGGAAACCATAAGTATCATATAATTTAAATGCATTTTCTCCACTTAAAGTTTTTTCATTATTTTTATTTAACTCTTCTATATAAGAAGATAATATTTCACTACCTTGATCTATAGTTTCATTGAATTTTTCTTCTTCGATTCTTATAACTTTCTTTATATAGCTTTCTTTTTCTACTAATTCTGGGTAAGCTTCTCCACTTACTTTTATAACTTCATCAACTAATTTATATAAGAAGTTTTCTTTTATTCCTAATAATTTACCATGACGAGCAGCTCTTCTTAACAGTCTTCTAAGAACGTATCCTCTTCCTTCATTTGATGGTAAAACTCCATCAGCAACTAAGAAACTTACAGCTCTTATATGGTCAGTTATTATTCTTATTGAAACATCTGTTTTAGCATTTTTACCATATTCTACATTTGCAACTTTTTCTATAGCACTTATTATTTGTCTTATTGTATCTACTTCAAATATATTATCAACATCTTGCATTATACAAGCCATTCTTTCAAGACCCATACCTGTATCTATATTTTTGTGCTCAAGTTGTCCATAGTTACCTTCTTCATCTCTATCAAATTGAGTGAAAACATGGTTCCAGAACTCTAAATATCTATCACAATCACATCCAGGTTTACAATCTGGATTATCACATCCAAATGCTTCTCCTCTATCAAAGTATATCTCTGAACATGGTCCACACGGTCCTGTACCTATTTCCCAGAAATTATCGTCTTTTCCAAGTCTAACTATTCTTTCAGTTGGGAAGTTCATTTCTTTTGACCATATATCAAAAGCATCATCATCATTCTCGTATACTGTTACCCATAATCTATCTTCTGGTATATTTAAATGCTCTGTTACGAACTCCCATCCCCATCTTATAGATTCTCTCTTAAAGTAATCTCCAAATGAGAAGTTACCTAACATCTCAAAGAATGTACCATGTCTAGCAGTTTTACCTACATTCTCTATATCTCCAGTTCTTATACATTTTTGACAAGTAGTCATTCTCTTACTTGGTGGAACTTCAACTCCTGCAAAGTAATTTTTTAAAGGAGCCATTCCTGAGTTTATAAGTAATAAACTTTTATCGTTATGTGGTACTAAAGAAGCACTTTTTGCAGCATAGTGTCCTTTAGATTCAAAGAAGTTTAAGAATTTACTTCTTATTTCATTTAATCCCATTTTTTGCATATTAAATTCCTCCTATAAATATTAATTGTGTTTATATTTTTATATTTAAAACATCAAATTATTTATTTAAATTTAAATATAAAAAAACTCGCGCCTATAAAAAACTATAGGGGCGAGATTATTTCGCGGTACCACCCTAATTATCATAAAAAGTTATGATATCTTCGGAAAACCTTAGTTATAACGTAACTACCGACAACTTATACTTAATTTCCAAGTTGTAACTCCAAGACTGCTTCAATTATTCTATTCTAAGGGTTTCCACCAATTCCCTCTCTCTGTAAGACTTCAAATAATTTACTATTTCTTTTCAATGTCTTTAATTAATTTTATTTTTGACTTCATATATAGTTATCTTACTAAATTTTGCAAAATTAATCAATATATTTTTTATAAACTTTTAACTATAATTCCTCCGCCAACAACTTTATCTCCATCATACATAACAACTGATTGTCCCTTAGTTATAGCTCTTTGTGCTTCATCAAATACTATTCTTATAGTTCCATCTCCATTATTATACACAGTAGCTTCAGATGGTTTAGCTGAATATCTAACTTTAGCTTGTACTCTTATAGGATCTTTTATCTCATCTATAGTTATTAAGTTAACATCTTTTGCAATAAGCTCTTTTTTAAAGATATCATCATTAGACCCTAATACAACAGTATTTTTTACTGGATCTATATCAACAACAAACATAGGCTTACCAAAAGCAATTCCAAGCCCTTTTCTTTGTCCTATAGTATAATGTACGATTCCTTTATGTTTTCCCAATACATTTCCTTTAGTATCTACAAAGAATCCTTCTTCTATTCTTTTGTTAGCATGCTTTGTTACATATCCTGCATAGTTATTATCTTTTACAAAGCATATTTCTTGACTATCTGGTTTATTATGAACGTCAAATCCTAACTCCTTAGCAATCTCTCTTACTCTTTCTTTCTCATAATCACCTATAGGAAGCAATGTATGTTCTAGTTGGTCTTGTGTCATATTATATAAAGCATAAGTTTGATCTTTTTTATCAGTAACTGATTTCTTAAGTAAATATCTACCTGTTTCTTCATCTTTCTCAATCTTAGCATAATGACCTGTTGCCACATAATCACATCCAATTTGTCTAGCTCTCTTATAAAAATCATCAAATTTTATATGTTTATTACATGCTATACAAGGATTCGGAGTTCTTCCTTCTAAATATTCATCTATAAAATAATCAATTACCTTTTCCTTAAATACTTCTCTAAAGTTTAGTACATAAAAAGGTATACCTATTTTTTGAGCTACATGTCTTGCATCTTCTACTGCAGCTAATGAACAACATCCTCCGTCATTTTCAATTATATCGTCATCTTCATCATCTTGCCATAACTTCATAGTAACTCCTATTACATCATAGCCTTGTTCCTTTAATAAGTATGCAGCAACAGAACTATCAACTCCACCACTCATACCTATCATTACCTTTTTTTTGCTCATTAAAAATCACCTCATTCTCTATATTATATCTACTTTGTACATTTTTTAAAAGTATAAACTTACTTCATACTCTTATATTTATATAATCACAAATATATCTTAACATCATTTTTATATTAAAGCGAAAGGCTGGATATAAAAATCTACATTACATGTAGATTTTTATTCCAGCCCAAGTTCCCACTTATAATTTATTATCTAAACTATTTCTTATTCTTCATCTTCATCTATATCATGGTGATGATCATGATCATCATCTATAACTACACCATCTAATTCTGGTATGTGTATATTATTTTTCTTAGCATAATCTATTAATGCAGCTTTTATAGCTTGCTCAGCTAATACTGAACAGTGCATCTTTACTGGTGGTAAACCATCTAAAGCTTCTGCAACTGCTTTATTAGTTACTTCTAAAGCTTCATGTACACTTTTACCTTTTACCATTTCTGTAGCCATTGATGAACTAGCTATAGCTGATCCACATCCAAATGTCATAAACTTAACATCTTGTATTATTTGGTTTTCATCTATATCAAGATATATTCTCATTATATCTCCACATTTAGCATTTCCTACTTCTCCAACACCACTTGCATCTTCTATTTGTCCAACATTTCTTGGGTTCATAAAATGATCCATAACTTTTTCAGTATATTGCATGATTATATCCTCCTTAAAAATTCCGTTTAATTTATTATTTTGTTAATTGTTGTTCTCTTACATAAGATTCATAAAGAGGTGACATACTTCTTAATCTCTCTATAACCTTAGGTAAATTATCTATTATATAATCTATATCTTCTTCTGTTGTAAAATCTCCAATTGAAAGTCTAAGTGACCCATGAGCAAGTTCATGAGGTAATCCTATTGCCATAAGAACATGTGATGGATCTAATGATCCTGATGTACATGCTGAGCCACTTGATGCAGCTATACCTAACATATCTAATAATAATAGTATTCCTTCACCTTCTATAAACTCAAATCCAAAGTTTACATTCCCTGGTAACCTATGAATTAAACTTCCGTTTATTCTTGTATGAGGTATTTTTTCTAATATAGTATCTATTAACTTAGTTCTTAACTTAGTTAATGTTTCTATATGATTATCCATATTAGCTTTAGCTAACTCTGCAGCTTTACCGTAACCAACTATTGCTGGTATATTTTCAGTACCTGCTCTTTTTCTTCTTTCTTGAGCGCCTCCATGTACAAATGTATGAAGTTTAGTGCCTCTTTTAATATATAAAGCTCCTATACCTTTAGGCCCATATATTTTATGAGATGACATACTCATTAAATCTACACCTAATTCTTTTACATCTATATGAATGTTACCCGCCGCTTGAACAGCATCTGTATGGAATACTATCTTGTGTTCTTTAGCTATCTCTGCTATTTCTTTTATAGGTTGTATAGTACCTATTTCATTATTAGCGAACATTATAGTTATTAATATAGTTGTATCTTTTATAGAGTTTTTTAATTGTTCTAAATCAACTCTACCTTCTGAATCTACATCTAAATAAGTAACTTCAAATCCATGATGCTTTTCTAGATACTCACATGGATGAAGTACACCGTGATGTTCTATTTTTGATGTTATTATATGATTTCCTTTATTTCTATTTGCAAATGCAACTCCTTCTATAGCCCAGTTATCACTTTCTGTTCCGCCAGCTGTAAAGTATATCTCATTTGGATTAGCATTTATAAGTGAAGCAACTTGACTTCTTGCTTTATCTAACGCTTCTTTTGCTTCTCTACCAAATGAGTGGAAACTTGATGCATTTCCAAAATAATCAGTTAAGTAAGGCATCATAGCATCTACTACTTCTTTCTTAACTGGAGTAGTTGCAGAATAATCCATGTATATTCTTCTTTTTTCCATTTTTAGTTACACTCCCTATCTTTTGATATCAATTTAGTTATATCATTATCTAAAAATCTATTTTTGTCGTAATCATTTATCATATCTTGTAGGGTAATTGAGTTTATAACATCTTCTATACCCTTTTTTAACTTTTCCCAAACTATCTTTGTTACACAAGTACCTGAATTTTCGCATACATCTTCATCTAGTACACATTCAGATAGAGATACAGGACCTTCAAGTGCTATTAATATTTCTCCTACACTAATGTCTTTTGCATCCTTAGCTAATAGATACCCACCTTGTGCACCTCTTACACTTTTTATTATCCCAGATTTTTTTAACTTAGAAAAAATCTGTTCTAAATATTGTTCCGATATATTCTGGTTGTTTGCTATTACCTTAAGTGGTACTGGACCTTTGCTTTGACTTATAGATAATTCAAACATTGCCTTTAATCCATATCTACCTTTAGTAGATAATTTCATATTCAATCACCTTCTATACTGAAATCTAAATCATACTGTTTCAGTAGGAATTAACTTTAAAATTATTGTATTATATCCTAGTATTTTTGTCAAGATTTAAAACATAGTATTTTTGTATGAATTAAAAAAACTAGTAAATAGCATTATCAGGCTATTCACTAGTTAGTTTTCCATTATAGATTTTATAAAGCAGATGCCCCTAAAATTCCCGCATCATTTTTAAACTCTGCAATTACTATTTTTGAAACTCCATTACCATTATATATTGCTCTTTTATTTAATTCTTCTTCTAACCCCTCTAAAATAATATCACTTGAGTTTGATAATCCACCACCAATTGATATTATCTCTGGGTCAATAAAGTGAACTATGCTTAAAATTCCTTTTATTAAATACTCTTTAAATCTATTGATTACCTTTATCGCTACAATATCTTTTTCCCTATATGCATCAAATACCACTTTTGCATTTATATTATCCATATTATTTTCAGCCATTTCAATAATAATAGATTTTTCACCTTCTTTAATTAATTTTTGAGCATATTTTATTATAGCTGTTGCTGAACAAAAAGTTTCAAAACATCCATTATTTCCACAATTACAAGTATAATAATTAGAATCTAATATAATATGTCCAATCTCTGATCCTATGCCATGAGCTCCTGAGAAAGGTTTTCCATTTATAATAATACCTCCCCCTACTCCAGTACCTAGAGTAATCATAACTCCAGTGTCATAACCTTTCATGCTACCATACTTGTATTCTGCAAATGCAGCCACATTAGCATCATTTTCAACTACAATTTTTGTATTCGGAAATATTTCTCTTATTCTATTCTCTAATGGATCATTTTTCATGCCTAAGTTTACACAACTTACACAACCTTGTTTATTTACAACTCCAGGTATACCGATACCGATACTTTCTACTTCATTTATAGTTATATTTTTTTGAATTAGTATACTATTTACAACATCCTTTATGATTTCAATTATCCCATCAAATCCAGTAAGCATGCTAACCTCTTTTGTAGATCTAATAGTTATCATACCATCTTCAACTAGACCAGCTTTTATGCTATTTCCTCCTACATCAATTCCAATGTTATACATTTGAATTCCCCCTGTCATTGTTAATTTTTTACTTATATAAAATATTATATATATATTTACATTCTAAATTCAATCTAATTTTTGCTATTTGTAATAAATACTCCAATTTCCTATTTTTTTAAATCCTAATTTATGATAAATAGCGCCTGCTTTCTCATTATCATAAAACAAACATGGTGTTTTATTTTCATCTAATAATTCTGAACATATTTTTACTATACATTTTGTAGCAAGGCCCCTATTTCTATAGTTTGGATGAGTTCCTACTCCAACTATCATTGCATACTTTTTATTTTCTGCAGTACTTTTAGCCATTGCTACTATATTTTTATCCACTTCAATAAAGTAACCTCTACCTGTTTTTAGTCCATTTCTAAGATTATCTACAGTAGTATTTTCAAACTCATCAATAGCTTCATACAATTTAGCTACTTTTCCTAAATGTCTAAACTTCATTTTTTTTACCTTTATATTCACATTGTCTTCTTTTAACAACTCTTTATCTTCAAGTTTACAAAATTTAACTTTCCTACTTTTTCTTAAATTTATCTTATATGCTAATTTATCTACTGCTTCTGATTTCCCACTTATCTCTGAATAATCCATACTACTAATTAAATCTGCAAATTCATTTACATCAAATCTATCATAGGCATAAAAGATAATAAATTCAAAACATTTAACAAGTATACCTTCAATTTCCCCTTTTTTATTAATATCTGCCCATATATTTAAAAAGTAGTTATCATATCCGTATCTCTCTATATCCCCTATCGTTAATAAGTTAAACTCAGATTCTCTTTCTAAATATTTTATAACCTTATTATGATAAGAAGAATCAAGCTTTATAATCATAAAATTTCCCCCTGATACAATACTCAAACAAATAAATAATTTAATTTTTTATTATTAGTTTATCTCCCTAATATTTATTATAGTCTATTTTTTTAAATTCTCCCAATAATGTTTAAATGCTTGTTCATTTTTATTTTCGCCTGGACTATAGTATTTCTTATCTTTTATAGTATTTGGTAAATACTGTTGTTTCACATAATTGTTTGGGTAGTTATGAGGATATTTATAGTCTACACCTCTACCTAAATCTTTAGCTCCTGAATAATGAGCATCTTTGAGATGTATAGGTATATCACCAGTTTCAATATTATCTAAATCATATAAAGCCAAATCTATTGCATTAATAACAGAATTAGACTTTGGGCATTGGGCCAAATATATTGTTGCTTGAGCTAAAGGTATCCTTGCTTCTGGGAACCCTAATTGCAAAGCAGCTGAAACACAAGCATGTGTTATAGTTATAGCTTGAGGTACAGCTAGTCCCACATCTTCACTTGCAACACATAATAGCCTTCTTGTAATTCCTTGCATATCTTCTGATTTTATTAATCTAGCTAAATAATGTATTGCGGCATTTTCATCTGACCCTCTCAATGATTTATGAAATGCTGATAGTATAGAATATCCATCATCACCTCCCCTATCAAAACTTAAACCTTTTTCACTAGAGGATTCTATTACCGTATCTACAGTTACATTTACGCTATTACTTCTTATATCAATCCCTAAATTAAATGCTAGCTCAAGTTTATTTAAAGCACTTCTCATATCTCCATTAGAAATTTCAGAGATGCATTTTAATGCATCATCATCTATATTAATTTTTTCATATGAATATAAATCGCTAATTTTTCCAACCGCTCTTTTTAATCCTTTAAATATCTCTTCTTTTTCTATAGTTTTAAATTCAAATATTGAGCTTCTACTCAATATTGCTTTGTATATAACAAAATAAGGATTATCTGCTGTGCTTGCTATTAAAGTTACTGATCCATCCTCTATAACTTCTAATAATGCTTGCTGTTGCTTTTTATTCATAGCCTGTATTTCATCAAGCATTAGAATTATTCCATTATATGAAAATAAATCTTGTTTACTTGCTTCTATAACTTCTTTAATTTCCTTTACTCCACAATTTACAGCATTTAACTTAACATATTTTTTACCTGTTGCATTTGCAATTATATTTGCAAATGTTGTCTTCCCAGTACCTGGTGGTCCATATAAAATCATATTTGGTATTGACTTATTGTTTATAATTTTATTTAAAACCTTACCTTCGCCTATTATATGTGATTGCCCCACCATATCTTCAATATTTTGTGGTCTTAATCTATCTGCTAATGGCTTCATTTTACCTCCTAATTTTATACAAAAAGAAGGTATCTAGTTCTAGATACCTTCTTTTTGTGACAATTTTATTAGTTAGAATTTTTAACTTTTTTTAATTCAGGTATAAGTTTATCATTAAGTATCTTTATATGAGTACCTTTCATACCTAACGATCTAGACTCTATAACTCCTGCACTTTCAAATTTTCTTAAGGCATTAACTATTACAGATCTAGTTATCCCAACTCTATCCGCTATTTTACTTGCTACAAGTAAACCTTCTTTTCCGTTTAATTCATCAAATATATGCTCTACAGCTTCTAACTCTGAGTAAGATAATGTTCCTATAGCCATTTGAACTACAGCCTTCTTTCTCATCTCAATTTCTAATTCTTCACTTAGAGCTCTTAGTACTTCTAATCCTATTACAGTAGCACTATATTCAGATATAACTAAATCATCATCCGTAAAATTATCATTATATCTTGATAGCACTAAAGTACCTAATCTTTGACCACTACCTAATATTGGAACTATAGTTGTATACTTTTCAAGTCTACCATGCTCATCTGGGAATAATTTAAGAACTTCTTCTCCTGTTAAGTTATCTAAAGTTTCATTTATCTTTAATAAACTTTTATTATATTCCTTAGGGAACATTTTTTGATTAGTATCTTCTTCTTCTACTACAGAACTATCAGCCTCATCATTAAGGTAAAGGCCTAATATTTTTCCTTTTGAACTTAATACGTATACATTTGCATTAAGAACTTCTCCTAAAGATCCTGCTAGTAATTCAAAAGAAACACTACTTCCACCACTTGTTTGTAATGTTTTATTTATTCTTCTCGTTTTTTGTAATACTTCGCTCGCCATTTACAATCATCTCCTCATGAAATATCGGCCTTAAATAACCTTTATTTATATCTTTTAAAATTTGTTTTATACAAACAAATACTTAAATTCAAAATTTGTGCAATAAGAATCTTATCATAAAATGAAAGGTTTTTCAATATAAAATATAATTAGACTTTTCATTCAACTTGTTCAAATTTCTAACTTTTTTCTTCTACTTTTTTACATTCTTTATTAGAGCACACATTTTTTGTTTCTGATTTTGTAACTTTTTCAATCATATATGATCCACATTCCTTACAAAATTCACCTGTTGGTTTATTCCAAGATACAAAGTCACATTCAGGATAGTTTGAACATCCATAAAAGGCTTTACCTTTTTTAGATTTTCGAAGTATTATATCTCCATCCTTACATTCAGGGCATTTAACACCAATTTTATTTACAAGTGGCTTCGTATTTTTGCATTCAGGATAATTTTTACAAGCCATAAACTTACCAAATCTTCCATACTTTATAACCATATTAGATCCACACTGTTCACATATTTCATCTGTTTCTTCATCCATATTAACCTTTTCTACATTTGCTATAGCTGTCTCTATTGCTTCTTTTAAAGGTGCGTATACTTCAGCTACCACAGATTTCCACGCTGTATTTCCTTCTTCTATGTTATCTAGTTCATTTTCCATATGAGCTGTAAAATCAACATCTATGAATTTTTGGAAATTTTCTTCAAGTATATTTGTTACTATTATACCTAAATCAGTTGGATATAAACTTGTCCCTTGTTTTTCAACATAGCCTCTATTAAGTATAGTTGCAATTGTAGGAGCATAAGTACTCGGTCTACCAATTCCTAATTCTTCTAGGGTTTTAACTAAACTTGCCTCTGTATATCTAGCAGGTGGTTGAGTGAAATGTTGATTTGGAAGAAACTCTTCTATATTTAATGTATCTTTTTCTTTTATAGCAGGAAGTATTTTATCTTCTCTTTCTGTAAAATTATAAATTTTTGTATATCCATCAAACTTCATTTTTGACCCTGTAGCTTTAAATATAAAATCTCCTACCTTACATTCAACATTTAAAACATCAAACACAGAATCCTCCATTTGACTAGCCACAAATCTTCTCCAAATTAAGTTGTATAATTTAAATTGATCTTTACTTAATGAAGACTTTATACTTTCTGGAGTTCTATAAACAGATGTCGGTCTAATTGCCTCATGAGCATCTTGAACCTTTTTCTTTTCTTTTCCTTGTTTTTTTTCATCTGTGGCATTTTTATAATACTTATCTCCTATTTCATCTAAAATATATTCTTTAGATTTTTGCTTAGCTTCATCAGATATTCTCTTTGAGTCTGTTCTAATATATGATATAAGACCTACTGTACCTTCTCCCTCTACATCTATACCTTCATATAGTTCTTGAGCTATCATCATAGTTTTTTTAGTTGTAAATGATAACTTATTCGCAGCTTCTTGTTGAAGTACACTTGTTGTAAAAGGCTTAGGAGCAGCCTTTTTTCTTGATTTAGACTCTATTTTTTCAACAATTAAATCTTTATTTTCTATTTCTTTTAAAATATTATTTACAGATTCTTCATTTTCTAGTTCAAGCTTTTCATTCGCCTTACCGTAGAATTTAAATACTATGTCTTCACCATCGTGAGTTTTTGCATTTATATCTATTGTCCAGTACTCCTTTGGTATAAAAGCTTTTATATCTTTTTCTCTATCACAAATTAATTTTGTTGTTACGGATTGAACTCTACCAGCGCTAAGACCTTTTCTTACTTTTTGCCAAAGTATTGGACTTATTTGGTATCCTAATAATCTATCAAGTACTCTTCTTGCTTGCTGAGCATCCACTATATTTAGATTTATACTTCTAGGATTTTTTATAGCTTTTTTTATAGCATCTTTAGTTATTTCATTAAACTCTATTCTGCAATCTTTATCTTCCTCTATATTTAATATATGAGCTAAGTGCCAAGATATAGCTTCTCCTTCTCTATCTGGGTCAGTCGCAAGATATACTTGTTTTGATTTTTTAGCTTCTTTCTTAAGCTCCTTGATAACATCGCCCTTACCTCTTATATTTATATATTGAGGTTCAAAGTTATTTTCTATATCTACTCCTAATTTACTTTTAGGTAGATCTCTAACATGACCTACCGACGCCTTCACTGTATAATGACTCTTTCCTAAAAATTTCTCTATTGTTTTAGCTTTTGCTGGCGATTCCACGATGACTAATGTTTTTGCCATTTTAAAGCACACACCCCCACTATCTATCTTATTTATACATTTAAACTGTATGTATTGTTATTTCCTTATATTACAATGTCTCGTAATGTTAATTCGTTTAAAACTGTATTTACATATTTTATTTCCATACCAGTATAATCACAAATCTCATCAATTTGCAAGCCACCATTATTTTTTATAGCGTCAATTATGATAACACTTTCCTCGCTTAACCCTATATTATCATAATTTTCACCAAATTCATTTTTTTAATACAACTTATATTATATTCACTTATTATGTCTTCTAAGCCTTCTACTAATTTAGCACCTTCTTTAATTATCTTATGACATCCTCTACTCATCTCAGAGTTAATATTTCCAGGAACTGCAAACACATTTCTACCTTGTTCTAAAGCAAATTCTGTGGTTATCAAAGCTCCGCTCTTTTGTGCCGCCTCAACTACAATAACTCCTTTGCTTAATCCGCTTATAATTCTATTTCTGCTAGAAAAATTTGATGGTATTACAGCAGAATCAACATTATACTCAGATAAAACGAGTCCACCATCTTCTATAATTTTATTGGCTAAATTTATATTTTGTTTTGGTAAAGGATTATCAACTGAAGATCCTAAAACTGCAATAGTATTTCCTTTTCCATTAATACAGCCCATGTGAGAATAAGAGTCTATTCCTATAGCTAGACCGCTAATTATATTTATACCTAAGTCTGATAATTGTTTACTTATATTTTTCGCACAGCTAATACCATATCTAGTAGGTTTTCTTGATCCAACCATAGCTAGATTCAAATTATTATTTAAAATATCTAAATTCCCCTTATAAAAAATTAGTAATGGTGGATTATAAATATTTTTTAAATCATATGGATATTTATTATCATCTATACAAATATACTTAACATTTCTTCTATATAATATTTCTTTTATTTTTTCTAAATATGAATTGCTTTTATATTTTACTATATTTTCCTTAATATTTAAATTTATATTTTTTAAAGTATATATTTCTTTATCCGAAAAGTCCATCAAATTTTCTACATTTCCAATTTCATCTTTTATTTTTTCTATAGTTTTTGTACTTATTCCACTTATAGATTTTAGCCATAAATATGCATCTCTTCTTTCCACATTACACCTCTATCCAAAATACGTATAGTATGCTTTTCTGTATGAAAAAGCTTCATTTATATGGCTTGAATTTATAATTAAAGATTCATCTAAATCCGCTATAGTCCTAGCCATCTTTAATAATTTTGTATAACTTCTATTGCTTAGTTTATATCTATTAAATATTAATCTGATTACATTAATAGCATCATTATCCATTTCACAATATTGATCTATTTTTGATGACTTTATTTCATTATTAGTTTTTATAATATCATTTTTAAATCTTTTATATTGTATCTTTCTTGCATTCTCAACTCTCTTTTTTATATCACTTGAAGATTCTGATTTTTTACATGTTTTTAAATCGTCAAAAGAAACTTGATTAACTTCTACAAACATATCAAATCTATCTAATAATGGACCCGATATTTTATTTTTATATCTATTAACTTCATATTGCTTACAATTACATTCTTTATCAGACATATAATACCCACAGGGACATGGGTTCATTGCACCGATTAAAAGTAAGTTACATGGATAACTTACACTATATTTTACTCTAGATATATTTATATATTTATCTTCTATTGGCTGTCTTAATGTTTCTAGTATTCTTCTATCAAATTCAGCTATTTCATCTAAGAATAATACACCTCTATGAGATAATACTACTTCTCCAGGTTTAGGATTATTCCCTCCGCCTATTAAAGATTGTTTGGTTGAAGTATGGTGAGGTGATCTAAATGGTCTTTCTTTTACAATTCCAATCTCTTTATCTATAAGTCCTGCTACACTATAAATTTTACTAACTTCTAAAATTTCATCTTTATCTATTTCTGGTAATATTGTCCTTATCCTTTTTGCTATCATAGTTTTTCCGGAACCAGGAGGACCAACCATTAGCAAATTATGATTTCCTGCCGCTGCAATTTCAGCTCCTCTGTTTACAAAGTAGTTTCCTTTTACATCTTTAAAATCTTCATCATACTTAATATCTTCACTGTTTATATAATCTAATTTATTATTAATAATTGTCATATTGTTATTTAAATAATCTATACATTCATTTAACGTTTTTATAGGTATTATATCTATTCCATCTACAAATATGCTTTCTCTAAAGTTTTCAACTGGTATAAATACTCTTTTTATTTTGCACTCTTTCGCTCCTATAATTATCGGCAATATACCTCTAACCCTTCGTAAATTACCATCTAATGACAACTCTCCTATAAACATACTTTCTATTAAGTATTCATCACTCTTTTTTATACAATTTCTAAGTAAGCCTATACATATAGATAAATCTAAAAATGAACCTTCTTTTTTCATATCAGCAGGAGATAAATTAACTACTATCCTAGAGTTAGGAAACTTATATCCACTGTTTATAATTGCAGATTTTACTCTTTCTCTTGATTCTCTAATTTCTGTGCTTGGTAATCCAACAATATTGAAACATGGTATTCCATTTGTTATATCAACCTCTACTTTTGTTAAAAAACTTTCTATGCCAATAATATTACTTGAATTAATTATACTTAGCATTTTACTTCCTTTCCTAAAAGGCATTTATTATATGATTAATTTTATTTTCATTAAAGTAAACTTCTATAACATCAAATCTGATTGGAATATCGTATAATTTATTTATAAAAATATAGTACCTTGCTACATTAGATATCTTTCTAATCTTTTTTATATTAACAGACTCCGACGGATAACCATACTTTATGCTAGACCTTGACTTAACTTCTATAAAAACTAATTCATTATCAATATTCGCTATAATATCTATCTCTCCACTTTTTATCTTATAATTTTTTTCTATTACCCGGGCTCCATTTTTTAAAAGATAAGTTAATGCTATATTTTCCCCCAAATCACCTTTTTCTTTATTATTCATATTTTACTCCTATCTTTAATTTTTTGTAATTATTGTCAATAGAAACTATAAGTATACAAATTTTATGTTTTTGTTGAAATTTTCTTTATTTTATATACTATTTATATCAGGGGATAAAATTTTAAAAGGGGGATAATTTTGATGAATAGGAAAATTGATTTATATCGGGGGATAAAGTTAATTATACTAACAATTTCAATTTCATTATGTCTATTTTTATTTATAGGATGCTCTAGTAGTAAAGATAATGAAATAAGTTTACAATCTACAAATACAAAATCTAATACCAGTACATTTGAACAAACTAACTTAACACTTACTGCAGTTGGAGACGTTATGACTCATTCACCACAACTAAAAGCTCAATATGATTCTTCTACTAATACATATTCTTTTGATAACAATTTTAAGTATATAAAAGAGTACATAGAAAGCTCTGATTTAAGTATTGCTAACTTAGAAACAACATTAGCTGGAGATAGTATAGGTTATAGTTCTTATCCAACATTTAATACTCCAGATGCTTTAGCTGATGCTCTAAAAAATACTGGTTTTGATATAATATCAACAATAAATAATCATACTTTTGATAAAGGTACATTGGGATTTGAAAGAACACTTAAAGTTTTAAAAGATTTAGGATTTGATACAGTTGGTACTCGAAGTAACGTTGATGATAATGACTATATTATAAAAGAAGTTAATGGTATAAAATTAGGAATAACATCTTATTCCTATGGAGATATAAAAAACTCAAATAAATATCTAAATGGTATACAAATATCAGAAGATTGCAAAGATAAGGCCAATGTATTTAGCTCTACAAATGTAGAAAGTGCTTTTAATACTATCAATTCTACTTTATCTAAATTAGAAAATACTGATATGCAAATAGTTATACTACATTGGGGAAATGAGTATCAAAGAACACCTAGTGATTTTCAATCCAAACTTGCTCAAATGCTATGTGATGAAGGTGTTGATATAATAATAGGTTCCCATCCTCATGTTGTTCAGCCTGTTGATACACTAAAATCTTCAGATGGAGATAATGATACTTTAGTTCTTTACTCTTTAGGAAATTTAATTAGTAATCAAAGAAGAGAATTTTTAGGCTCATCTTATACGGAAGATGGGTTAATGGTAACGATAGATATAACTAAAGATAGCATAGATGAAGAAGCTTATGTAAGTAAGGTTACTTGTATACCTACTTGGGTTAATAAATATACATCAGGTTCTAAATTAGTTTATGAAGTAATTCCTATAGAAGATGAAGTAACTTTAAATACAATGGAAAATTTATCTCAAAATAAAGTAGAAGAATCTTATAATAATACATCTTCTTTAGTAAATACTTCTGACATAATACATATTGTCAAAAATCCTTTTGAATAAAAATAATCCCTATAGACAAATAACCTTGTTCTATAGGGATTATTTTGTATTAATAGTTTATACTACCTTAAACTAATATACATTTCTAAAAGCATATCATCTGTAATTTCAACTGGATTATTGTATAAATTAGGATGATTACTTTTCTTGACTAGTTCATCAATTTGATCATCTAAAAGATTAAGATACTTTAAATCTCTCAAAAGACCTATTTTCTTTTTTAATTCATATATTGCATCTGCCATATGAAAACTATCATTAAATCCAAGCTTAGTTGCAAATTTATCTAGCCTTCCATTGTCATTTTTTCCATTTATTCTTGTAAAATAATCTAAAGTTAATCCACAAGCTTCTCCATGAGGTATATTGTATATATTAGTTAAAGGAAATGAACAAGCATGAGATGATGTAGTTTTTGGTATAGAAAATGCTAATCCAGCTATTAACGATGCCTCAGACATCTTTTCACGAGCTATTAAATCCTTAGGATTTTCACATGCTCTTGGTAGGTATTCAAATACAAGTTCACATGCGTGTAATGCTAATGCATCGCATATTGGTTGATGATTTTTACTCCAAAATCCTTCTAATGCATGACTTAATACATCAATTCCTGTTGATGCAGTTATATTAGATGGAACAGTATATGTTAACTCTGGATCTATTATTGCAACTTCCGGATAAAATCCATTTGATGCTATAGGAGCCTTTTTACCTAATTTTTCATCTGTTATAACAGAAACACAAGTTACTTCCGATCCTGTTCCTGAAGTTGTCGGTATTGCAAATAATGGAATATGTTCTTTTGGTACCTCAATTCCTGTGCCATGATATTTTGCTATAGAATCATTAGTTAAACATATTGTAGCTGATGCTTTCGCACAATCTATAACACTACCTCCTCCTAATGCTACTATAAACTCAATATTCTTATCTTTTATTAGTTCTGCACATTCATCTACATTTTCAATAGTAGGATTTGGTTGTATATTCGAAAAGATATCTATTATTAACCCTTCACATTCTTCTATTATATTTGATGCTGTATTATTTTTTACTAAAAATTTACTACTCACCAATAATCCATTTTTATATCCTCTATCTTTAATCAATGTTTTTAGATTTTTAATCTTACCATTCCCAAATTCAATTTCTACCGGCTGAGTATATTTCCAATTCATTTATTTTCCTCCTAATTGCTTAGTTGTTAAGTTTAATTATAATATTTCTACTATCTTTATTTAGATGATATCATATTTTATTATCTATTAATATTTTACATATGCAATACCTGCTAGGCAAGCTAATATATATCCCATCATCCAGATATCTTAATGTCTCAAAACTATATTCCTTTAGCTTTTTCTATTGATATTTCTAATAGTCCATTTTTTGATCAAGAGTGCATAACGTACTTTCTATCAAATTCTTATATTATTTTCCCGTTTAAATTTTCCACACTTATTATACTTATATACTTCTACATATATAAAAAAGACGCATACATTCCCTAAATAAATGTAGACGTCTTTATCTTATACATTATCATATGTTGTGTTTCTTAGAATGAATAGTATATAAGTTTAATCTTTATATATAACCTTAGAATCAATATCTTTTATATTCTTACATCCTGTTAATATCATAGTAGATTCTAATTCACTTTTTATCTTACTTATATAAGATATTACACCTTCTTTTCCATCACCAAAAGATGCAGTTACAAAAGGTCTTCCTATTAGGACAGCATCTGCACCTAGACCTATCATTTTTAAAACATCAACACCAGTTCTAATTCCTCCATCAGCCAAAATAGTTACTTTTCCTTTTACAGCTTTAGCTATCTTAGGTAATACTTCTGCTACCCCTGGAGTGCAATCTAATACTCTACCACCATGATTAGATATAACTATAGCATCTACACCTGCTTCTACAGCCATAATAGCATCTTCTTCTGTCATAATTCCTTTTAATATAAATGGTAGTTCTGTAGATGCTTTTAATTCTTTTATGTCTTCTAATGATTTCGCTACAACAGTTTTTCCATGCATAGATAAAGTAACTAGTCCACAAGCATCTATATCTACACCAACAGCAAATGCTCCAGCTTCTTCAGCTAATTTTATTTTTCTTTTTATATCTTTATTTTCCCATGGTTTTATAAATACAATCCCATTTCCATTATTTTCAGATAAAACTTCAAGATTATCCATTAAGAAAGAATCAACAGCTGTATCACCTACCATAGCGAAAACTCCACTATCTATACATCCTTCTACTACAGGAGTTATATATTCCTTTTCAGTAAGTTTACCACCCATGTTTAAAGTAGTTCCAGTTATTGGAGCTGCAAATATCGGAGAGGTCATAGTTTTTCCAAATAATTCAATAGAAGTATCTGGGTTTGTTACATTATGTATCACTCTCATATTTATTTTTACATTTTCTAAACTCTTAAAATTTTCTATAAAAGAAGATCCACTTCCTTTTCCGCCCATACCTGGTACTTCACCAGCACAAGCCACTCCGTTACATGCTTTACATACCTTACAACTTCCATTTAGATTTTCTCTAGCATTTTTTAACATTTCTTTATAATCCATCATCATTCCCCCAAATTATTTAAATCTACTAAAATACATTTTCTAATATATTATAACACATTCTTTAAAAAGCTTTTTCTGTGTATTGGGGTTATTCCATTCTTTTCTATAGCTTCATAATGTTCCTTTGTTCCATATCCTTTGTGCCCTTTAAAACCATATTCATGGTACATTTCATCATATTTATACATAATACTATCTCTTGTAACTTTTGCTAATATACTAGCTGCTGCTATTGATATCGATTTAGAGTCTCCCTTTATTATCGGATTTTGTTTTATATCTATACCTGGTATTGTAGCCGCATCAACTAATAAGTAATCTGGTGATTTTTTCAAACAATTTAAGGCCTTTTTCATTGCCATATAAGTAGCATTTAATATATTAAACTCATCAATTTCTTCATTGTTAACAATTCCTATTCCATAATCAAGTGCTTCACTTTTTATAATATCAAATAATTCGTCTCTTTTGGCTTCACTTAGTTTCTTAGAATCATTTATACCTTCTATCTTAGTTCCTTTTCTAAAAACTACTACAGCTGCTACAACAGGGCCTGCTAAAGGACCTCTTCCAGCTTCATCTATCCCACCTATATAAAGATACCCATTTTCATATCCTTCATTTTCATATAAATTTATTTTTTCTAATCTTTCCTCTTCTTTTCTTATATTATCTAATTTTTTAGCTAATTTAAGAGCTAAGTTTTGTACAGATTTTCTTTCATCATTTCTTAATATATCTATATACTCTAAGTATTTATCAACTTCCAAATTATCAACTATCTCTTTTATCTCTTTTACACTTTTACTTTTCATCTGTTTCTCCTTAATATATGTTGTATGTATATTTTAACATAATTATTTTATTATATAAAATTATTATAAAATTTGTATATTTTTCAAACTTATTATAAGCTTTTTAATAAATTTAGATACTCATATCATTTTATATATATTTATTTAAATAAAAAAATGTGTCTAAATACTTAGACACATTTTTATTTATGCTACTCTATTTAATTTATTATATTTTGCCTTTTTACTTCTTACAAAATTCCCTACAATACCAGCTATAACAACTGGTACTATCCAGTTAAATCCTAAAGATGCAAAAGGTAATTTTAAAACAAATGGTATACTTATATTAAAATCATTGGCAACGGTTAATAAACTTACTATTAATGCTGTATAAGTTGCAAATTTAAATACATTATCATTCTTAATCTTATCACCAAATAATGTTAGTACTATTAATGTTACTGTAGCGGGATATATTAAGCTTAGTATTGGCGCTGAGAATTGTATTATTGTACTTACCCCAAAATTAGATACTATAGCACTAAATATACAAACCACTATAACCACTAACTCATACTTTAATTTTCCATTTGTAAGTTTTGTAAAATATTGCCCTGTTGCTGATGTAAGACCTACTGACGTTGTTAAACATGCAAGACCTACTATTAAAGCAAGAATTATTTTACCTGGTTGCCCAAGTAATGAACTTGTTATATTTACAATTAAAGATGTTTGAACTACATCCACACCATATATTTTTGATACTGTTGCCCCTAAATATGCAAGTCCTCCGTAAACTAAACACAATCCTATTGACGCAACAATCCCTGCTTGTAAAGTTAACTTAACTTTTAACTTTTCATCTTTATATCCTTTATTATCTATAGTCGCTATTATAACTGTAGATAACGCTACAGCTCCTAACGTATCCATAGTTTGATATCCTTGATTTATACCTTCAACAAATACATTTTCAATCATAGAAGTTGAACTTATATCTCCTAATGGACTAACTATTCCTGATATTATTAATACAGCTAATGCTATTAATAATGCAGGTGTTAACACTGATCCTATTATATCAACAACTTTTGAAGGTTTTATTGTAAGTAATAAAGTTAATACAAAGAATATTATTGAGAATATAACTGGATTAAACCCTCCAAATAAAGGAGCTATTCCCATCTCAAATGTAGTTGCTGCAGTTCTTGGTATTGCTAAAAGCGGACCTAAGCAAACCATAATAGCACAACCTAAAACTATTGATAA
This sequence comes from Romboutsia sp. Marseille-P6047, assembly GCF_900604535.1. Taxonomy (NCBI): domain Bacteria; kingdom Bacillati; phylum Bacillota; class Clostridia; order Peptostreptococcales; family Peptostreptococcaceae; genus Romboutsia; species Romboutsia sp. Marseille-P6047. The sequence continues at coordinate 108,373 of NZ_UWOT01000001.1, forward strand.
TATTTTTCCTGATCTAGATAAAATTTTACTTACTTCTCCATTACATTTTGCAGCTGCAAGCATTGCTAATAAAGCTAATCCTACATCAGCTAATACAAACCCTGCAAATCCAGTTAACCAACTGGATCCTGATACTAATCCTAAGTATGGTGGAAAAATTAAGTTACCTGCTCCAAAGAACATGGCAAATAATGCAAATCCTACCACCATTATATCTTTTATATTTCGCATATAATGCCTCCTAATATTTCATATCAAATTTATAATTTCAATTCATTATATATTTTATTTTCTAAATTGTCAATCATATTAGAAATTTTAGTTTATTTGTATTTTTTTGTAAAATATAATACTTTTTAAATAAAAAAGGTTATATTAAATATAATTAACCTATGGGTATTTAACTTATATTTAATATAACCTATGGGTATTTAACTTATATTTAATATAACCTATATTTAATTTATTTTATGTCTTCTGGAACTTCTAAACTTATTAGTCCAATTTTTCCTTCTCTAAATTCATTTAAAACAGTAAATGCTATACGAGTATAATCTAACTCTTTTCTTCCTGTTATAAATCCTCTTTTACGACCTATCATATCCATAGTTTCAAGTCCAGTTTCACCTAGTTCTTCTAATTTATATCTAGCTTTTAATTTTTCTGGTTCTATAATTATAAGTTTTTCTATTAACTTTAAAGCTAAAGTTTCTACATCAAGAACTTCATCTTTTATAGCTCTACTGAATGCTAGATTTAAAGCCACCTCTTGATCTTCAAACTTTGGCCAAAGTATACCTGGTGTATCTAGTAGTTCTAGGTTACCTTTTAATCTAACCCACTGTTTACCCTTTGTTACACCTGGCTTATCTCCAGTCACTGTACTTTTTCTTCCTGTTAATTTATTTATTATAGAAGATTTACCAACATTAGGAACTCCAACTATCATTATTCTTATCGGTCTTTCTTTTCTTCCTTTTTCTTTAAGAGCATCCATTTTATCCTTAGTAACATTTTTACACTCTTCAATTAGCTTATTAAGCCCAGAACCTTTCATAGTATCTACAGGTATAGCTTTTATACCTTGTTGTTTATAGTAATTTATCCATCTATTTAATTTATTTTTGTCTGCTAAGTCACTCTTGTTTAAGATAACTACTCTAGGTTTATTTCCTGCAAGTTTATCTATATCTGGATTTTTACTACTATATGGAATTCTCGCATCTAAAAGCTCTACAACTACATCTACTAACTTTAAATTATTTCTAACTAAATCCTTAGTCTTTTTCATATGACCAGGATACCAGTTTATATGTAAATTATCATCTACAAGATAATCCTCGTAATCAGATCTCATTTTGTCTCCTCTTGCCATGAATATCACTCCTTCATTTAACTATTTTTTTATATCGAACTTATTCATTATATCATAATCTTTGATTATATGATAATAATTGTAATACTATCTATTATCTCTATGGTTTTCATATTTTAAACTTACTATTCCATTATATGAATATATATTTTGACTTTACTAAGTTTTTATAATCTGCATACTTATATGAAAAAAGAGTTATTCAAGTGATTAAATCACCTAAATAACTCTTTTATTTATAGTAAAGTCTCTAATTATCTAGCTTCTTTTATCTTAGCAGCTTTACCAACTCTACCTCTTAGGTAAGTTAATTTAGCTCTTCTTACCTTACCTCTTCTAGTTACTTCTATCTTTTCTAATTTTGGAGAGTGAACTGGGAAAGTTCTTTCTACTCCAACGTTGAAAGATATTTTTCTAACTGTGAAAGTTTCTCTAGCTCCAGCACCTTGTCTCTTTAATACAACACCTTCAAATACTTGAACTCTTTCTCTTTTTCCTTCAACTATTTTAACGTGTACTTTTACTGTGTCCCCAGGTCCAAAGTTAGGAACATCGTTTCTTAATTGTTCTTGTTCTAATGATCTTAATATTTCGTTCATTTTTTCCTCCTAGTATCATAGACGTTCTTAATACTGACCAAGTAGCAGAGGAACGCCCGTATTTTTCGACATTATTGATTATACTATATATTTTTATTTCTTACAAGTCTTTTTGTACAAATCTGGTCTTCTTTCCTTTGTAACTTTTAATGACTCTTCATATCTCCACTGCTCAATTTTCTTATGATTTCCAGAAAGTAAAACATCTGGAACCTTAAGTCCCATAAATTCTCTTGGTCTTGTGTAATGAGGATATTCTAATAAATTATCTTTAAATGATTCTTCTTCAAAAGATTCATTTTGACTAAGAACTCCTGGTATAAGTCTTGATATAGAATCTATTAATATGAGTGCAGGAAGCTCTCCTCCTGTTAATACATAATCTCCTATAGATATCTCATCTGTTACTATTAAATCTATTACTCTTTGATCTATGCCTTCATAGTGACCGCATAGAAGTATTATATCTTCATTAGTTGACATATCATTAGCTATTTCTTGACTATGTACCTTTCCTTTTGGCGTTAAATAAATAACTCTAGGTTCTTTTATATCATGAGTATTTACTATATGCTTATAAGTATCATATATAGGTTGTGGTGTCATAAGCATCCCTGCTCCTCCACCAAAAGGATAATCATCTACTTTTTTGTGTTTATTGTTAGAGAAGTCTCTAATATTATATATATAAACTTCTATTATCCCTTTTTCAACAGCTCTTTTCATTATGCTTTCATTCATATAAGAATTGAAGATTTCTGGGAAAAGGGTCATTATGTGAAATCTCATTTTATCACCTAGTCTAACATTCCCTTAATAGGGTCTATTATCATCTTTCTTTCATTCATATCTATAGTTGGAACAAATTTCATTATAGCAGGTATTAAATATTCTTTTTCATCACCTTTAACAACATATACATCATTAGCAGCATATTGAAGAACATCTTTTAATGTTCCTACCTTTTCTCCGTTTACAGTAAATACCTCAAGTCCTATCATATCAGCTATAAAATATTCTTCTTCATCAAGATCTCTTCCATCTTCTCTAGATACATATATAAATTTATCTCTTAATATTTCTGCCTTTTCTATAGAGTCTACATCTTTTATCTTCATAATTACAAGATTACCCTTGTATCTAACTCTTTCTACATTCCATTTGGTATCAAAATCTTTGTCTAAATAAAAAGTATCTAAATCATCAAATCTATTTATATCATCAGTAAAAGGATAAACTCTTACTTCACCCTTTAAACCTTGAGTATTAACTATTTTACCAACTTTAAAATGTGTTAATTTTTTGCTCATATCTTCCACCTTGCTTTCGAGAAAATTACGTTTTATTTTGTATTATAAGCAAAAAGGACTAGGTATATACCTAATCCTTCTATACTATCTCAAGAGAAACTTTTTTGTTTTCTCTATTTGCAGCAGATCTTATGACAGTTCTTATAGCTTTAGCTATTCTGCCCTGCTTACCGATAACCTTACCCATATCATCTTGAGAAACTCTAAGAGTTAAGACTATTTCATCTTTCTTTATAGTTTCTTCAATCTTTACTTCGTCAGGATTATCAACTAGAGCTTTAGCTATATCTAACACTAGCTCTTTCATATATTTCATCTCCTAATATAGGCTTCTACTATTATTTAATGAATTACTTTGCTTGCTTAGAAGCTTCGAATTTTTCCATTACTCCGTTGTTAACTAATAAAGTTTTAACAGTATCAGTTGGTTGAGCACCATTTGATAACCACTTTACAGCTTTCTCATCGTTTATTTTTATTTGCTTTGGTTGAGAAACTGGATTATAGTATCCTATTTCTTCTATGAATTTTCCATCTCTTGGAGATCTAGAATCCGCAACTACTATTCTGTAGAAAGGTTTTTTGTTTGATCCCATTCTTTTTAATCTTATTTTAACTGCCATTACAGTCACCTCCGAATATTTTTTGTCTTTTTATTTATTTAAAGAAAGGAAGTCCGGCAAAACCGCCCCTTTTCTTCATGCTTTTTTGTGAGCCTGTAAACATCTTCATCATTTTTTTCATTTCATTTAATTGTTTTATCATTCTGTTTACATCTTGTACACTCGTACCACTACCCTTTGCAATTCTTTTTTTCCTAGAAGCATTTAATAGTGATGGATCTCTTCTTTCTTCTAGTGTCATTGATTGTATTATAGCTCTACTTCTCTTCATTTCTTTTCCATTAAGATCAACATCACCAAGCTGGTCTTTTATATTCCCCATACCTGGTATCATGCCTAACACTTTATCAAGAGGACCCATATTTTGAATTTGTTCCATTTGTTGTAGTAGATCTTCAAAATCAAATTCTTGTTTTTTGATCTTTTGCTCTAATTCTTTAGCTTTATCTAAATCTATGTTTTCTTGTGCTTTTTCTATTAGACTTAGGACATCACCCATACCTAATATTCTAGATGCCATTCTATCTGGATGGAAAGGTTCTAAATCTTCTAACTTCTCACCCATACCTATAAACTTAATAGGCTTTTTAGTTACTGCTCTTATTGAAAGTGCAGCACCACCTCTAGTATCACCATCTAGTTTAGTTAAAACTACTCCATCTATTCCAAGTGCTTCATTAAAGCTTTCAGATACATTAACTGCATCTTGGCCTGTCATAGAATCTACAACTAAAAGTATTTCATGTGGCTTAACTTCCGATTTTATCGACTTTAATTCATCCATTAAAGCTTCATCAATATGAAGTCTACCAGCTGTATCTATTATAACTAAATCATGATTATTTTTAATTGCATGACTTAATCCTGCTTTTGCAATATTTACAGGGCTTTCTTTATCACCCATATTAAATACTGGTATATCTAATTTTTCACCTACAACTTGTAACTGCTTAATAGCTGCAGGTCTATAAATATCGCCTGCTATTAGTAAAGGTCTTTTACCCTGTTTTTTAAAGTATCCACCTAATTTACCTGATGTAGTAGTTTTACCAGCACCTTGAAGACCAACCATCATTATTATTGTTGGTGGCTTTGGTGATATCATTATTTTACTTTGAACATCACCCATTAAACTTGTAAGCTCTTCATTTACTATTTTTATAACATGTTGTGCAGGATTTAATCCTTGCATTACTTCTTGCCCAACACATCTTTCTTGAACTGTTTTAACAAAATCTTTAACTACCTTAAAGTTAACATCTGCTTCTAAAAGAGCTAATTTAACTTCTCTCATTGCACTTTTAACATCATCTTCAGTAAGTCTACCTTTTGATTTTAATTTACTAAGTGCACCTTGTAGTTTATCTGATAATCCTTCAAATATCATTTTAACATCTCCCTACATATATCTTCTACATTTTCTAGCTTAGGGATTAAATTAGCACAATCTCTATTTTGCAATAAATCTTGTTTAATGTCAACAATTTTATTTTGTACAAGCTTAACAAATTCTTCCTGTTCTTTAAGTTTCGAAACTAACTTAAGCTTGTCCTCATAATCTCTCAGGATTTTTTCTGAACGCTTTAATGTATCATACACACCCTGTCTTGATACATTTAAATTTTCACTTATTTCCCCCAGAGAATAATCTTCTTCATAATATAAAGATACAATTTCTCTTTGCTTTTCAGTCAATAATTCCTTATATTGCTGAAATAACAACCCAATCTCAATCATCTTCTCTAAATTCATTTATTCACTTCCTAAGTGATTTACTGTAAAGGTTATTTACTTTACACATTGTATTTTATATTAAATTTTATATGTTGTCAACATTTATTTTTATGCGCTAATTATTCCCAAATAGTGCATCTGAAAATGCTTTTGCATCAAAATCTTGTAAGTCTTCTACACTTTCTCCAACACCAATTAACTTCACTGGAACATCAACTTCAGATTTAACTGCTAATACAACTCCCCCCTTTGCTGTACCATCTAATTTAGTAAGTACTATTCCAGTTATATCTGCTACTTCTTTAAATGTTTTAGCTTGAGACACTGCATTTTGTCCTGTTGTAGCATCTACTACTAATAAAACTTCTCTTTTAGCTTCTGGGAATTCTCTATCTACTATTTTAAATACTTTTCCTAATTCATTCATTAAGTTGGCTTTATTATGTAATCTTCCTGCAGTATCACAGATTAATAAATCTACACTTCTAGCTTTAGCTGCTTTTATAGCATCAAATATTACAGCACCTGGGTCTGCACCTTCTTGATGTTTTATTATATCCACATTACTTCTATTTGCCCATACTTCTAACTGTTCTATTGCTGCAGCTCTAAATGTATCTCCTGCTGCTAAAAGTACTTTTTTACCTTCTGACTTATATCTGTTAGCAAGCTTTCCTATAGTAGTAGTTTTACCAACTCCATTTACACCTACCATAAGTATTATAGTTGGAGAGTGTTCTACATCTAATTTAGAATTATCTGAAGTAAGTATTTCTTCTACTATTATTTGTAACTCACCTCTAACATCTTGAGGGTCTGTTATTCCCTTTGACTTTATTACATCCCTTAATTTTTCTATTATGTCCATAGTTGTATTAACACCAACATCTGCAGTTATTAATACTTCTTCTAAGTCTTCTAATAATTCTTCATCTACTTTTTTATATGACTTTAATACTGTATCTATTTTGTCAGTTATTCCTTGCTTTGCTTTAGTTAATCCTTGTTTTAATCTATTAAATAAGCTAACTTTTTCTTCCTTAGAATCTTCTATAACTGATTCTTGTACTTCATCTTCACTATTTATTTCTTCTTTATTATCATCAATATTTTCAATAGCTTCTTTTACTTCATTAAGTTCTTCTTTTGATTTAGATTCTTCAATAACATTTTTTGCTTCTTCTATATTATTTATAGTTTCTGGCTCTTTTATATCTTCTTTTACTTCTTCTATTGCTTCTTCCTTTATAGTTTTAAAAACCTCATCTAAAACTTTATCTTCATTTTCTAATTCATTTTCATTTACAGTATCTATTGTTATTTCATCATTATGTACATCTTCATTATTCTCTAAGTTTTCTACTATTTCTTCATTCTCTTTTATTTCTTCTTGCTTTTTTTTACTAAACTTAAATATTTTTTTAAACACTTATATTTCCTCCAAATAAATTGAATTTTATATAGTAGGTAGCATTAACTACCTACCATATTTATATAATATCAGTTAGTTCTTCCGCTTCTTTTAATTTCAAACTAATAACTTTAGATATTGCTTTTTCCTGCATAGTTACTCCATATATATAGTCTGCAGCTTCCATAGTACCTCTTCTATGAGTAACTGCTATAAATTGAGTATCTTGAGCTAATTCTTTTAAAAAGTCTCCAAACCTAGCTATATTCGCATCATCAAGTGGTGCTTCTATCTCGTCTAATATACAAAACGGAGTTGGTTTAGCTAATAATATGGAGAATAATATACTTATTGCAGTAAGTGCTTTTTCTCCTCCAGATAATAAACTTAAGTTTTTCATCTTCTTTCCTGGTGGTTGAGCTGTTATTTCTATATCACTTTCTAATATATTATCTTTATCTAAAATAGTAAGTACACCATGTCCTCCACCAAATAGCCTCTTATATACAAATTTAAAGTGTTCATTTATTTCATTAAATTTGACTTCAAACTCAATCTTCATATTTTCTTCTAAATCAGCTATAAGTTTTTCTATGACCTCTATAGATTCTTCTAAATCTTGTTTTTGCTCTTTGTAAAAATCATATCTTTCCTTTACTTCTTCATATTCTTTTATAGAATCTACATTTACATTACCTAAATTTCTAATTTCTCTTTTTAAACTTTCTAAAAGTTTTTTATCTATAACTACATTTTCATCTTTAAATTCTACTGCTTGTACAAAAGTTAATTCGTAGTTTTCATAAAGCTTATTTATATACGTTTCCTTTGATGACTTTAATCTTTCAAACTTTCCTTGTAATTTAAATAAACTCTCTTTTAAATCAATAAACTTTCTATCTGCTGATTTTAATTCTTTGTTAAATTCATCTAACTTTTGTTTTAAATCATCTTTTAATATCTTTTTATTTTCTAGACTTTCATTACTATGTTTTAATTGATTATTTAAGTTTTCTTTTTCATTTTGCTCTAACTTAATATTCTCTTCTAATTCTAGAATTTGTTTCTCTTGATGTTTTGATGAAGATTCAAGTATCTTTACTTTTTCTTCATATTCTTTATTTTCTTTACTTATTCTTTCTATATCTTTAATCAATCCTTGATACATTTGTTTATATTTCACTAAATCTAAATTAAGCTCATCAAATTCAGTTTTGTATTCTTCATATGAATTAGTATTATTAATTAATTCTTCACTTAGTAATGCTATCTGTTTTTTATTTTCATTATGTCTATTATCTATATCTGATATTTCTCTATTTATAAAATTAGTTTTTTCTAGTGTTTCATTTAAGTAAGATCCAAGTTGTGATTTTTCACTTTCTAGTTTATTACTATTTTCTTGTAGTGTATTTATTTCATCATTTAATCTACTTATATTTGATTTTGATAAAATCACATCTTTTTCTATATTTGATAAATCTAACTTACATATTTCAATAGTTTCTCTAGTTTCAATTATTGATTTTCCAACTTCTTCTTTTGTTTTTACTAAATTTTCTGTTTCTATATTCATAGACTTTATTTTTTCAGTATACTCTGATATAAGCCTTTTTCTTGATAGTATATTCCCATTAGTTCTTAAGCTTCCTCCAGTTAGTGAGCCTCCTGGATTTAGTATTTCACCATCTAAAGTTACTATCTTAAATTTATGGTTAGTCTCTTTAGCAAACTTTATTCCATTATCTATATTATCAATTATTATAGTTCTACCTAATATATTTTCTAGTATATTTTTATATTTTTCATCATATGAAATTAAATCACTAGCAACACCTATATAATTAGTACTAGATCTTATATTTCTTGTATCAATCTTATTAGATCTTATTATATTCATAGGTAAAAAAGTAACTCTACCTAGATTATTACTTTTTAAATAGTTTATAGCAAATTTAGCACTATGTTCATCTTTGGTAATTATATTTTGCATATATGCACCAAGTGCTGCCTCTATAGCTTTTTCATATTTTTCATCAACACTTACTACTTGCCCTAATGCTCCATATATACCTTGTAAACTTTTATTCTTTAAAACTTCTTTAACACCTCTATTAAATCCTTCATAGTGATTTTCCATATCTATATATATATTAAGTTTAGATTTATAGTCATTTAAACTATACATATTATTTTGTATCTTACGTTCAAAATTATTATTTTTCTCAACTAGATCTTTTAACTTTAAATTTAAACTTTGTATTTCTTCTTTTAAGTCATCATTTTTTTTGTTTTCTAAGTTAAGTTTTAATGTTAATTTATCTAATTCAGATTTTTTATCATTTAATTTTTCACTTAATTCATTTATATCACTATCTATAGTTTCACTTCTAGAATTAATATTTTCTTTATTAGCATTTAAAGTTGAAAGCTTATTACTTGCATCTTGCTTTTTACTTAATAAGTTTATTATATCATCTTTTAAATTCTCTATTTTATTATTTAAAGATTCTATACTTACTTTTTTATTAGTATTTTTTAGTTCAATAATCTTTATAGATTCTTCTAATTTACTTATTTGATTCTCTTTTTCTAATTTTTGCGATTGTAAGTTTTGCAATGATAACTTATCATCACTTAACTTTTCTTTTACATCACTTGCTTCTTTATTTTTTCTTTCAATTTCACTACTAAAATTTTTAATTCTCTCATTTATAAGATTTATTTCATAGTCTTTTTGAGATATTACTGATTTAATAGAATTTATATAATCTATAGATTTGTTTATAGATTCATCCATTTCTTCTATATCTTTATTAGTTTGATTAAAGTTATTTTCAATATTTAACTTTTCTTTTTCTATCTCACAAGATTGAGATTCAAGTAATTCATTATGCTTATTTACTTCTTTTAACTCTTGTTCTAAGTCTTCAATTTCTTTTATAAAACTATTTACTTCTATTGTTTTTAACTTTTCTTTAAGATCTATATATTTTTTTGCCTTTAATTGTTGATTAAATAGCGGCTTTAGTTGATTTTCAATTTCTATATATATATCATCTATTCTTTCTAAGTTTTCTTTAGTACTTTTTAAATTTCTTTCTGCTTCTTGCTTTTTGTATCTGTATTTAGATATACCACAAGCTTCATCAAATACTTTTCTTCTATTTACAGGATTATTACTAAGTATTTCATCTACCTTACCTTGTTCTATAATAGAATAACCGTCCTTACCTATACCTGTATCTAATAGTATTTCTTTTATATCTTTTAATCTACAAGATTTATTATTTAAAAAGAACTCACTTTCTCCATTTCTATATGCTCTTCTTTTTATTGTTACTTCACTAAACTCTAAATCTAACTGATTGTCACTATTATCTATAGTAAGTGCAACTTCACAGTAGTTCATAGGCTTTTTAGTGTCTGTCCCTGCAAAGATAACGTCTTCTAATTTTTCACCTCTAAGACTTTTTACACTTTGCTCTCCTAATACCCATCTTACAGCATCTGAGATATTACTTTTTCCACTTCCATTGGGACCAACTATTGCTGTCACACCTTCTTTAAAAACTATATCAGTTTTTGTAGGGAAGGATTTAAATCCCTTTAATTCTAATCTTTTTAAGTACAAACCGATCTCTCCCTTCAATAAAACTAAAGGTTATAAATATCATATAAACTACTGTATATGTCATTCATGTTTATCTTTATAGACTTATGATCATCTAATATTATTTCTAAATTATTTATATCAATATCGTCTTCTTTTGTTTTTAAATTAATATTTAATTCATTTTTCATATAATTAAAGTTAGACTTTTTATTTCCTACTATTTTAGAAATATTTTTCTTATTGGTTTTTACTATTATATTTTTTTCAACCTTATTCTCTTTAGCTATATAAGTTAAATAATCTTTTATCATCTCAGATTCTGCTAATTCTCTAAATGCTGGATGATGTGGTCCATCTACTACTGCTTTACCAATTTGTATATCCTCTGTAGCCTGAAGACCTACTCTTATAACATTTATATTATTTACATAATATAAAGTTAAAAGCTTTTTTACTATTTTAATACATTGTTCTAAACTAAATGGTGTATACTCACCTTTATTTAATAGTATTTCAAGACCTGTATCTTTAACAACTAATGTCGGATATATTCTCACACAATCTGGCTCAAGTTCTATAAATTTCTTAGCCGTACTTAAGCACTTTTCTTCGTTATCCGATGGAAGTCCAACCATCATTTGTAATCCTAACTTAATTCCGCTTTTCTTTATTAGTTTTGCGCTATTTATTACAGATTCTGTATCATGACCTCTAACACTATCTATTAATACATTCTTATCCATTGATTGAACACCAAGTTCAATTATACTTACCTTGTATGTTTTTAATCTATTTAAAATATCTTCACTTATACAATCCGGTCTTGTTGACATTCTAATATCTTGTATTAATCCTTTTTCTACATATTCTTTTGCTACTGACAATAAATCATTTTGTATATATTCATCTATTGCAGTAAAACTGCCTCCAAAAAATGCAACTTCCACACTTGCATCTTTATCTATAGTAGGCAAGTATTCTTCAATAATATTTCTAACCTCTTCACTTGTAACATCAGTACTTACTCCTGTTATCTTTTTTTGATTACAGAATATACAATCATGAGGACAACCTCTATGTGGTACAAATATAGGTATTATTCTTTTTTTCATCATCATCATCCTTTGCACTATTATGTCAATTTTATTATAATTCTATAAAATTTTATCTAAGGCTACTCTTGCAGCAAATTGTTCTGCTTCTTTTTTGCTCTTACCTTCTCCCACACCTAATACATCTTGATTAATACCAACTTCCATAATAAACCTCTTATTGTGATCTGGTCCTTTTTCATCAACCAACTTGTACCAAATATTACTTTCCCCTTTACCTTGTAATACTTCTTGTAAATGAGTTTTATAATCTCTAAATATTTTCCCTCTTCTAGCATCAGAAATAATCTTTTCCATATGATTTAATATGAACTTTTTAGCATCTTCAATAGATCCATCTAAATAAATTGATGCTATAACAGCCTCAAATGCATCTGCAAGTATTGATATTCTTTCTCTACCTCCAGTTGCTTCTTCGCCTTTACCAAGTAACATAAATTCACCTAATCGTATGTTATTTGCAACTTCACTTAAAGACTCTTCACAAACTATACTCGCTCTTAATTTTGTAAGTTCTCCTTCAGGTAAATCCTGTTCATTCTTAAATAAATAGTCACTAATTACTATACTTAGTACAGAGTCTCCTAAAAATTCAAGCCTTTCATTAAAGTTATATTTTTTATTTTCATTAGAATATGAACTATGAGTAAGGGCCTCTAGTATATATTCCTTATTTTTAAATTTATAATCTATATTTTCTTCAAATTTACATATATTATCTAAAATTCTTTTACTTATTCTCATAATACGACCTCCGAGTATATTATCTCTAGATTATAGTGTACTATTTTTTTTAAACTATTGCAAAACTAAAATTTTCTTTATAATACGCAAAAACCTATGAAACTATATAAGCTTCATAGGTAATTAATTTAGTTTATATTCAGTTCACTAATTATTCTTCATGGTGATTACATCCACAATCACATGGTTCCTCATTCTCAATATAACTATCATCTTCATCATCAGAAGATAATATTATAGACTGACAATTTGGACAAATTATATCTATTTCATCATTATATAATAAATCTTCATCTATATCTACTAAGTCTCCACAGTTAGGACACTCCATTTCAACATAGCTAAAGTCTTCATCATTTTCTTCTTCAACATCTTCATCTTCGTATATATCATCTTCCATATCAGCTAAATCTTCATCTATTGATTCTACATACTCTATAAGATCTGCTTGTTCTTCTTCTAAATCAACTATAGCATCAGCAAAGCTCTCTAATACCTCTACTATTTTATGTATGATTTTTCCTTCTTTTGTTTCTTTGCTTATTTCTAATCCTTCTGCAAGACCTTTTAGGTATGCAACTTCTTCATATAAATATTTCATGGATACCCCTTCCTTTCTTTATATACATTAAAAGCTCATATATCTCTATTATTGAGATATATAAGCTTTTATATACATAAAAAGATTAAACTCTTGATAAATATTCTCCAGTTCTTGTATCTATCTTGATTTTATCTCCTTGATTTATGAATAAAGGAACTTGTACAACTGCACCTGTTTCAACTGTAGCTGCTTTAGTTACATTACTTGCAGTATCTCCTTTTATTCCTGGCTCAGTTTCTACAACTTCTAACTCTGCAAAGTTTGGAGCTTCAACTTGGAAAGCTTGACCTTGGTAGAATCTTATTGTAGCTACTTCATTTTCTTTTAAGAATTTTATAGCATCTTCTACTTGTACATAGTTTAATGGTATTTGATCATATGTTTCTTCATCCATGAAGTAGTATAATTCACCATCATTGTATAAGTATTGCATTTGTCTTGTTTCTATATGAGCCTTAGGGAATTTATCACTTGGGTTGAAAGCCTCTTCTCTTATTGCTCCTGTTTTTAAGTTTCTGTACTTAGTTCTTACGAAAGCTGCACCTTTTCCTGGTTTAACGTGTTGGAAGTCAACTATTAAACAAGGTTGTCCATCTTTTTCGAAAGTAACACCTTTTCTAAAATCACTTGCTGATACCATTTGGGTTCCTCCATAATAATAAATTTATTGTATGAATATATTTTGGTGACGCTTAGATTTACTTATCTATTATTATAAACAAAAATTATTTTTTAATTTAGCTAAATGTCTATATTAAAGCCTTTGCTTATAATTTAATCACCTTACCTTTTTCAATTATATATTCTATTGTAATCTTGTCAAGTTATATTATATAAATTTTATACTAGTCGAATAACTTTTGATTACCATTATATCACTATATAATAATATCATATATTATCTGGTATAAACAAGTATTTGACTAACTACTTCATTTATATTTTTATTATTTATATCTATTTTTATTCTAGAAGATTCTTTATATTTTTCATATCTTTCTTTTAAAAGTTCTTCTATTTTTTTATATAAATCATCTGTATTTTTAAGTAAAGGTCGTTTTTCACATTCAAAGGATAAGTGATTTATTAATGTAGTTATATTCCCATCTAAAAAAATTACATTTTCTTGTTCTTTTAACAACTCACGGTTTATTTTTTCCTTAATTATTCCTCCTCCAGTTGAAATAATTACATCATCTTGTAAAATTATTTTTTTTAGCAAATCTGTTTCTAAATCTCTAAATTTTTTTTCTCCATATTTTTCAAAAATTTCTACTATAGTCATTCCTTCACTTTTTTCTATTTCATCATCCATATCAATAAACTTATATCCTAATTTTATAGATAACTCTTTTCCTATAGTTGTTTTTCCTGATCCCATAAGTCCTATTAGTATAAGTTTCAATTATAATCCCCCTTCATAATTTCTTATATGTACTTTAAATTTAGTTTCGTATACTTCATTATTTTTGTTTAATTTTAATTTTATATTTATAGACTTATCATCTATATCTCCTACATATATACATTCTACATAATCACCAATTTCATACCCTCCAGGTTCACTTTGACTCGCTAAATTAAGAGTATTTATAAATATTTTATTTGTATTTTTTTTAAAACTAATTTCTTTATTTTTAACTGATGTATTAATAATTCCGTTATTATCTTTGTACTTACACTTTATTGATTTTACACTATTATAATGCATACTATCTTCATAAACTTCTTCTAAATTATCAAGTTCAATACCTATTATACCTTTTGATTTTTCTATTGTTGATTTTATATGTTTGCTAATTTCTAGTCCTTGCTGCTGAAGTTCTACTTTATCTTCTATTTTAGTTTTAGCATCAATACAAACTATTAATAATGAAGTTAATACTAATATTATCGTTGCTACTATTGATAATGCTACTATACTTTCTATCAATAAGTATCCTTTTTTATTTTTCATATTGTCCTTCCTTTAAAAGGACTCTTCCACTAACCGGAACTATAGTTATCTCTTTAGATACATCACCATCAAATACTTTTATAGTACCTCCAGTAGGATTTGGAGTTCCATCTCTTCTAAAATAAATTTTTCTATTTGGCCAACTAATATTTACATCTTTGGGTACATAAATTTCTTTTACTTGAATTCCATTATCGACTAATATGTACCCACTATTTGAACCGTCTTTATACATCAAAACAAAACTATCTAAATTTCCTAGCATATTATTATGTTTAACATATCTTATATCACTACATAATTGTTTTGCAAATGAGTTAATTTCATAGTTATATAAATTAAATTTTGGTATACATATGCTACAAATTAAAATAATTACACTAATAGTTATAACTAATTCTATTAAAGTTATACGCCTTCTCTTTTCATAATTTTATAATTCCTCATAATTATATATAGTTATTAAATCATACACATTTAAATCTTCTTTTTCTTCATCTTGAATTAGATTAACTTTAGTCCAAGGATTATCTATCCTTATTTTAACTAATATATCTTTCTTATATGAACCTCGAGTAGCTATTGTTTTTAAATCAAATTCCAATTTATTAATTTCTCCAAATGGGGTCTTATTAGTTAATTCAACCAAAACTTTATCTAAATCACTCTTAGAAATATCTTTTGACTTTAATATAAATGATCTGCAGTTATCATATTTAAAATAATTTATAAATTCATCTGAATTCTCGGTACTATCTATAGCATTTTCAACTTCTTCTAACATATTTGAGTAAATTACTTCTATAGCACTAAGTGAGTCTTCTTTAAGTTTTAAGTTTTTAATCTCTAAACTTGAAATTTTAATATTACTATATACTAAGCTAGTGCACATGAAACAAATTGTACTCACTAATGAAAATATAATTAATGTTATTATTAAAACAGATCCATTATTTTTTTGTAACATATGTACTTACCTCTAAGTTTTTATCTTGATAAGTTACTTTAACATTAAGCTTATAGCATCTATAAATATTTTCATCTTTTTTAATAGTAGACTCTATTTTATATTTTCCAATTTGATTTTGTTCTTGTAACTTATTAATTTCTTTAGCACTTTTTATTATTTCCTTTTTATCATTAATATAACTTTCCGCTATATTAACCATTTCTATGGTATTTTTATTACTCTCAGCAAACTTATAACTATTTTGCAAAGATATCGCTATAAGGTTTACTATTAACATCATAACTAATAGACTTATTATACATTCTATCAGTGCAAACCCTTTATTTTCATTTATTATTTTTTTATTAATATTAAATCAAATCCTTTATAATAATATTTTACTTTATACTATCTAAGTAAATTTCATTTATTTGATTTTTATCTTCTATTGTTGTGTTTATATCTGTCCATATATTAAATGCTTCTAGGCCTTGATTTATTAGCATGTCTATTCCATAAACAACATTTAGCTTATTTTTCAATGCCCATTTAATAAATGTTGTTTCATGTGGCTTATAGACTATATCACAAACTAACATTTTTTTATTAACTACAATATCTTGATTTATAGGGCATTCATCATTGCCCATTCCAATAGGTGTTGTATTTATCAATATATCAATATGTTCTAAGTTATCTTCCATTATAGTATCATTTGATAGAGTCGCTTTTGTATTAAAATTATTATTTATTATATTTATAATTTCTAATGCCTTTTCTTTACTACGATTTCTTATTTCTATAGATTCTACATCATTTGATGCTAATTCCACAGCAATACTCCTACAAGCACCTCCAGCTCCAATTATCATTATTTTTTTATTTTTTAGATCATAGCCCTTATCTAAAATTGATTTTACAAATCCTTTTCCATCAGTATTATATCCCTTTAGTCTACCACCTTCATTTTTTATTGTATTTACCGCCCCTATTAATTTAGCATTTATTTCTATCTCATCTAAGTACTTTATAACTTCAACTTTATGAGGTATAGTTATATTACATCCAAGTATATTTAATGCTTTAATTCCTTTAATAGCATTTTCTATTTCACTAGGAATTACATCATAGCATACATATACATTATTTATTTTGTATTTATCAAATAAATAATTATGTATATTCGGTGAAAAACTTTGTTCTACTGGATGGCCTAGTAAGCAAAAAGTTTTAGTTTTTGAATTCATTTCATTATATCTCCTATCTATCATTTATTATCAATTTATCACTAAATTATACAATACGTTAATATTTTAAAAACTGCACATTTTCTTATATTCTAAATATGCAAATCCATCTTGTTTATAATTATCTCGTGTTTTATAGGCTTTGTCTTCGTGAACTCTTTTTATATCAATAACTATTTCCATATTACGAGGACCTACTTTTATATTAAGGTTACCTCCATAAAATTCTATAATTAGTCTAGCTAATGTAATACTCATTTCAACAATTTTATTTTCACTATTTTTAATATACTTATCATAATCATATTTATCACTATTTTTAATCATGATAGTTATAAAATCTTTTTTAGTACCTAGTTCAAATACAACGTTACTTTTTTTCATAGAATATTTAATAACAATAGATAATAATATTAATATAACTTTTTCAATATCATCTATATCTATGTTTACTATTTTTTCTTCTTCATCTGTATCAAAAACTATATTTACATCTTCCTTATCTATAAATTCACTAAACTCATCTACAATATCTTCTGATATATCAACTATATTATAATAGTCTTTTTTAAATTCATGAAAATTAGACTGCAATTTAGCAAGTTCTATCATATTATCTATTAATCCCATAAGTATGTTTACATGTTTTTTTACAATCTCTATTGTATTTAAGACTTCAATATTGTTATTCTCTTTCAACTCATTTTTATAAACAACCTCAATTAGCTGATTACTTGAATGTATTAAGTTTAGTGGAGTCTTTAACTCATGAGACATATTTATAAAAAATTCATTTTTAGATTTGTTTAACTTTTCTTTTTCTTCGATTTCCCTTTCTATTAACTCTGCTTTTATTTGTTCTGTAATATCTCTAACTATACCAATCATTTTTATTTTTTTATTTATATCTAAAAGCATTCCACCACATTCTATATTAATTTCGTTTCCATGTTGATCATTTAGAGTATCTCTTTTATATTTAACATTACCATTTATACTTCCTGAAGTCATAATCATATTTTTGTTTATGCTATCTATATCTACATTTGTTATCTCTTTGCTTCCTATCATATTGAAAAATGCTTTATTTGCATACTTAAGCATTTTACTATCAAAATCTAAAACATATATTCCTTCTGGAATTATATTTACTAATGATTCATATTTCTTTTTACTTCTCTCCAATTTTTTTAATAAATTTTTATAGCTAGTTATATCTCTAATTACAAATAGTGTTCTGTACTCCTCACCTTCAATATAATTTACTTTATCTATATTTAAATAAGTATCTATACCATCGCTATACGTATAGTATAATTCTTCACTTGAGCATTGACCTAATATTATATTTTTTATATCTTCTTGATTAAAATCAATATATTCGCTTTTATTATTATTATATATAATCTCATCTTTATTAGCTATAAGAACAGAGTAAGGCATATTATCTACTATCTTTTTATACTTAGTATCATTGTCTTTTATTTTCATATCTATTTGTTTTCTAGAAGTTACATCTGTCATTATACAAATAACACCCGTTGAATTGTTATTTAGTTTAACTGGTATAGATCTACAAGTAAAAGTCCTACCATTCTTATCTTTAATTTCAGTTTCAATTTCTCTATAGCTACTTCTAGATTTTTCAATATTATATATAAGTTTATCATCATGAGCAAAACTATTTTTACAAAAAAGTTCTAAACTAATGTTATACTCGTAATTAATATATTCATTCCATATATCATAAAAACTACTATCTTCGTTAGTTATATAACCTTCATTATCTATTAAAAACATAGTTTTTTGAGAGCCTTTTAACATTAAATTTAATATATTTTCTTTTTTTACTATCATTTCACTTGTATTTTTATTAGTAGACTTCTTAATATTTAATTTTTCATCATGAATTTTAATATTTATGTTTGATCTATTTAACTTACTAATAATATCTACGCTTTTATCGTAATATAATTTTACATATACTTTAAAAATATACATTAAAATATAAATACTACAAGCTAACACTAGTATTGAATTTATATTTCTATTAACATATTTTCTTTTAAAATTAATTCTAAAAATATACCTATAATATACATAAAATGAAGCATGTATTTTATATGAAATTTTTCATTAAATATATAAATAGAAAATAAATACAAGTTAGTTATTAAGACGTAAATATTTATAACCATACTATATAAATTATCATTTATATAGTATGGTAAAAATAATGATATCAATATCAATGAATAATTTAGAGCTAATACAATGTCCTTCGACTTATTATGTATTTTATAAAGTTCTAAATTTACTAAAAATGTCAGTACTATTAAGTTACTAACGCTTCTATAAAATGAAATTTCATTTAAAATATTATACAACTTTAATAAAACTGTACTTAAAAGCATAACTGACTGAAAAATTATATTTTTATATTGACCTTTCACTAAATTACTGCTCAATATGTATAAACATGTAAGAAAAATTGATACATTAATTATATCTAAATATCTACACATCCTATTTCCCCTTCTAGTTTAATTAATAATCATCACGAACCCAAATCAAAGTATATATCCGAAAATTCTATATCAATATTTTCTATATCTGTACTTTTATCTATTTTGCCTTTATCTTCATTTAACTCAATAACTTTATTGTTATCTAATATGACTTCGAATTTACTACCACAACCTACCTTACTATATACATTTATCTTAGCATTGTGCGCTTTTACTAACTGCTTAACTAATGCCAATCCTACACCAGTTCCCTCAGCACCTCTAGATAGAGTTGTATCAACTTGTTCAAAGTTCTCAAATATAGTATCGATTTTTTCACTTGGTATTCCAACTCCAGTATCTTCTACAGAAATAATTATATTATCCTTATCGGTATTAACTGATACCATTATTTTTCCATTACTGTTTGTAAATTTTATTGAATTAGATAATAAATTTAAAATAATTTTTTCTATTTTACTTTTATCTATTAATATTATTTTTTTCTTTATATTAGTTATAAATAATATTTCTAGATTTTTATACTTTGCGTATTCTCTAGATAGCCTAACTATATTCTCTATAAATTTAACTATATCACATCTACTATAATTCATATCTAAGGTTCCATTTTCAATCTTACTTATTTCATCTATATTATTTAGTAACCTTTTTAATCTATAAGAATTTTGTCTAACAACTCTAGAGTAATTGTCTATATATTTAAATTCTTTTCTTGATTCATTATTTTGCAAAATCTTATTAACTTCGAATATTGTATTAATAGGTTTTTTTAAATTATTACACATTGTGTATAAGAATTCTGTTTTAAATTTATACTTATCTTTCATTTCATTTAATTTTTCCTTCATTTGCTCTGCTCTATATTCATCATCAAGCATACTCGCAACACAAACAAGATTATTATCTTCTTTAGAATCAGTTATAGCTATAGAAATATCTGCATTTTCATCATTGTCTAGACGAAATCTCTTAAACTTTCCATAGTCGCCATTATCAATATATTCTTTTATAATTTCATTAAACTTGTCTGCTCCTACTGACTTTAATATTTTTATCATAGACCTATTTCTATATATGTGTAGTTTGGTCTTTTTATCTATTATTACTATACCTTCTGGAAGAGCTTGCAAAAGCAATTTATATGTTTTTTCACTTTCTTCTAATTGATTTTTAACTTCTTCTAATCCTGTAATATCTACAGCTATACTTAACATCATATTTGTATTATTTAAAGTTATATGTGTTGTTATAAACTCAATAATTTTTCCATACTCAGTTTCTATTTTGCAAACTGATTTTTCTTCTTTCCCACACTTTACTAAGTTTATATTTTGTAAAAATTCTTTTCTATGTTTTTTAATTATATTATTTTTTATATCATCTATTAGAAGCACTTTATCCATATTTTTATTTATATTAAATAATTCTAATGCCTTATCATTTAAATAATTAATAGTGTCTATACTATGAATTATTACACCATCATTAATTATATCCATGAGCTTCCTATATTTCGTTTCACTTTCTTTTAATTCATTTTTTATATTTATATCTTTGGTTATATCTTCTAATAAGCATATTTTTAATTCTCTATCATTTATAATGTCTAAATTACAAGTAAATTTAAAAATTTTGTTATCGTAGGTTTTAAGTTTTACTATATTATTAATCTCATGATTAGCAAAATTTATATTGTTTAACATATCATCGAAATTAATTAACTTTTCTTTAAAGCTTATTAATACATTTTCTTTTTTTAGTTTAATATCTTCTTCTTTTAAAAACTTTTCAAATTCTTTATTTCCATATATATAGTCTAATTCACTATTCAATACAAATATAGGTATATTCAAAGCTTCAATTGTACTTTCTATTTTACAGTTTAATGTCATTACTTTTTCGTTGAGATCCTGTTTTAGATTAGATTCTGATTCTATTTCCTTGATTGACTTCGATATGTATTTTTTATTAAGCTTTAGTTTATGTTTATTTTTGCTTACACTTATCCTTAGTTTTTTTATATTGTTTATTACTCCTAAATGTATTAATAATAAATTTGATATAATACTGATTATTAAACTTAATTCATAACTAGCACTTAATGATATTATAGAAAATAAATATCCTATAGCTATAATAAAATTTAAGTATAATTTAAAATTTATCTTCTTATAAAATAATATAATCATCAATATTTTTATTATAAAAATAGCAGCAATTATGTACAATTTACTTTTATTTATAGACTGCATGCCTATATAGATATTTACACATACTTCTACACAGTAAATTAAAGATACTATCATAAATATTATACTTTTATTCAAAAAACATCTTCCTATAGATAGAGTGGCAATAGAAATTAATATTATAGTATTTAATAAACTTAGTACCTCTCTATATTCATATAAGTTCATCCTCATTCCCACCTTATAAAATTTAAGTATTATTTTTTAGTTTTATTTCATATAATAAGTAAAAAAAAATAAATATTGTTATATATTTTTTAAAACTCAATATTTATAAATATATATGTAATATTAGCACAATGATTTCAAATAATTTGTCAATTCTTGATTTAAAGCAAAAAAAAGCCTTATTAAAGGCTTTTTTCTGTTTTAAGTTCTTTTCTAAGTTTTTTTAATGCTCTTTTTTCTATTCTAGAAACATAAGACCTAGATATTTCAAGTTTCTGAGCAATTTCTCTTTGCGTCTTATAACCCGATGTCGTTAAACCATATCTTAACTTGATTATTTCTTTTTCTCGATCAGTTAAAATTTTTTCTAGATTTTCATAAAGTTTACTTATTTCAACCTTTAGTTCAACTTGATCTACAACATAATCGATATCTGTTCCAAGAACATCAATTAAACTAATTTCATTACCTTCTTTATCCATTCCAATTGGATCTTGAAGTGATACTTGAAACTTATTCTTCTTATTAGTTCTAATATTCATAAGAATTTCATTTTCAATACATTTAGATGCATATGTTGCTAATCTAGTGCCTTTTTCTACATTATATGTTTCTATAGCTTTTATCAGTCCTATTGTTCCTATAGAAATAAGATCATCTTGATCTTCTGTAGAGTTGTTATATTTCTTAGCTATATGAGCTACTAATCTCATGTTCCTTTCAATTAATACTTCCTTAGCTGACTCGTCATTTTCTAGCTTAAACCTAGTTAAATAGTATACTTCTTCTTCAGGGGTTAATGGTTTTTCAAATGATTTGAGAATAGTCAACTGCCTCCCCCCTTTTTAACCATATATCATTTTAAATTATATGTTTCAAGGATGAGTAAGTTTACTATTCTTTAAAATATTACTTATTTATTTTATTACAAATCTCTTTAAATATAGGTATTGCTGATTTACTTTCATTCTCTGTTCCTTCTACTAAGACAGTTATTGCATACTTAGCATTATCACTTGGATAAAATCCTGTAATCCATCCATGTGTTATAGAAACACCATTAAGACTACTTTGAGCTGTTCCTGTTTTAACTCCACATCTACCATCTAGGTCATTAAGCTCTTTAGCTGTTCCATCTTTTGAAACAGATTTCATAATTTCTTTTATTTTTGTCATTATATATGGTGATATAATTTCTTCACTCTTAGAATTTTGGAATTTTTTTATAATATTTTTATCATTATTAATTATACTATCATACATATATAAGGGTTTATAAGTACCATTATTAGCAATTATTTGTGTTAGTTGATTTATTTGTATAGGTGTAAATTCTATATCAGCTTGACCTATAGCCAAATTTCGTATAGAAATTTCATCAGGTATATTAGATGATACTTCCTCTTCTAATCCAATTCCTACAGATTCATCTAAATGAAGTGTTTTCACTGCCTCTATTATTTTTTCTTTACCAACTTTCATAGCTATATCTAAAAATGCCGGATTACAAGAATTTGCAAATGCATCTTCTAATGATTCTATTCCATGACCATCAGCTTTATGACAGTGCAGTATTTCTTCAGTATCACCTATAGTAGTTTTACCTGTACAATTATACGTATAACTATCATCTATAATCCCATTTGATAAAGCAGCGTATAATACAACTAATT
This sequence comes from Romboutsia sp. Marseille-P6047, assembly GCF_900604535.1. Taxonomy (NCBI): domain Bacteria; kingdom Bacillati; phylum Bacillota; class Clostridia; order Peptostreptococcales; family Peptostreptococcaceae; genus Romboutsia; species Romboutsia sp. Marseille-P6047. Next base: position 132,275 of record NZ_UWOT01000001.1, read on the forward strand.
TAAATACCGAACCTGGTGGATACGTTACTGATATAGCTCTATTCTCCAATTCCCTATTTGTACTATTAATATAATTAGCTATATTATTTTGATTATAATTAGGTCTTGAGCATATAGATAGTATCTCTCCTGTTTCAATATCCGATATAACAACTGCTGTTGGATTAGATTCTTTATCAACTACATCTTCTACTATTTTTTGTATTTTAGAATCGATTGTAAGTTTTATATGTTTATCTGTATCATTATCTTTTACAGTTTTTATACTTCCATCTAAAATATCCAAGCCTTGACTCTTCCCAGAATCAGCTGCTTTAAATACAGAAACATATTCTTCATTATTATCTTTTAAAATATCATCTAAATTTTTTTCTATACCACTTTGGGCACTTTGATCAGATTTTTTTAAATATCCAATTGTGTGAGTTAAAAGATTTTTATCAGAGTATCTTATAGTTTTTTCTTCTATTATTATTCCAAGTTGTTCAAGATCTTCAGTTTTATCTTTATTAATTTTATCTACTTCAATCTCTATTATGTTAGACAATAGTTGATCTTGAACAGCTTTGTATATATCTTCATCACTAAGATTAGTTGCTTCTTTTATTAAGTTTATATTATCATGATCCCCACTTAAAATTTTATTAGGAATTAGCAAAACTGTTTCTTTTTCTGTATCAGTAAGTTTAACATTATTTCTATCATAAATTATACCTCTTCCACTATTTAAACTTACTTTTTCAGTACTTTGGCGCTCTACTCTATTAGAGTATTCTTCACCTTTAAATATTGATATATATGAGATCCTATAAATTAAAAAGCCATATATTATCAAACTAATTAAGAATACACTCTTTATGCGACTTCTACTTTTTATAGATAATGGACCTTTTATTCTTGACATAAAATCACCCCTTAGATATTTATCATTTTTGACAAATTCTAAGGGGTTAATACTTATTTTAGTATGTTAAATTTAATTCACTTCTTATTTTTGATATTACTATATCTATAGCAACTTGATTATGACCACCTTCTGGCATTATTATATCCGCATATTTTTTATATGGCTCTATAAACTGATCATGCGCTGGTTTAACTGTAGTTAAATATTGTTCTATAACTGAGTCTACAGTTCTACCTCTCTCTTTTATATCTCTTTGAATTCTTCTAAGTATTCTTATGTCATCTTCTGTATCAACGTATATTTTTATATCTAATTTATCTCTTAATGCTTCATCTTCTAATATCATTATACCTTCTACTATAATTATATCTTTTGGAGCTATCGTTATAGTTTCATCTAATTTTCTTGTATGAACTTCATAATCATACACCGGCTTCTCTATACTCTTACCTTCACATAATTCTTCTATATGTTGTATAAGAAGTTTATTATCAAAAGAAAGCGGATGATCATAGTTAGTTTTTAATCTATCTTCAAAACTTAGATGACTTTGATCTTTGTAGTAAGCATCTTGTTCTAAAACAGATATATTTTCTTCTGGTATATTTTCTATTATAGATTTACATACTGTACTTTTTCCAGATCCTGTTCCTCCTGTTATTCCAATTATAAGTGGTCTCTTATTAGTTTTCATTTTTATTTCTCTCCTTAACATGTGATACATAATCTATGTCTAAATTATTTTTTATACTTTTAAAATACTCTTCATCATAAATTTTAGTTTCATCTAGATAGAATCCTGTCGTATATTCTCTTTTATTACCTTTTCTTATTTCATTCATTATCGATTCATCAAATTTATAATTTTCAGGATCTTCATAGAATGAATCTATTACTTTTCTATATGCTTTAACTACATTTTCTATATAATCAGCATCTTTTTTTCTACCTTCTATACTAAAGCTACTTAATCCTGATTTTATAAGCTCTGGTATAAATTCTATCATACATAAGTCTCTTGAGCTAAAGAAAAATGTTCCATTTTCATCTTCATAAACAGGACAATATTCTCCAGGTCTCTTTTCTTCTACTAAGTTATATTTCTTATCTTCTGAATAAAGATTTATATCTCTTGTAGATATATAACTTGTTAATAATTTTCTTCCAGAATATGACATACACATTCCACCATGTACAAATGCTTCAACTTCCATATCAAATGGTATATTTGCTTTTATTCCTTGTATTTCTTTAAGAGATAACTCTCTAGATACCGCTATTCGTCTTATCCCAAAGTCATACCAGAAATTTGCTGTTGCATAATTGTTTACATTTGCTAGAGTTCCTAAATATAACTTCATATTTGGCGTTACTTTATTTATAGTTTCTAAGACTCCAGGCTCAGAAATTATTAATGCATCTACATTAGCTTCTTCTAGTTCTAATAAGTATTTCTCTAATCCTATAAAATCTTGATTATGAGGAAGTAAGTTTATAGTTACATATACTTTTTTACCTCTCTCATGAGCAAAATTTACACCTTCTATTATATCCTCTTTTGTAAAATCTTTTGATGATGTTTTCATTCCAAAAGATTCTCCTCCAATATATACAGAATCTGCACCGGCTTCTAATGCTATTTTTAATGTTTCTAAATCCCTTGCGGGGGCTTGTAATTCAACTTTATTTATCATAATATTTGTTCACCTTTCTATTTTTCTTTATAACTAAGCGCTACACCATCTCCAATTGGTATTAAAGATGTACTTAAGTAATCGCAATTACATATATAATCAAGATAATTTCTCATTCTCTTTACTATAGTCTTTTTTCTTTTAACTACAAAGTCATCATGTGCGACCATTCCTTTGTATAATATATTATCAGATATTAAAAGTCCTCCAACCTTTAATTTATCTATAATCATATCATAAAATAACTTATATTGACCTTTTGCTGCATCCAAGAATATCATATCAAATTCACCTTCTACATTTGCCAATAATTCTTCTGCATCCCCTTCTAATATAGTTATATTATTTTCAAATCCAGCCCTTTTAATATTTTCTTTAGCCTTTTCTATCATAGCTTCATTTCTTTCAACAGTAGTTATTTTTACGTCTTGTCCAACTGTTGTTGCAAAAAGTATAGAAGAATATCCTATTGCACATCCAACTTCTAATATTCTATTTGGCTTATTTACTTTTAATAATACTTTTAATAAGTCCGAAACTTCTTTATGTACAATTGGTACATTATGTTCAGCTGCATAAATTTCTAATTCTCTTAATAGACCTTCTTTATCCTTCAAAGTAGTTCTTATATATTCTTCTACTAAATCGTTTACTATATTACTCAATTAAATTCACTCCTTATAAATTAATAGGATTAGGCCTTAATATATAAGGCATAATCCATAAACTTTGCATTAAATCAAAACTAATTGGTTACGTTAATTTGTACTTGTATTTTTATCATCTTCTTTTTGTAGTTTATCTCTTGCATCTTTATATTCTTGAACATACTTTAGATGATCTTCATAATTTGTACTATAGTTATTTCCACCATCTATTTTTGCAACAAAGTATAGATAATCTGTTTTTTCAGGATATAAGGCAGCTTTTATTGACTTAATACCTGGGCTTGAAATTGGTGTAGGTGGTAATCCTCTATTTATATAAGTATTATATGGAGAATCTATCTTCAAATCTGCATAAGTTACAATCTTTTTTCTTTCATCAAATATATACTGTATAGTTGCATCTGATTGAAGAGGCATGTCTATTTTTAATCGATTATAAAATACACTTGCTATCAATGGTCTATCTTCATCTAATACAGCTTCTTTTTCAATTATAGATGCAATATTTATAACCTCTTGTAAAGTCATATTTAGTTCTTTTTGTCTTTTTACTAACTTTTGTGTGTATTCTTTATTAAATCTTGAAAGCATAGTTGATATTACTTTTTCTTCACTATCTTCTTCTTTAAAATAATAGGTATCTGGATATAAAAAACCTTCTAATGATTTTATATCATCTTCTTTTAAGAAGTTATATTCACTATAGAATTTTGAAGGATTATTTATTAAATCCTCATACTTAGACTCTTCTCCAATATTTTTATTTATAAGAATGTCAACTATTTCTTTAGATGTAGATCCTTCCGGTATAGTTATTTTTATGCCATCATTATAAATTTTTCCAGAAACTAAAAGTTCTAATATGTCTTTATTAGAATATGTTTGATTTACTAAGTACTTACCAGCTTTTATAGACTGGGCATCATTACTCAACTTAACAACAACTTTAAATAATACTTTATTTTTAATTAATTTATTTTCATATAATATATCTGATATATCACTCAATGTTGAACCAGTTGGTATATCAACGACTATATTTTTCTTATTACTTTTATTATAAGGTCCAATTTCATAAATTACAAAAGCCCCTATAATAATTACCAATATAATAGAAGTTATCCCTACTATTTTTAGTCTATTATCTTTTAAATTCATGGGTAATCTACTCCTCATATATATTTATATCCTTTATATTATAAATCTAAGCATGAAAATTTTCAATAAATTTGTCGAAGAAATATATTTTAGGTTTATATAATAATAAGAGCCTAACGTTATTTTTTACACGTTAGGCTTCTTATAATCAATTATCTAGAATTTTTTTATTCCATCTTTTGTTACTACACCATAAACTAATTTTTTAGGCTCTACTTTTTCATCTACTATTGTATATGCATTTATAAATCTTTCTTTAGCTGATTCTAACTTTTCTTCTTTATTTAAATACATAGTAGCAAGTATATCACCTTTATTTACATAGTCTCCTACCTTCTTTTTAAGTATTATACCTGCTGATAAATCAAGAATATCTTCTTTAGTTTCTCTACCTGCACCTAAAATCATTGCTGATACTCCAACTTCTTCTGCTTCTATCTTACTTATATATCCATTTGTTGGAGATTTAATTTCAACCTTTATACTTGCTTGTGGGAATAATGAATAGTCATCTACAACATTTTTATCTCCACCTTGATTTTCTATAAATACTTTTAATTTTTCAAGTGCTGCACCTGAGCTTATTGCTTCTCTTATTTTTTCTATACCTTCTTCAAATGTATCCACCGTCTTAGCTAAAACTAGCATATATGCACCTAGAGTTTCACATAAATTAACAAAATCTTTAGGTCCATTCCCTTTTAATGTTTCTATAGCTTCTATTACTTCTAATGAATTACCTACTGCAAATCCTAATGGTTCATCCATGTCAGTTATCATACCTATAGTTTCTCTATTCATTCCATTACCTATATCAACCATTGCTTTAGCTAGATCAAATGAGTCATCTAAAGTCTTCATGAATGCTCCATCACCAGTTTTAACATCTAAAAGTATTGCATTAGCTCCTGATGCTAATTTTTTACACATTATACTTGCAGCTATAAGAGATATGTTATCTACTGTTGCAGTAACATCTCTAAGAGCATACATCTTTTTATCAGCTACTGCTATAGTTGCAGTTTGTCCACATACAGCTATTTTATGTTTATTTACAGAATCTATGAATTTTTTAGCTTCCATTTCTATTGAGAATCCAGGTATTGATTCTAGCTTATCTAAAGTCCCTCCTGTATGCCCTAGTCCTCTTCCTGACATCTTGGCTACTGGAGCACCACATGCTGCTACTAATGGCGCTAAAGCAATTGTAGTTTTATCTCCAACTCCTCCAGTACTATGCTTATCAACTTTTATACCTTCTATTTCTGATAAATCTATTACATCTCCAGAATTCATCATAGCTTCTGTAAGATAAACAGTTTCATCTTTGTTCATTTTATTTAAGTAAATAGCCATTAATAAAGCAGATGCTTGGTAATCTGGTATTTCGCCTTTTGAATATTTGTCAACAAAAAACTCTATCTCTTCTTTAGTAAGTTCATGATTATCTCTTTTTTTCCTTATTATATCGTAAATTCTCATATTACTCTCCTAAAATTCTATGGTCTATTAATAACTATAAGCTCTAATATTAGTATTTAAACTAATATTAGAGCTTTATAGTTTCTATTATATTTTATTAACAACTTTTTTAACTAAACTTAAAAATTCTGATTTTACTTTTTGAGTAGTTTCTATAACTTCTTCATGATCAAGAGGTTGATCAAGTATACCTGCTGCCATATTAGTTATACAAGATATACCAACAACTTCCATTCCCGAATGTGATGCTACTATAACTTCTGGAGCTGTAGACATACCTACTGCATCTGCACCTAAAATTTGAGCCATTCTTACCTCTGCAGGTGTTTCATAAGTTGGCCCACTGAAGAATGCATAAACACCTTCTTGAACTTCCATATTTAATTCTTTAGCACATTCCTTTACTAATTCTACATTTTTTGGTTGATATGCTGTTGACATATCAGGGAACCTTGGTCCAAATCTTTCATCATTTGGTCCAACTAATGGATTGCTACCACTTAAGTTTATATGATCTTTTATTATCATTAAATCTCCTGGTTTAAAGTCTTTATTAGCCCCACCAGCAGCATTAGTTACTACAAGTGTTTCCACTCCTAAAGCTTTCATAACTCTTACTGGGAAAGTTATTTCTCTTTGAGAGTATCCTTCATAATAGTGGAATCTACCTTGCATAGCAACTACTTGCTTTCCTTCAAGCGTTCCTAAAACTAAACAACCAGCATGTCCTTCTACTGTAGAAACTGGGAAGTTTGGTATTTCATTATAGTTAATTTTTACAGGATTTTCTATTTTATCTGCTAGTATTCCTAATCCAGATCCTAAAATTAATCCTATTTGTGGATTTATGCTAGTTTTTTCTTTTATAAAGTTAGCACTTTCTTGTACCTTATCAAACATGTTTTTCATTTGTATGTCCTCCAATTTTTATTTCATTATGTCTTGTTTGAAACTTTTACCTACCTTAGGCATTTTAACATTTAATATATCAGTAACTGTTGCACCTATATCTGCAAAGCTATCTCTTATACCTAAATTAACATTTTTATTTATATTTTTTCCATATACAAGTAGTGGTATATATTCTCTTGTATGATCTGTACCCTTATAAGTTGGATCATTTCCATGATCTGCATTTATTATAAGTATATCACTTTCTTTCATGGCACCAATTATTTCTGGTATTCTTCTATCAAACTCTTCTAATGCTTCTTTATATCCATTTACATTTCTTCTATGACCAAACTTAGAGTCAAAGTCAACTAAATTAGTAAATATTAAACCTTTATTTTCTTTTTTAATATAACCTATAGTTTCATCCACACCATGCATATTATCATCTGTGTGTACAGCTTCAGTTATACCCTGTCCATTAAATATATCTTCTATCTTTCCTACCGCTATAACATCTAAATTTGATTCTTTTATGTTATCTAATACTGTAGGTTCAAATGGATTTAAAGAATAATCTCTTCTGTTAGAAGTTCTTGTAAATTCGCCTGCTTTTTTACCAATAAAAGGTCTAGCAATTACTCTGGCAACTGCATTATCTCCCATCATTATTTCTCTAGCTATCTCACACATTTTATATAATTCATCTAGTGGTATAACTTCTTCATTTGCAGCTATTTGGAATACACTATCTGCTGATGTATATACTATAACATCACCTGTTTTTATTTGATGCTCACCAAACTCATCTAATATAGCTGTTCCAGAAGCAGGCTTATTTCCAACTACTTTTCTTCCAGTTCTAGCCTCAAATTCATCTATTATCTCTTTTGGAAAACCATTTTCAAATGTTTTAAAAGGAGTTTCAACTAATACTCCCGTCATTTCCCAATGTCCAGTTGTAGTATCTTTACCTTGAGATAATTCTGCACATTTTCCATAAACTCCAATTGGTTCTATTTCATCTTCTATAAAATCTGCTCCATCTATATTTCCTATACCTAACTTTCTTAAATTAGGGATACTTATATCATTACACTCTTTTACTATATTTCCTAAAGTATTTACACCCTTATCTCCGAATTTTTCAGAGTCAGGAAGTGCTCCTATACCAACACTATCAATTACCATCCATATTACTCTATTCATTTTTAGTCCTCCTTCATAGCTTATGTTCTAGGATGTTTTTCTTTCATTTCTTTTCTAATGTTTTTATTTATATGATTTATATAACTTTGTAAACTTGATAAATTTGAATTCCCTAATATTTTACTAACCACAGCTATATTTGCACCATTATTTAAAAGATGAATTGCAAATGAGTGTCTAAGCATGCTAGGGTTTATATTTTTATTTATATTAGCTTGTACTGCATATTTTTTTATAATCTTCCAAAGACCTTGTCTTGTAAATCTATTTCCTAAAGAGTTAACAAATAAAGCATCTTCATTTTCATTAGCTAATTTAGGCCTGCTTTCTTTTAGATATTTTTCTAAATATACTTTGGTTATATCTGGAATAGGAATAACTCTTTGATTCTTTCCAGAATTACAATATATATATTCAATATCTAAGTCAAAGTCCACCATATTCATTTCTACTAGTTCAGATACTTTTATTCCAGTTCCATATAAAACTTCAAATATAGCTTTGTCTCTAATTTGCTTTGGAGTATCTAGCTTTGTAAAATTTAATAAAGCATCAATCTCATCTTCAGTTAAAACATCTACATTTTGTACTTTTACCTTTGGTTTTTTTATATTTCTAGCAGGGTCATTATCACTATTTCCATAAAAAAATAAATACTCATGAAAAGATTTAATCGATGATATCATTCTTGATATAGTTGATACAGATATATTACATCTTTCTAATTCTATCAAATATGCTATGATATCATTTTCCCCTACATTTTCTAAATTTATATTTTTACTATTTAAATATTCTACATATTTTTTTATATCTGTAAAATACGATGCTACAGTATTCTCAGATAATTTTTTTTTAGTTTTTATATATTTTATGTATTCCTTTACGACGTCCATGGTAAACTCCTTTTATTTGACTAGGAATTGTAAGATATTAATAAATATCAAGTTTGATATTACTTGTAAAAATAATGTAGCTATTATTATTATTATTAAATTTAATAAATATCGTTTTAATAAAAATATCATGCTATTTTTATTATTAGTTTTAAATGCTTTAATAAATTCTTTTGCATAATTAAATGAGATTAATAAAAGCATAATTGCACCAGGAATTAATGCAAAATTCTTAATTAGAATTACAAATAAAACTTTTATACTTTTATATTTTAAAAATAATATACAGCTATTTATAGTATAGCCTATTGATACTCCTTTTAGCATAAAAATTAAAATTGATATTGGAAATGTTACTACCAATAAATTAAGTATACCTATTATAGACATAAATTTAAAGTCTAATTTTAAATTTGACAATATAACATCTTTAATAACTATGCTTTCTCTAGAGCTATAATATCTCTCAATAGATTTAACAGATTCATTAATAGAGTTTTCATACCCTGGTAACACTTTATTTAAGCATGTCCCAATAATAACGAATACTACAAATAAAATCCCAACTAATATTATTTTCTTATTAAGTTCCTCATAATAAACTTTTCTTCCATACGTTCTTCTCAAATTTATAACCTCCTCTTGTATCCTACAAAATACTATGTAAGAGAAGAGGAGGTTATTCCTTTTATATTAATTCTTTTGTTATTAACACTCCAATTGAAGTTTTTGCATCTTCAATTTCATTTCTTTCTATCATATTATATACATCATTAATATCAAATTCTTTAACTTCTATAACTTCATCTTCATCGAAATTTGTATCTCCAGGTATAAGATTCTCTGCTAAAAAAATATATATTTTTTGGTTAGAAAATCCTGCAGATGTATAAAACTTATGAATTAATCTTATGTTTTCTGCACTATACCCTGTTTCTTCTTTTAATTCTCTAATAGCACATTCTTTAGGATTTTCACCTATTTCGATTTTACCTGCGGGAATTTCCCATAATTCTTTTTCTATAGCTTTTCTAAATTGTTTTACTAATATAACTTTTTTATCATTAGTTATAGCAACTATGCCTACAGCCCCATTATGTTCAACTATTTCTCTTTTTTGGTAACCTCTGTTCGGTACTTCTACAGTATCCACTCTTAAACTAATTGTTTTCCCCGTATATACCCTGTCACTACTAATAGTCTTTTCCTCTATCATAACAAACCTCCATTAAGTAATATGCTGCTGTACTTGCAGCTTGGAAGAACTCCTTATCCTGATCATAATTTCTTCCCATACTTCTTACTTTTAGATTAAAGAACTCTAGATCCTCCTTAGTTCTATCGTTATTGATATATACTATGTTGTGCTTACTATCTAATTTATTACTCTTTATTTGCTCCTTAATTCTATCTAGGCTATCATCACTATATTTAGTTATAGGTATATTCACCTTCACATTTACAATGTCGTCTAAAACTGTAATGCTATGATGAGATATTCCTTTGTGTCTCTCTCTTTTGTCGGCAAAACTAATTCTAGGAATTGCAATTGGATTTCCATTTAGTTTTTTAACAGCGTCCAAAATAGGACCTTGTTCTATACCAGTAAATCCGTACTTTGTTCCTGTTCCAGCTATCCCTGGTCCCATACTAACAAACACTGCATCTGCATTTAATACTTCTTTTGCAGTTATTAAAGCCGTATATATGTTTATACATTCATAGTCACCACCAAATGCATTACCTATAGTTATTGTTGCATCAATTAATTTTTTATTTTTTAAAGACTCTACATTTTTACTTAAATATATAGGTAGTGCTGCTCCATCAGTCATTATATACACTAATTTTTTATTAGGATTATTTCTTTTAAAAGATGCTACAAATGGAGTTAACATACTATGTAAAGTTCCTACCACAACAGGCATATTATCTAAGCTTTTAAAACCTTCTATTAAGTCATGATATTTACTTTCTTGTTCTTCTACTGAATCAACTTTTACTTGAAATGGTGTGTATCTCAATTTCATAATATGTCCACCTGGTGTAAAGCTTGATTCTATATTATTTAAGTTAGATATAACGAAGTGGTAACCACCTGTTCCTAAACTTAGTTCCACAGCAGTTGTATTTAATATAACTTCATCTCCTACATTAACTTCTCCACTCATTTTAGGATAATTATATGCTTTTTGGATATTTCCATTTATATTAACTCTTATATCATCTATATTTTCACTTTTATCAATTATTTCTTCCACTATACCAATTCTTTTACTTATCATAAGATTACCTTCCTAACTTATCTATAAAGTTTAAAATTTTATTATTCTCTATTATTTTAGTTAATGAGTATTTTTCAGTTAATAAATGTATTAAAATTAAAAATACTAACCAGATAATCCTAATATTAAAAGAATATCCAAATACCATTAGTATACCTATAGATATTCCAAGCACATTTGATCCTGTATCTCCCATCATAGCCTTCGCTTTTAAATCAAAATTAAAGTAAGCTAATACGTTAGGAAGTATAAGTAATGGTAAAACCTTTATATATCCTGTAAGTGTTACAAATATTGATATTATAATTACTAAGTATACTTTTATAGCTCTTCCTGGTCTTAAATCCAATAAATTCATTAAATTTGTTGATAAAGCTATTATTAGAGTATTTATAATTATATTTGGTATACTCTTAGAAATAGATAATGATATTAAAATACCTATAAATCCACCAAATACAGCTTTAAATCCTCCAGTTGTTAGATTTCCTTTAAAAAGACTTTTGAAATGTCCTTTTAATCCACTAACATCTCTATTCCCTATAATGTCATCTAATATACCTGCAAAGAACATTGATATCATTCCAAATATAAATACGAATACATATAATAAATTTCTAGGATCTTTAGTAAAATAAATTAGTATTATACTATTTATAATAATCATTGGTAAAAATACAATACCCATACTTACAGGTATCATATCTTTTTTATAATTTGGTCTAACAACATTGCTATTTATAAGTAAGTTTTTAAATAAAGGAATAATAGCATATGTACCTATTAAACCTACTAAAAACAATACTATATAAAGTATATAATTATTCAAAATTAACTACCTCCATTCTTTCTTTTTCTGCTTTAGAACTTTCTTTATGTGGTAGTATTGCTTTCCTCTATGAATAAACCCTTTTAAATTTCTTCCAGTTTCATTGTGAGTCATATTAACTAATACTTCTTTTATCTTATATCCATATTTTAATATATCTATGGTCATACCAACTTCAACACCATAACCAAATGGTATCTCATTAAATTTTTCTAAAACTTCTTTTTTAAATAACCTTTGCCCTGATAAAGTTGCGTCTAATTCTACACCTGTCATTTCAAATACAGAATCTTTTGCTAAGCCCTTTACAAATCCTAATCCACCTTTTTTCTTTGCAGGTGGGAATTTCGCTATTACTACATCAGCTTCATCATTTAATATAGGGTCTATAAGTTTTTTTACATCACTTGCTGAGCTACCTAAATCTGCATCTAAAAATCCTATAATATCTGCATTCTTCATGGCTATTTTAAGACCATAGTTTAATGCATATCCTTTACCTTTATTTTTATCTAATTTTAATACTACAATTTTTTCACTGTTAACTTCTGATGCTACTTTTGTAGTATTATCGCTTGATCCATCATCTACAACTACTATTTCATTTATTTCTTTTATATTCTTTATAGCTTCTAATGTATTTTTTATTCTAGATTCTTCATTATAAGCAGGTACTATTATACTTATGTAAGGATTCATAGTTATCTCTCCTTCTTATTTCTTATATGGTATTAAACTTGTAGCCGTATCAGATACTCCAAAATCGCCTACAACATTTCCATCCTTTAGAACTAACACTAATGCTAGTTGACCACTACCTTGATTTATATTATCTATTGTAGTAACTTTATTATCTGAATATAATTTTATATTAGATGTTTTAGTATCTAAACTTTCTACTGCAACTAAATTTTTCTTTTCTTCTCTTAATTTTTCTATTAATAATTTGTCTATTGATTCAAATTGAGCTTCATTATCTTTGGCATTTCCATCAGAACTTAATACTACTGATGTATATGCACTATAATTATCTTCTAGTTTATTTAAATCTAAAACTTTTAATTCTTGTAAATATTCTAATGTTTCTTTTGAATTATCATCTTTTAAGCAATCAGAAATATAAGCTATTAATTCTTCTGTACTATTAATTTCTGTACCAAGCTTAGTTGATATTTCTTTTAAAGTCGTTTTATCTGTTATATTACTATTTAAATTTATATTAAATACTATATTTCCATTTGCTTTACCTATACAATTTTCTATATATTCGTTATTTATATTATTATTTATAGATATTATACCTATATTTTGATCCGTTAGTTCTTCTGATATTAGTTTGTCTGAATTATTATTAATATAATTTACTAATTCATCATATTCTGCATTTGTATCTTTTAATAGTGCCTCTAATTCATTATTATTTTTTCTTAAATCTTCAAATTTAGCATCTAAATCATCTATTATTTGAGCTTGTTGTTTACTTAATTCTTGATCATAATTTAAATTAAAACCTACTAATATACCTATTCCTAGTGATATGAATATAGCACCTATTGTTACTATATAATACTTCATATTTATATGCATCTTAATCCTCCTAAACCTACATTTGTAGTAATAACCTAAACTTTAGCTGCATTAAATGTACAAATTGTTTCACACTCGGTGAAAAAGATGCAACTATTAATATTGGAAATAAAGCTGTTAATATTAATGCAAATATATACTTTAGCTTTAATCTGCTTCTATACAATAAGTTAACACCCTTTGCATCAATAAGTTTTGATCCTATTTTTAATCTTACTAAAAAAGTACTAGCCATACCTTTTCTACCTTTTTCAAGGAAGTCTATCATATTTGAATGAGTTCCTACAGCTACTATAAGTTCTGCCTTATATTCATATGCTGTAAGCATAGCTATATCTTCACTTGTACCTGGAGCTGGGAAAACTATAGCATCTAATCCTAAGTCCTGAACTCTTTTTAGTCCTGGTGCTCTACCATCAGTATATGCATGTACAACTATTTCTTTTGCTTTTTTTAAGGCTTCATCTGTTACACTATCCATGTCTCCAACAATAACATCTGGAGTGTATCCAAATTCAAGTAAAGCATCAGCTCCACCATCTACTCCTACAAGTATTGGTTTCATTTCTTCTATATAAGATATTATTGCACTTAAATCTTCTTTATAGTCTTGACCTCTTACAACAATAAGGACATGTTTATTTTTGTAGTCAGTCTTTACTTTCGGAATTTCTACTTCTCCTAAAATAAATCCTTTTTCTTTTTTTGCATAATCGATTGTATTATCTATAAACTTATCTAATTCAACTCCTAAGTTTTCATATGCTAATTTTATTTTTTGTGAAACAGCTTTTTTATCTAAAAGTTCACCACTTCCTACAAGTTTTCCATCCTTATAAATTTGCCCATCTATAACTTCTATAACCTGACCTTCTTCTAGTTCATTAAATAACTCTTCACCTATATTATCAACTATCAGTATGTTTTTTTCAGTTAATATTCCTGGCCCTTTATTAGGGTACCTACCACTTATAGATGGTGCTGCATTTATAACTAGCTTAATTTTTCCTTCTACTAAAGAGTTGGCAGCAACTTCATCGATATCCATGTGATTTATTACTGCAATTTCTCCTCCGGTAAGTCTTTTCGCAAGCCTTTTAGTCTTTCTATCTACCTTAATAGGGGCTTCGACTCTCATATTTTAACCTCCGATATCTTTTAAAATCAAATTACATTATAGCATTATTTATCAATAAAAGAAATATTTTAACATTTTTTTATACACTAGCTAAAATTCGTACATTTTTATATACTCATTTATTAAATTTTACATTTATCATTTTTATATTCAATACCTTAATATTTCATATACAGATTAAACTAAATTTATAAGAATTTCTTTTTCATTTAATTTTGGATTTGACATAACTTTAGATAATAATATATTTAATTTCTCACCTATTTCTTTGCCTCTATATCCAATATTTTCTAAATCCCTTCCGTTAATATTTAAATCTTTTAACTTATAACACTCTTTATTTTGTTCTATTTTTATAACTCTATTTATAATATTATCTAATATAAAATTTTTTTCTTTTATATTAGAATTGCTCTTAGTATTATATAAGTTATTTTATAAAATACCTTTTTAATTCTAAAGCTTTAAGTAAAAGCTTTGGACCAACTTTATTTAAAATTAATTTTATATTTACAGAATCTATGTTATCATATTCCATTAACATATAATTAACCATATTTCCACATTCATCTTTAAATTTGTTAGAATAAATTAATGTATTAATTATGCTTCTTGAAGGAACTTTATTTTGCTTAATTATATATTCTAACATTGCCATTCTTTCTACTAAATTATTTGGACAAAACTTTAATAAATTTAAGCTAGATTCAAACTCTTTATATCCATTTTCACTAATGTATGAATAAATTCCTATTGATTTAAATATACCAGTTTTATATAAAAGAATTATATTTTGAGGATTATCACTTAAAACCATCTTAGAAAATTCCTCTGTAATTCTTTCCTTACTTATCTTTTTTATAATATCAGCATTTTTATATATGCTCTTTAATGTTTTTTCTTCTATTGTAAAGTTTAATTTGCTACTAAATCTTATAGCTCTTATTAATCTTAATCCATCCTCATTAAATCTTTCATCTGGATTTCCCACTGTTTGTACTACTTTTCTTCTTAAGTCTTTTATTCCATCAAATTTATCTATTATTCCTACTTTATCATTATATGCTATTGCATTTATAGTAAAATCTCTTCTTTTTAAATCCTCATAAATATTTGTAGTAAATTCTACATCTTTAGGCTTTCTATTATTTTCATACTCACCTTCAATTCTATAAGTAGTTATTTCATATATTTCCTTATCTATTATAACTCCTACAGTACCATGCTTTATACCATTATCTATAATTTTAAAATCTTTAAAGATATTGATTATATCTTTTGGCTGGGCATTGGTAGTTATATCATAATCATTAGGCTTTATTCCAAGTATACTATCTCTTACACATCCCCCTACTATAAATGCTTCATATCCATTTTCATACATCTTATCTATTATAAATTTAACTTTTTGGGGTAAATAAATTTCCATTTTATATCTCCTTGATTTTCATTTAATGTTATTAATTATATGGAATATTTAAATATTTTACTAACACTTCTACACTTATTTTATGCTTTATACTAAAAAATAAGCCTTCTTTTATGAGAAGGCTTATTTAGTCTAAATATATAAAATTATTTTACCATACTATGTTCTAATCTTAATTTATCAGCAATCATAGCTATAAATTCTGAGTTTGTTGGTTTTCCTTTTGTATTATGTACAGTATAACCAAATAATTGATTTATTGTGTCTACCTTACCTCTGCTCCATGCAACTTCTATTGCATGTCTTATAGCTCTTTCTACTCTACTTGGTGTAGTATTAAACTTCTTAGCTATACTTGGGTATAATTCTTTTGTTACTGCTCCTAAAAGTTCAACATTGTCTATTACCATTTTTATAGCTTCTCTTAAATATAAATATCCTTTTATATGAGCTGGTACACCTATTTCATGTATTATATTAGTTATCTCTGTTTCTATGTTCCCAGAATTTTTAACAAAATCACTTCTAGTCATTTGTATATCGCTATTAACTCTAGATTTAGGCTCTATATGAGCAGTCTTATTAGATACTAACTCTCTTATTCTATTTATAAATATTACAAAGTCAAAAGGTTTTACTATATAGTAATCAGCACCTAAATTTATAGCACTTTGAGTTATCTTATCTTGACCAACTGCAGATAGAACTATTATTTTTGGCATTTTTGGTATGTCCATTGCATTTAATTTTTCTATAACTCCTAATCCATCTAAATGTGGCATTATTACATCTAGTACTAATAAATCTGGTTGTGTTCTCTTAACTAAGTCTAATGCTTCAATTCCATCCTTAGCAATCCCTAAGATTTCTATATCATCTTCATTTGATAGATATTCCTTTAAAACTTGACAAAAGTCTTTATTATCATCAGCTAAAACTATTTTTATTTTTTCGTTCACTAAAATTCCCCCCATTAATAAAACATTCTCTTTTACCTACAGAAAATCTATTTTTATTCTAAAATATAATTCGACATAGTAAAATTATAATCCTTCATAATAATTTAAATTTTCTCTTCTATTTTTCATTGTATCATTTCACTTATAAAAATGCCATATCCTTTTTTCGGATTATTCTTAAAAACATGAGTTATACTGCCTATAAGTTTATTATTTTGTATTATTGGAACTCCACTCATACCTTGAACTATACCACCTGTATAATTAATCAAGTCTTTATCAGTAACCTTTATCACCATATCTCTATCTAAGCTATTATTAGATATTATTTTTTCTATTACTATATCATATGTTCTTATATTTCTATTTTCATCTTCGAAAAGAATTACAGCATCTCCAATTTTTACATCTTCTTCTTTTCCTAGTTCTATTATATTACTATTCACCTTTGCCTTTCCTAATAAATTTCCATAAATTCCAAAATTAGAGTTATTATTAAATTCACCAATTGCTTGACTTAAATCAAATTCTGCATTTATTTTACCAACTGTCTGTAAATTTCCCTTTATAATATCTAAATTATTCGCATTATACAAATATCCTTCTTTTATTTTTAAAAGTTTATTCGTATCTACATCTGTAATAGCATGACCTATTGCAAAAAAAGTATCACTACTTGGATCATAAAAGGTCATAGTACCTATGCCTGAAACCTTATCTCTAACCCATAATCCTAATCTATATGTATTATCTTCATATTTAACTTTAATATTTTCTTCCTTATATTCATTATTTCTTATAAATCCTACTTTTATTTCATCAGCCTTTAAATTATTAAGTATATTAGATACATCGCGACTATTATCAATATTTTCACCATTTATTTTATTTATAATATCTCCAATCTTAAGCCCTCCTATATACTCAATATCATCTTCTTCGTATCCTATAACTAAAACTCCATCTGTACTTGCTCTAATACCAACAACATTACCTAATGGATATACGTATTTTTTATCAATATCACTGTTTAGAGCATTTATAGTTTCTATACTTAAATTCTCACTATTCGTACTAAAATACATTAAGATGCCTATAATAAAAAACATAAATAGAGTACGACATATAAACTTAATATTTTTTTTCACATCTAACATTTGTATTCTCCTAAATTTTCTATTTATGTTTTTATAGTTCCTTAATTGTAAATTTTTATGCAAATACTGATTATTTTATAACTTAAATTATAAAAAATAAGGAGTATCTAATACTCCTTATTTTTTTGCCAATTCTATAATCTCACTGGCATGTTCTATTGTTTTTTCAGTTATATTGCTACCTGCAATAAGTCTAGCTATTTCATCACGTTTTTGGATATGATCTAGTTTTCTTATACTTGTAAATGTTCTTTCATTCGATGTATTTTTTTCTATACAATAATGAGTATCTGCATTTGCTGCTATTTGAGGTAAGTGAGTTATACAAATTATCTGTTTTTTCCTAGCTATTTGTGATAACTTTTCACCTACTATTTGCGCTGCTATACCACTTATACCCGTATCTATCTCGTCAAATACTAATGTATCTATTTGATCTATATCTGATAATATAGTTTTAAATGCCAACATAAATCTAGACATTTCTCCTCCAGATGCAACTTTGTATATTGGCTTAATATCTTCTCCAAGGTTAAATGATATCATAAATTCCACATCATCTTTACCTTCTGAAGTAAAGTTACAATCCTCAAAGTTAACTTTAAATACTACATTTTTCATATTTAAACTTTTTAACTCTACTAGAAGTACTTCTTCTAAATTTGACGCAACTTTTTTTCTAGCTATACTTAAATTTTCAGCTTTATTTTTAAGTATTTTTTCAAGTTTAAGTATTTCTTTCTTTAGTTGATCCACTTTTTCATCTCTATTTAAAATTTCATTTAATCTATCTTTAGTTTTTTCATAAAAATCAAATATTTCTTCTATCGAGTTTCCATATTTTCTTTTTAAATTATTAATTTCATCTATTCTTATTTCTATTTGCTCTAATTCATATGGTTCAAAATCTATGCTATCTTTATAATTTCTTATTTCTCTAGATATATCCTGTAGTTCGTACATTATTCTTTCAACATTTTCATTATATTCACTTAATACTTTATCATATTCCGAAATAGAACTTAATTCTTTAGATGCATTACCTATTAAATCTACAGCATTTACACTACCTTCATATAAATGTTGATAGCTTAAGTTTAAATTACTATATATTTTTTCACTATTTCTAAATACATCCCTTTGCTTAAGCAAATCTTCATACTCATCTTTGCTTAAATTAGCTGACTCAATTTCATTTATCTGAAACTTTAATAAGTCTATTTCTCTTTGTATTTGCATATCATCCTTATTTTCAGTTAAAGTGTTAAGAGCTTGTCTAACTTTAGTGTATTCTTGATACATATCCTTATACTCATTTTTCAAATCTATTAATTCATTTTCACCAAATAAATCTAAAAATTGTAAATGAGTTTCTTTATTAAATAAAGCTTGATTTTGATGTTGACCATGAATATCTATTAGAGTAGTTGCAATTTCTTTTAAAACTGATAGCTTTAAAGTTCTACCGTTAACTCTAGCTACACTTTTTCCATCGCTATATATTACTCTAGTTATAACTAGTAAATTATCTTCATCTAGCTCTATATCATATTTATCAAGAACACCCTTTAAGTGAACACTCTCTGAAGAAAATATAGCTTCAACGATTCCTTTTTCTGTACCCTTTCTCAAAAACGATCTATCATATTTTTCGCCTAAGCATAAACCTAGAGCATCTATTATTATGGATTTACCTGAACCAGTTTCTCCCGTTAATATATTTAAATTTTCATCAATTGTTAACCTTAATTCTTCTACTAAGGCACAATTTTTCATATACAATTCAAGGATCACTTTAAAATCCCCCTTTATTTAAGTATAATTTTTATTTATTTAAATTATGAGAATCTTCAACTACTTTTAATACTTTTTTATCATAATCTTCTTTATTAAACTCATATCCATCATTTGAATTTTGTAAGTATATTAAGTACTCAATATTACCTTCTGGACCTTTTATAGGTGAGTAATCTAAATCTAATATAGAGAATCCTATTCCCACTGCAAACTCAGATATCATCTCTATTACCTCTATATGTGTAGACTTTTCTCTTACAACACCTTTTTTCCCGACCTTTTCTCTTCCAGCTTCAAATTGTGGTTTTATTAAAGCAACTACATGACCTCCTGGTCTAACTAATTCTTTAGCTTTAGGTAAAACTAATTTTAAAGATATAAAAGAAACATCTATAGATGCAAAATCTGCAAATTCCTTTGTATCTTCTATAGTAACATGTCTTATGTTTGTTCTCTCCATACAAACAACTCTTTCATCTTGTCTTAATTTCCAAGCAAGCTGACCATATCCAACATCTATAGAGAATACTTTTGTCGCACCATTTTGAAGCATGCAATCTGTAAATCCTCCTGTTGATGCACCTATATCCATACAAACCTTTCCATCTAGTGTTAGTCCAAAGTTTTTCATTGCTTTTTCAAGCTTTAATCCACCTCTACTAACATAAGGTATAGGATTGCCTTTTACTTCTATTTTGGCGTCTTCTTTTACATCTACACCAGCTTTATCACATCTTTGATTATCTACAAAAACAAGACCTGCCATTATAGCTTTCTTTGCTCTTTCTCTACTTTCAAAAAATCCTTGCTCTACTAATAATACGTCTATTCTTTTTTTCATAAAACTACCTTCCACACTATAATTTTTTTATTCTAGAAGCAATACATTTTGGTGATAAACCTACTGCTTCATACAGCTTATCTGAATTACCTTGATCTACAAAGGTATCATTAATTCCTATATTTTCAACTTTAACATCATAATTATTATTTATAATAAAGTTATTTATTCTACTTCCAAAACCACCGGATAATGTATTATCTTCAATTGTTATTATTTTTTTATGTTCTTTACATACTTTATGAAGTAATTCTTCATCCATAGGCTTTAAAAATCTAGCATTAATTATAGTAGGATTTATATTTTCATTTATAAGCAACTCTTTTGCTTCTAATGCATGCTTTACCATATTTCCAATTGCTAATACAGCTATATCCTCACCTTCATCTATAACTTCATACTTTCCGACTTTTAAATTATTATATTCTCCTTTATTTAGGTAATAAGCATTTCCTCTTGGGTATCTTATTGCAACAGGTCCATTAACTTCTAAAGATAAATCCATCATTAGTTCTAATTCTTTACTATCTTTAGGAGCCATTACAGTTATATTAGGAACAATATTTAAGTAACTTAAATCAAACATTCCATGATGAGTTTCACCATCATTTCCTACTAAACCAGCTCTATCAATTAAGAAAGTAACATTTTTTTTAGTTATACATACATCATGTACTAATTGATCAAATCCCCTTTGTAAAAATGTTGAATACACTGCAAAATAAGGTTTCATTCCTTCTTTTGCTAGTCCTGAGGCAAATGTAACGGCATGTTGTTCTGCAATGCCTACATCATAGTATCTATTTGGAAATTCTTTCTCAAATAAATCTAACCCTGTACCTGATGGCATTGCAGCAGTTATAGCTACAATTTTATTATCTTTTTTTGCCATATTAATTAACTTCTCACCAACAGCTTGAGATATAGACTTGGTCGATGATGGTTTTACACCTTCTTTTATATCGAACTTTGAAACACCATGATATTTATCCGGCTGTTCTTCTGCATATTTATAGCCCTTACCTTTTTTAGTTATTACATGAAGCAAAACAGGACCTTGCTTATTTTTAGCTTTATTTAATATTTCAGTAAGTTCTTTAATATTATGTCCATCTATAGGTCCATAGTATTTTATTCCCATAGCCTCAAATAATTCACATTGTTGTGGTGTAAATTGACTTACAATACTATCTTTTACTTTGCTTGCTGTTTTATATATTAAATTACCTGCAGATGTAACCGTAAATATTTTTTCTACTTCATCTTTTACCTTATTCATAGTTGAATTTCTTATTATACTTGATAGGTATCTAGACATAGCTCCTACATTTTTATCTATTGACATCTCATTATCATTAAGTATTACTATCATGTTTGTATTTAAATAACCTAAGTTGTTTAAAGCCTCAAGAGCCATACCTCCAGTTATTGAACCATCTCCTATAACTGAAATCACATTAAAATCTTCCTTTTTTATATCTCTTGCACATGCGATTCCTAAACCTACCGAAATAGATGTACTACTATGACCTGTATCAAATATATCGTGAGGGCTTTCTACTTCCTTCGGAAAACCACTTAAGCCTTCAAATTGTCTTAATGTATCAAAACTATCCTTTCTTCCTGTAAGGATTTTATGTACATAAGACTGATGTCCTACATCCCAGATAATTTTATCTGTTGGACTTTCAAAAACCTTATGAAGAGCCAGTGTTAATTCCACTACACCTAAATTAGATGCTAAATGTCCTCCAGTTTTAGAAACTGACTTAACTAAAAATTTTCTTATATCTTTAGCAAGTATATCTAGTTCTTCATTTGTCATGCTTTTTATGTCTTTAGGACAGTTTACTTTATCTAAATATTTATACATTTACCTTCACCTTTTATTTGATTTATTTTATAAAACCGATTATTTATAACTAATAAATACTTTATACTATTTTTTATAATTCCCTTATATATAAAAAAGTCTTCCATAGAAGACCAAATAACACATATAGTTTCTATGTAGTTAGAAAAATGAATATATCTTATTATTGCCTAAGATATATTCATTTTATAACTTATTTATAAAACATTAGAAATTATATCATATAAACTTATTTTTTTCAATTTTATGCCATCACTAGAGCTACTAATACTCCTAATATAGCCCCCATCCATACTTCTACAGGAGTATGTCCTATCAACTCCTTTAGCTTTTCTTGCTCAATATGTTTTCCATGATGTACATCATCTACTATTTGATTTAATATTGTTGCTTGCTTTCCTACTGCTCTTCTAACTCCAGATGCATCATACATTATAATTAAAGCAAATACTACAACTATTGCAAAGTCTGTAGAGTTAAATCCTCTTTCTAACCCAACTAATGTTGCCAAGCTTGTTACAAAAGAACTATGAGAGCTCGGCATCCCTCCAGATGTAAGTATTCTAGCTAGATCTATACGTTTTGATTTTCCTGTAAATATTTTTATGAATTGAGCTAAAAAACAAGCGAATATACTTATGCCTAAAACTTTGTTGCTAAAAATTTCTGAAAAAAAGTTCATTTTTCCTCCTTAATACTCTCTATCTATGATATAATCGGCCAAACCATCTAAAAATCCACTGTCTTCTTTTAAACCTTTAATATTTTCTTTAGCTTCATCAATAAGTTGTTTCGCAACTAATTTTGATTCATCTAACCCTAGTATTGATGGGTATGTTGACTTATGATTTTCTATATCACTACCTACATGTTTACCAAGCTTAGACTCATCGCCAATTATATCTAATATATCATCAACTATTTGGAATGATAATCCTATATTCCTTCCATATCTAGTTATTTTTTCCAATTCTTCTGCATTAGCATTACCTATTATTGCACCCGCCCTCATACATCCAATAATAATCGCAGCAGTTTTATTTAAATGGATAAAATCCAATTTATCTTTAGATATTGTCTTATTTTCACTTTCAACATCTACAACTTGTCCACCTATCATACCGTGTATACCCGAACTTTTTGCAATTTCGTTAATTGCTCTTAAGTATTTTTGTGGATTTTCTTTATTTATTGAATTAGATAACATTACTTCAAAAGCGTAATTTAAAAGTGCATCTCCAGCAAGAACTGCCATTGCGTCTCCAAAAACCTTATGATTAGTAGGTTTTCCTCTTCTTAAATCATCATTATCTAAGGCTGGAAGGTCATCATGTATTAGTGAGTAAGTATGTATCATTTCTATAGCTACAGCAAATGGTAGTACATCTTCTTCATTTCCTCCTACTATTTTACAAGCCTCTAAAGTTAAAATTGGTCTTAATCTTTTTCCACCAGCTTTTAAACTATAGTTCATAGCTTTCATTATAGTTGCTTGATATCCTTCTTCTTTTGGCATATATTCATTTAATAAAGATTCTATATATTTAGATTTTTCTTTTAGAGACTCTTTGAATTCCATACTTATTCCTCCCTCATATCTAAGTCTTCTTCTACTCCTAGGGCATTAAATTTACTTATTTTTAATTGAGCATCTTCCAGTAATTTATTACAATATTTATAAAGACTTATTCCTTCTTCATATAAACTTAATGATTCATCTAAGCTTGCACCCTTAGACTCTAGCTTTTCTAAAATTCCTTCTAATTTTGTATAAGCTTGTTCATATGTTAAATCCATATCTATACCTCTTTTTTACTTATTATTTTTTCTATAATACATTCTACATTTCCATCTTTTAATATTATATCTATATCATCTTTAAATTTTACTTCTTTAATGCTATTTATAACTTTACCTTCTTTTTGAACTATACTATATCCTCTATCTATTGTAGATAGCGGACTCAAGTTATGAAGTATAGCTCCAGTATTAGCTAATCTTTGCTTCTCAAACTTAAGATTATTTTCGACTTCAAAATTTATTTTATCATATATTTTGTCTAATTGTATAATATTATCTTTTATTATGTATGATTCTAGGTAATTATTTATCTTTTCAAAGGCTGAATTTAACCTATGTTTATCTATTTGAACCTGGCTATTTAAAGATTTATTCATTCTATTTTTTATATTATTTAATTTAAACTCTAAATCATTTAAAGATGGGGTTGCTATTTCTGCTGCTGCTGAAGGAGTCGGAGCTCTCATATCAGATACAAAGTCACATATTGTAAAATCTGTTTCATGTCCTACTGCTGATATTATTGGTATTTGAGAATTAAACACTTCTCTAGCAACGATTTCTTCATTAAAAGACCAAAGTTCTTCTATTGATCCTCCACCTCTACCTACAATTATAGTATCTACATTTTTCATATTGTTAAAAAATTTAATTCCTTCACAAATATCATTTGCAGAATTGGCTCCTTGTACATTTACTGGATATAGCTTTATATCAATTTTAGGATACCTTCTTTTTATAACATTTATTATATCCCTTATTACTGCGCCTGTAGGAGAAGTAACTACACCTATTGCTTTTGGTATTTTAGGTATGGCTTTTTTATATCTATGATCAAATAAACCTTCTTTACTTAATTTTTCTTTTAATTTATTAAATTCTATATAAAGATTTCCTACTCCCTCTATTTCAATTGAGTTTATATATAATTGGTAAGATCCATCTCTTTCATAAACAGATATGTATCCACTAGCAATTATTTTAATACCATCATGTAAATCCATACTTTTATCATAATTATTTTTAAATATAACACAGTTTAACTTAGAGTTTTGATCTTTTAACGAAAGATACACATTTCCACTGCTATGTATTTTTAAGTTTGATATTTCGCCTTTTACTTTAAGGTTATATAATATTGGGTCATTTATTAGAATTCTTTTTATATATGAATTTGCTTCACTTATATCTAAGGCTCTTAATTTCATATCTACTCTCCTAAGTAAAAGTTTTTTAAACCTATTATTGCACATCCTACTGCATTATCAGTTGAATATTCACTTTTAGTAAAATATGATTCTATTTTATTCTTCCTTAATTCATTTTTAACCTTATTAGATACATATTTACTTGCAGATACTCCACCTGCAAACACAACTTCATCTACATTGCACTTTTGGCTTATATATAATATAGATTTTATTATATTTCTAGATATAGTATCTAATAATAATTTACTTATATATTCTTGGTTATAATCATTTATAATTTTATTTATCTGATTCTCTATACCAGATAAATTCATATATCCTTCTTTTACAGATGTCTTTAGTCCATATTCTATTCTTTCATTACAATTCATAGCATTTTCATCTAAATATTTTCCTGCTGGAAACTTATATCCCATTTTAACTCCGATTCGGTCTATAAGCTGTCCAAAACTTACATCCTTAGTTCCACCAACTATTTCTATATCATAATTTAAACCGTTATTATTTATTAAAAGAATTTCAGTTGTTCCTCCAGACATATGTACAGATAAAAACTTATTTTTATTTTTAATCATATTAGTTAAAAGGCTTGCCTCAATATGATTCTCTTGATGAGTAGTTTCATAAAAAGGACAATTATTTAAGGTACTAAATAATCTTCCAAAATTACTACCAACAGTAAAAACAGGCATATATGATTTTTCTACTGGTCTTGGTTTTGTTGATGCACATATACCACATACATTATATTTTTCAATTATAGAACTTATTTCACTGCTTATTTCACCTAAATTGTTAATATGCTGAAAAACAGCTTCACTTTGCCTTAATCCATTTGAATTATCTTTAACTTTAAGCATTATTTTTTTATTAAATATTACTTCTTTATCTAAAGATATAGCTGCTATAGAAGTTGTATAGCAGCTAGTATCAATTCCGATTATTATATTATTTTGCTTCAAGTTCACTTATAACGCTTCCTAATATACCATTTATAAATTTAGGAGATTTATCATCACAGTATATTTTTGCAAGTTCTATCGCTTCATTTACAGAAACCTTTTGTGGTACATCATCTATTGCAATTATTTCAGCTATAGCTAATTTTAATATAGCTAAGTCTACTTTTGCTATTCTATTTACCGTCCAGTTTTTTGCATTAGAGTTAATTAAAGCATCTATCATTTCATTTTTTTCTTCTAATGTTACACATATTTTCTTTATGTATTCTTTATCTATTGCTTCGTCTATATTTATACCATCTAAACATAACTCTGGATTGTTTGAGTGTTGTAGTCTTAACTCCTCATATCTATTTAAGATGTATTCTTCATTATTTTCTATGAATTGATCAACTAACATGTCTAAATCCTCTACGTCCTCTTTTGTTATGCTAGTTTGGTAGATTAATTTCATTGTATATTCTCTACTAGTTACTTTTCTTGATATATTTTCTTTTTTCATCAGTCAAATCCTCCTTCAGTCTTTATTATATACGTTTTGCAATAAAAAACCCTCTGATTTTTCAGAGGGTCCATATTAATTTTTCTTAGATTCTTCTTTCTTAGCTTCTTTTTTTGCAATCTTTGCTTCTTTCCTTGCTTCTTCTAGCTCAGTTTTTTCTTTCTTGAAGCTAATTCCTTGAATATGTATATTTACTTGAGAAACTTTTAATCCTGTCATTGTTTCAACAGTATTTTTTACATTTTCTTGTATCTTTAAAGCTATATCTGGTATTGATATTCCGTAATCTATTAATACCATTATATCTAAGTTAACGTCCTCGTCTTCTATTTGTATCTTTACACCATTATTGTTTTTTAATAGTTTGTCCGTAAAAGTTGTGATAGTCTCTACGCCTTCAACTTCTAGTGCAGCAAGGCCTGCTATAGTAGCTATTACATCATTAGATATTTTAACTTGTCCAAAATTATTATTTTCCATGATAAATACTTACCCCCTATTTAAGGAACTATTTTATATTTATAATACCAAATACTATTAAACTTTGCAAGAAAATAAACCTCAGTAAATTCTGAGGATTATTTTCAACTATAATATATTTATATATTAACCACTTTATTATTTTTCTAATCAATATGATTTTTTACATAATATTATTCACTTTTATTATTCATTACTTTTATATTTTCATATTTTACACCAGATTGTTCTGCTACTAAGTCAAATATTTTAGCTGCATCTTCTTTTTCTAATTCATTTTCATTTACGACTACATTTACTACATCATCATTTATGTATACTAAAGCATTTTCAAATCCTTTTGTGCTTAACAAGTTTTCTATTTTTAATTCAGTTTCTTGATCTTTAACTAATTTTAATTTCATCTCAGAAGCTTCTTTTCTTGTTTCTTCTGATGTTGATGGATTGTTTATCATTTCATTTAAGTCTTCTGCTAAATCATTTCTTTGTTTTTCTCTAGTCATTTTCATGTCTAATATGTATGAAGATTTTTGCATATTTGCTTCTGATGTTAATTGTTCTTCTATCTCTTTACTTGTTTCAGTTACCTTCTCTTCAACTTGGCTAGTATTAGTATCCGTAGTATCAGCACTTTCTTTAATTGAATTACTATCTACTATACCAACTTCTGTACTATCACTCTTATCTGAGTTTTTATCTAGTTGTGCTTGTTCATAAGCTTTAAATTCTTCTGAAACACCTAACGCTGACTTCTTGCTAAGTTGATAATTTGCCACCCCAACAACAACTAACATAGCTGATAATGTTATTACTACAAATCCTCTGTTTTTATAATTAAATTTCATTTTTATCCCCCCGGTTATATATATATTTATTTATTTTGAGTAAATCTCAACTTGATGCCCTTGTATTTGTAATGCTGTTTGGACTGCACTATAAAGCGTTTCTTTTACTTTAGAATCCGTTGCTCCGCTTGAAACAACTATTACACCCTTAACTTTAGCTTCGTTAGTCTTTAATATAATTGGAGTATTTGAACTTGAAGTTATCATTGTTTTATTTTCACTTTCAGTTGTAACTGTTCTTTCACCACCTTGAGAGTCTTTTTCTTGAGTTGTCTCAGTTGTAGTATTGCTATTATATGCTGGTTCTTGTTCTTCACTTGATTCAAATGTGATCATTACATCTACGTCTCCAGCTCCACTAATTTTAGATAATATTTTTTGCAATTTTTTTTCTAAATCTTCTTCTTCACTAGATTTTACTTCTTGTGTATTTGGCTCTTGTGCTTGTGATGTATCATTATTGTCGCTTATATTTTTATTATCAGGAATACAAGATATTATTATTAAAGCTAGTACACAAATAATTCCCAAAGATAATAGAGAGTATATCTTTTTTTTATCTTTTTCATTTAAGTTTTTAAACATTTACTCAACCCCTATTAATCAATTTCTATAGTTTCAATTGAAACATCAAGTATTTTGACTAAGTCTTCTTTAAGTTCATCTTCTTTTAGATTTCCTTCTAATTCTTTTTTATCACCTTCATCTTCGTTAAATACTTGTTCAGTTTTTTCTTTTTCATTAGATTGTATGTCCTCTTTTTCACTTTTATTACTAATATTTTTTTCTTTTAGTTTTATATTACTAATATCCGATCCGTCAAACTCTATATCTTCTAGATCATATCCATATTCGTCTAGCTTTAACTTTAACACTTCTTTTAATCCATCTTCATATCCATTAACTAAACTATTAGTTCCGCTTTTACTTGCAAGATTATTGCTACTTTCTAAATATTCTTTATTATAGTCGCTCATTACCTTTAAGATTTTATCTTCTAAAGAAGTGTTTCCTGAGAAAAAATTAATTATGGGAGTTATAACTATAAATACAAATATAAAATTTACTACAACACTTATATATGGTTTCATTTTAGATTTTGGTAATATCATATCGACTATACCTACTATAAATGCACCTATCAAAATTGTTATAATCCACGACTTCAAACCTTCCATCATAAAGTTCCCCCCTATTGAGTTACTGCACTTATTGATGTTAGTATTGCAACAGTAACAAAAAACATAATCATAATAGCAATTACACAAGCAAGCATTATAATCATTAAGTTTGATACATCATTCAAAAAACTAGACATTCCATCTTCACCTACAGGCTCTACTACAATTGCAGCTGCCTTATATACAACTATTACTGATAATACTTTTATAATTGGTATTAAACAAATACCAACTAATAAAACTAGTCCTATTCCTCCGAAAACATTTTTTATAAGTTGAGATGAAGATAGTAATATATCTACTGAATCTGATACAAATCCTCCAACTACAGGAATAAAATTTCCAATTGCAAATTTAGCTGTTTTTACACTAAACTTATCAAAGCTGGTTACATATATTCCTTGAATAGATACTAATCCTAAATACACAGTAAACATAGCTCCTATAGTAACTATATTTATATTTTTTATGAAAGATGCTAGTTTATTTAACTTTATACTTTTTGATAAATTATTTATTATTAGAACTGAAAATGCTATTGTTATAGATGCAAACATAAACTTTTTAAAAATAATATTTATTAAAGTTACTCCACCTAAAAATATTGGGTTTAAAGCTGTTGATGTTATTGAAAATCCCATTAAAGTTAGAAATGTTATTAATATTGGCATTAATACTTGCATTAGTTCGATTGTGTTATCTATAGTTTTATAGCAAATACTTAAGACATCCTTAAATCCAATCAAAGTAAGAGATACCATAGTAATAAATATAATATAAGTTGTTATTTTGCTTATATCTCCTGATGAAAATGAGTTTTCTAAGCTTTTTAATATAGAAGATAATAAAGCTAGTACTAAAATTATAGTTGCTACTCTTAAACTCGTTTTAAACTCACTAAATATTGTAGATACGATTTTATCTTTATCAAATAAATCTAATATATTATTTTCTCCACTAATTAGGCCTTTTACAAATTGTTTTAAATCTATATTTTGAACCGCAACATCTTCTCTTATATATTTTTCTATTTCACTTATATTTATATTACTAAGTTGATTATCTATATAAGAATCAATACTGCTTTGGGCTCCTTTGTAATCCTCACTATTTTCATTATCTTGTGCAAAACACATTGTAAATGTATTAAATACAATAAATAAGATAATAAAAATAACTAATTTATTTTTTTTCATAAGTAATCATTCTCCTATGGTATTATATTTAATATCATTTCTACTATTGATAAAAGTATAGGGAATGACATAGTCATAACTATCACTTTTCCTCCAAACTCTAACTTTGATGCTATATTTTTTTCTCCACAATCATTACAAAGTTGAATAGCAAACTCCATAATATATGCAATACCAATTAATTTTATTATTAAAGTTATATACATATTGGGTATATTCGCTTTATTAGCTAAATCTTGTATTCCCTCTATGATAAAGTTTAATTTAAATATTACAGATAGTAATATAATTACACCTGTAATTATAGCTATAAAATTTGCGATTTCTGGTCTATCTTTTTTTATTACTAAACAGAGGGTTGTAGAAATTATAGCAATACCTACTAACTGCATTACTTCCAAGATAATCCCTCCTCTTTAGTAAAGCTGAAACATTGTTCTAACAGTATTAAATAAATCACTTATTTCAGTTAATACTATTCCTAAAACTATAATTACACCTGCTAAGTTAGTAAAAGTTGCCCAGTCTTTCCTATCTGCCTTCTCTAAAACCATGTTAAGCACCGATATTAATATTCCTACACCTGCAACTTTTAATATTAAAGTTATATCCATGATTATCCTCCTATATTAAAATTATTCCTATCCCTATTCCTAAAAACATAATAAGTTGCTTGTACAAATTTCCTTTTTTGCTTATATCTTCTTTACTATCTGTAGTTAAATTCTTTAAATTTTCTACACTAAGGTTTATCATTCTTTCTTGAGATGTAACATCACTTTTACCTAAAATAAGTATCAGCGTTTTTAACTCGTCCACCTCCTTGTTTTGTAAATATGTTTCATTAGTTAAAATAAATAAATTATCCTCTACTATTTCATCTAAAACTTTCTCCTTATTACTATTTAAATCATTTGCTAAAGCTTTAAAGAACTTGTAAAAACAATATTCTTTTTTCTCTCCTATTCGACTAAATATTTCTTCTAATGTATATAACCCAAAGGATAAATCTATCCTTATTATCTCTAATATTCTTATGAGATCATTAATCTCTTTATGCCTCTTTATATAAGACTTATGTATAAAATCACCTATTAGATAGCTACAACCTACTAGAATTCCTATAATAATAACTTTAATTTGCAAAATACCATCTCTTTTCTTCTAAATCATAAATTTTTTCTACCGTTCCTGGGCCTTTTCGTGCAGATAAAATTATAACCTTCTTAAATAGTTCTTTGTCTAATAAGCGACTTAATTCCTTTCTTCCTTGTATATCATCAATAGAATTACCATGTACCGTAGTAATTAGGCTTACACCGCCATTTAAAGCTGTATATAATGCCTTTATTTCTTTTTCATTACCTATTTCATCAGTTACTATTATATTAGGTGACATAGACCTTAAAAGCATCATTATTCCTATATCCTTAGGGCAGGTTTCTATAATATCTGTTCTTATACCTACATCCATCTGTGGAACACCTAAATATGCTCCTCCAATTTCATTACGTTCATCGATTAATGCAACCTTCATTCCTTTAAATCCATACTTTTTATTACCATTACTTAAATTTCTTACTATATCTCTAAGCAATGTTGTCTTTCCACACTGAGGTGGTGATATAATCAAAGTATTATTTACTTGATTTTCTCCTTTGACAATATGTTCTAACACTTTATCAGAACACCCTATTATTTCTCTTGAAATCCTTATATTTAAAGATGATATATGCTTAATATTTTTTACTTGTCCATTTTCAAGTATTACCTTACCAACTATTCCAACTCTATGCCCACCTCTTAATGTTATAAATCCTTTTGTTATATCGTCCATAAATGTATGAATAGAATATTTACATATTATTTGAAAGGTTTGTTCTATATCTTCTCTTGTAACTATATATGGCGTATTCATATTTAGGTCTAATTCATTTTCTTTTTCATTATAAAAATAATCTTTATTATTAGAATTTAAAATAAGTGGTTTTCCTGACCTTAATCTAATTTCTTCTATATTAAGATTACTTTTAGGTAGTTTTTTTATTTTTTCTCTTAAGTTTAACGAAAGAGAGTTTATAATTTCATCAGATATAATTTTCATATCTTGTCCTCCTTTCTCGTTTATATATGTATATTTACTTGTCCTATAAATTATTACAAGTCTTAAAAATAAAAAATAAAGCTACCTAATATTAGGTAGCTTTATTTTTTATTTCTCTTCATTTTTTATTTTTTTAGCTTCTTCTTTCTCTTTAGATTCTTGTACAAAATTCTCTATGTCTTTTAAAACATTACCTTTAGCAAATTTTATACCTTGGTTTATAGCATTTTTTATAGCTTTAGAATTTGAACTTCCATGAGCTTTTATAACGCCTCCATTTACCCCTAATAACGGAGCTCCTCCATATTCAGAGTAATCCATAAAATCTTTTAATTCTTTTAAATCATTTTTTAATAACATTGCACCTAGCTTTCCTTTTGTACTAGATAAAAATGTTTCTTTTAAAAGTTTCATAACTGACATTGCTACACCTTCTGCTGATTTTAATAGTATATTACCTGTAAATCCATCACATACTATTACATCTGCTTTAGCATTTATAACATCTCTAGCTTCTAAATTACCTATAAAGTTTAAATCCATACCTTTAATTTCTTCATAAGACTGCTTTACTAGCTCATTTC
Source organism: Romboutsia sp. Marseille-P6047 (assembly GCF_900604535.1). Classification (NCBI taxonomy): domain Bacteria; kingdom Bacillati; phylum Bacillota; class Clostridia; order Peptostreptococcales; family Peptostreptococcaceae; genus Romboutsia; species Romboutsia sp. Marseille-P6047. The sequence continues at coordinate 165,940 of NZ_UWOT01000001.1, forward strand.
CTTTACCTTCTTCTGATCCTATGTTTGCTAATGATATTTTTGGATTTTCTATACCTAAAACTTTTTTCGAATATATATTTGTCATAGCTGCAAATTCTACTAAATTTCTAACCTTGCAATCAGCGTTAGCTCCACCATCTGCAATTAAAGTCATTCCTCTTTTTACGTTTGGTATTGCTGGACAAAGACAAGGTCTATCTATTCCCTTTATTCTACCTACTACAAATAACCCTCCTGCAAGTAAAGCTCCTGTGCTTCCTGCAGATACTATGGCATCAGCCTTACCTTCTTTTACTAATTGTAAAGCAACTACCATAGATGAGTCTTTTTTACATCTTATTGCTTTAACAGGCTTATCTTCATTTTCAATTATCTCTGTCGTATGTATTATCTCTAGTTTACTTTTATCAAACTCATAATTAGAAAATTCCTTTTCTAATATATCTTTATCTCCAGTTATTATTATATCTACATTATATTCTTTAATTGCACTTACAACGCCTTCTACGTTGGATTTAGGTGCATTATCGCCACCCATTCCATCCACTACAATCTTCATAATAATCTTCCCTCCTAAATTTGTATTATAAAATCACTTACCTTATATTATAAATCAAATTTATAAATTTAACTCTAAATGAGCACTAATATATTATTAAATACAAGTAAAAAAAAACATGTAGAGTAATCTACATGTTTTCTAGAAGTTATTATTTAGAAACAACTTCTTTACCTTTATAATATCCGCAATCAGGACACACTCTATGTGGTAATTTTGGCTCATGACATTGAGGACAACTTACAAATCCAGTTGCAGTCATTTGTGAGTTAGCCGCTCTTCTCATTTTAGTTTTTGATTTAGACGTTTTACGCTTTGGTACTGCCATTTACGCCACCTCCTTAGTCATTTTTAAACAAATCTTTTAATTTAGCAAAACGGGGATCTATAATCTCCTCGTCGTTCGCAGTTTCATCACAAGAACATTCTTCTTTATTTAAGTTAGCTCCGCACCCTGGGCAAAGACCTTGACAATCTTCATCACAAAGTACTTGTGAAGTTAAATTAAAATCTATAGTCTGTTCTATTATATCAAGAAGATTTACTTCTTGTCCATCATATATGAAAGCATCATCATCCTCAAAACTATCTTCATCAAAGTCTTCTTTTACTAAGAATCCTTGTATGTCATAGTTAACAGGTACTTCCACTTCATCTAAGCATCTTGAACAGTTGTCCATAAGTGTAAAATTAACATTAACATCGATATATAAACCTTTGTTAGTGTTTGATATTTTACCCTCTACATTAATAGGTGAAGTTAGCTTATATGTGCTATCACAATAATTAATAGTATCAATTTTTTGAGAAAAATTCAAGTCTAATTTATCAGTTTCTCTTCTGTTTAATTTATCTAGACTAATAATCATCTTTTCACCTCAATAATATTGCCAAATTTATTATACAAATCTCCTCATTGTTTGTCAAGTATTTTTACTTGATAGATAAATTTGTAAATAATATGAAAATAAGTTAAGGTAGGTGATTAACCTACCTTAACTTTATTATATCCAATTAAAGTATTTTTAATTATTTAACTAAAGCTACAGTATCTCTAGCTATCATTAATTCTTCGTTAGTTGGTATTAATAATATTTTAACTGCAGAATCTTCTGTAGATATTACTCTTTCTTTACCTCTAACTTTGTTAGCTTCTTTATCTAACTTCATTCCTAAGAATTCCATATTTGAAGCTATAGCTTCTCTCATGTCTATTCCATTTTCACCTACACCAGCAGTAAATACAACAGCATCAACACCGTTCATTTCAGCAGCATAAGATCCTATATATTTCTTAACTCTTTGAGCATAAGCATCTAAAGCAACTTGAGCTTTTTCATCACCTTTAGAAGCAGCATCTTCTATATCTCTGAAGTCACTTGATATACCAGTCATACCGTATACTCCAGATTGCTTGTTCATTACGTTATCTATTCCATCTGCATCTAAGTTTTCTTTTCTCATTAAGAATGGTATTATAGCTGGATCTATATCTCCACATCTAGTTCCCATTATTAATCCTTCTAATGGAGTGAATCCCATAGAAGTATCTACACATTTTCCACCATCAACAGCAGCTATAGAAGCTCCATTTCCTAAGTGGCAAGTTATTATTTTAACATCTTCTATGTTTTTACCTAGCATAGCAGCAGCTCTTTGAGATACATACTTGTGAGAAGTTCCGTGGAATCCGTATCTTCTTACACCGTACTTAGAGTATAACTCATGAGGTAAACCATATAAGTAAGATTTTTTAGGCATTGTTTGATGGAAAGCAGTATCAAATACAGCTACCATTGGTACTCCTGGAAGTATAGCTTTACAAGCATCTATTCCCATTATGTTTGCTGGGTTGTGAAGTGGAGCTAAATCTATACATTCTTTTATTGTATTTTCAACTTCTTCAGTTATTACTACTGATGAAGCGAACTTTTCACCACCGTGTACAACTCTGTGTCCAACAGCTTCTATTTCGCTCATTTCTTTTACTCCACCGTAAGTTGGATCAAGAACAGCGTCTAATACTAATTTTATAGCATCTTCATGGTTTTTCATTGGTTGTTCAACTATGTACTTACCTTCTACACCATCTTTTTCTTGCTTAAGTATAGAACCTTCTATACCTATTCTTTCAACTAAACCTACACATAAAACAGCTTCATTTGACATATCTATTAATTGATATTTTAATGAAGAACTACCACAGTTTAATACTAATACTTTCATTAGTATACCTCCTTAAATTTTATCAATATCTTTTAACAAGTCTATTAAGACTTTAAATTTAACAATTTTTGTACGATTTCTAAATGAAATTTTGTATACAGTAAACATTTATCATAATTAATATATCACTTTTTATATTAAAAGTACATAGTATTTACAGAATATTTAATGTATATTTCAAAATACTTTTCCTAGGTATTATTTTTCTATTTAACCTAATATTATTATATGAATATTAATTATTTTAAACTTATTTAACTTATACATTACTGATAAGTTTCTAGATTAGATCTTACATACCTCTATTTTTTATATTTATTTTAATTTGAAAATTATATATAATTTTTATTTGTAACATACTTTAATGATTAAACAAAGGAGAAATTTTATGAATATACTTGGACTAGTTGTAGAATATAATCCATTTCATAATGGGCACTTATATCATCTAACAAAATCTAAAGAAATAACTAAGGCTACACACACAGTTGCTATTATGAGTGGTAATTTTCTTCAAAGAGGAGAACCTGCTTTATTTGATAAATATACTAGAGCCAAGGCAGCTGTAGAAAATGGCGTTGATTTAGTTATTGAATTACCTACTTTATTTGCTTGCCAAAGTGCAGAAATTTTTTCTCATGGTGCAATAACTACATTAAATTCTTTAAATTGTATAAATTCTATTTGTTTTGGTAGTGAGGTTGGTGAAATAGATATACTTTATGCAATTTCAAAAATATTAGTTGATGAACCTGATTCATTTAAGTTATATTTAAGAAAATATTTAGATGATGGCATACTTTTCCCTACAGCAAGAAGTAATGCTTTATTTGATTATATAAATGAAAATAATTTAGTTACTATATCTAAAGATGAACTTTTGGATATACTTAATTCATCTAATAATATTTTAGGTATAGAGTATATAAAGAGTATACTAAAATTAAAAAGTACTATAACACCTTTTACTATTACAAGGATGAGTTCTGAATATAACTCAGAAGAAATAAGTAGTTCTATTTGCTCTGCCACAGCAATAAGGGCAGCATTAAAAGAATCTGATGATATTTCATTTGCATCAAATGTAGTTCCTGTACCAACTTTTAATATAATAAAAGATAAAATATCTAATAATTTTAATCCTATCTTTGATGAAATGTTTTTTGATATTCTATCATCAATAATACTTAGAGATAGTAATAATCTAGATTCTTATTTTGATGTTAATGAAGGAATAGAAAATAAAATTTACCAAAGTATATTTAATTCTAAATCCTTAAATGATTTACATTCCTTAGTAAAATCGAAAAGATATACTTTAACTAAAATTAAACGTATACTTAACAACATCTTACTTGGTATAACTAAAGATGATATCAATCTTGTTAAAGATATGAACTATATACCTTATATAAGAGTTTTAGCTTTTAATGATAAGGGTCGAGAAATTTTAAAAACTATAAAAATAAATTCTGATGTTAATATTATAAATAAATTTTCAAAAATTACTTTTGCTTTAGATGATATTAAATTTAAAACTTTAATCGACTATGATATAAAAGCAAGTAATATGTATAATATGATTTATTATAAAAATAATATGAATTTACTAAAAGGACCTATGGACTTCTATCAATCACCAATCTATGTTAAATAAAAAATTAAAATTACAAGCTACCACCAATTTTAAATTTTGGTGGTAGCTTTATTTTTATTTAATATATTTTTCCTGGATTCAATAAATTTTTAGGATCAAAAGCAGATTTTATATTTTTTATTATATCCATATACACTTCACTTTGAGATTCGTGTAAGTATTCTTTTTTAGCATATCCTATACCATGTTCGCCTGAAACTTGACCTCTTAATACCCTAGCCTTGCCATACATATGATTAAAAGTTTCACTTAATTTTGCATTCCACTCGTCTTCACTCATATCATCTCTAAGTACATATACATGTAAATTTCCATCACCTGCATGACCAAAACTTTTTATTCTAACATTTAACTCTTCTTGTAAGTCATGAGTATATTTTATAAATTCAGCAACTTTATCTCTAGGAACTACAACATCACATTCATCCATCTCAGTTGTAGATGCTTTTATAGCTTCTAAAAATGCGCCTCTAGCAGACCAGATAGAATCATTTCTTTCTTGTGTATCAGATATAAATACATCATATGCCCCACACTCTAAACAAAGTTTAGCAACTTTTTCATATTCTTTTTCAATTTCTTCTTTTGTATTTCCATCAAATGTTAATAATAAGTATGCATCAGATGTATTATCTGGGAATTTTTTACCTAGAAAATCTTCTGCTGCAAGAATAACATCTCTTTCCATAAATTCTACAGCTGTTGGGATTGACTTTGATTTTATTATTTTAGGCACAGTATTTATTGCCATCTCTAAATTTGGAAATGGTATCAATAAACTTATAGCTTTTTTAGGAAGTGGTAATAACTTTAATGTAGCCTTAGTTACTATGCCTAAAGTACCTTCAGAACCAACAATTAAATCTTTTATTGCATATCCCGAACTATTTTTAACTACCTTCCCTCCTACATTTATTACTTCACCATTAGGAAGCACAACTTCAAGTCCTCTTACATAGTCTCTAGTTACACCGTATTTAACAGCTCTCATTCCACCTGCATTAGTATTTATATTTCCTGCTATAGTAGCACTTTTTTCTCCTGGGTCTGGTGGGTAAAATAAATCTTTTTCTTGTACATATTGACCTATAGTCATAAGAAGAACTCCTGGTTCAACTGTTAATGTTAAATTTTCCTCATCTAATTCTAATATTTTATCCATTTTGCTTAAGTTAATCATTATACCACCATGTATTGCTACTGATGCTCCTACAAGACCTGTTCCTTGCCCTCTTGGTGTTACAGGTATATTATTTTCATAAGCATATTTCATTATTTTAGATACCTGTTCTGTACTACGCGCAGTTATAAGAACTTCTGGATATTTCTCAACTCCACCTAATTCATCATGAGAAAAATCTTCACTTATTTCATCACCAACAATTACATCCTCCTTATCACAAATACTAAGTAAAAAATCTATATCATTTTTATCAATAGTCTTATACATAATAATCCCCCCTTACTATTCTTCAGCTGTTGCAGCTATTTGTAAACTTTTTTCATCTATTTTTTCTATTAATTTAGGTATTATTTCATAAATATCACCTATTAAAGCCATATTTGCTACATCAAATATAGGTGCTTTTTCATCTTTATTTATAGCGATTATATAATCAGATCCGCTCATACCTGCTACAAATTGAACAGCTCCAGAAACTCCACAAGTTATTATTAACTTAGGTTTTACAGTTCTACCACTAAGACCTATTTGCTTTCTAGGATCTAACCATCCAGCTTCTACCATAGGTCTAGTTCCACCTACTTGTGCTCCTAGTTTATCTGCTAACTTATATATCATTTGCATATCTTCCTCTTTTTTTATTGCTCTACTTGCAACTACTATAACTTCTGCATCTTCAAGCCCAACTTCTTTGGTTTTAGGTTTAACATCTAAAACATTTATTTTAGATATTAATTTTTCTTTATTTATACTACATAATGTTACCTTTCCTGTTGGTGATTCTATTTTCTCTGGCGCTGAGAATATTTTATATCTTACTGTTGCAAATTGTGGTCTATGATTAGGAGTGTGAATATGAGCCATTATATTACCACCAAAGGCTGGTCTTATTTGATCTAAATCAGTATTTTCTTGTATATCAAGTATCGTACAATCAGCTGTAAGACCTGTTTTAAATCTAGCAGCAAGTCTTGGAGCTAAAGATCTACCTAATGTAGTTCCACCAACTAACATTATTGTAGGCTTAATATTATGAATATAATCTTCTACTGCAGCTGTGTATGGTTCTATTCTAAACTCTTTAAATTCTTCATCATCATATACAAATACTTCATCTACACCATACGCTAGTAAATCATCACATTTATCTTTTATATTCTGACCTACAAATACACAGTATACTGGATGATTTATTTTTGTAGCCATTTCACGAGCTTTACCTATAAGTTCATATGTTACTGGATGTATTTCTCCTTCATGATGATCTACATATACTGTTATTCCTCTCCATTCATCTTTATTTATGCTTTCTCTTTTTTCTTCTATAAATTCAAAAGCTCCCTTTGGTCCATTTTTTACGCATAACTTACACATTTTACACCCTGCACCAATTTCTATTTGACCATTTTTCTCCTCCATTGCGCCAAAAGGACATACTTCTAAAACACTTTTTATATCTTGAATTTTTTCCATATTTACAACTATTCTTGCCATTTTAAATCCCCCTTAAATTAATTTTAAATCCTTTAATTTATTTGATAGTGCTTCACTTAGATCATCAGCACTTCCTCTTAATATATCCTTATCTGTATTTGGTGTTGGAGGGAATATTTTTAAAACTTGAGTTGGAGATCCATTCAAACCATAATTCATTTCATTTTTATCTTCAAAGTCATTTAATGAGTATATCGGTATTTCTCTGTTTTTTGTTTCTATTTTTAATTTAAATGAAGGAAGTCTTGGTTGGAATATATCTTTTTCTACTGTCATCAAACATGGATATTTTATTTCACATACTTCTAATGTATTTGGCATATCAATTTCAACTATTATGCTATCTTCTTTTACTTCTATTATTTTAGTTACATTTGTAACATGAGGTATATTTAAAAATTCAGCTACTTCAGGACCTACTTGAGCAGTATCACCATCTGTAGTTTGCTTACCACAAATTATAATATCTGGATTACCCATTTTCTTTATACCTTGAGATATTGTATAAGATGTTGCTAAAACATCTGCTCCTGCAAACTTCCTATCACTTATTATAGCTCCTTCATCTGCCCCCATCATAAAGCTTTCTTCTATGATTTGTTTAGCTTGAGGTGGCCCCATTGTTATTACCTTTAATGTTGCATTATGTTCTTTTTTTATTCTAAGTGCAGTTTCAAGTGCAAATAAGTCATAAGGGTTCATTTTTGAATCTACACCATCCCTTTTTAAAACACCTGTAGCTTCGTCAACTTCCAACTCTGTTGTACCTGGAACTTGTTTTATACATGTTAAAATCTCCATTATTACTCCTCCAATACTTTTATTTAATTGATACAGTTTCCTCTTTATTAGAATCTACATTAATATTTTCCTTTGACTTTACTATTACAGATACGCCATCTGGAATAACTGCTACTTTTGCATCATTTCCTTTTATTTCAAATGCCATCTCTAAAGCTTCTTTAAATGTATATGCATGTTTCATATGCATACTTTTTATCATATTAGGGCTACACTTATCTGTCACCATTATTACAGTATATTTTTCTAGTATTCTAGCTAATATTTGAAATTCCCATTGATCCGGTACTGTATCACTCTTTTTAACTTTTCTTACATTTTCTAATATTTCACTTGGTGATTTTGCATTTGCTATGTTATCATAAAAAGATTGCCCTCCATGACCATCATTACAAGCTGATACCATAATTATGACTCCACCTTCTATACATGTTGCCTCAGCTGCAGTCATACCTTTTACAGATTGATATATATTCTGATCTAATGGGTATCCTCCATTTGTACTTACTACTATATCTGCCATTTGAGCATCTATTTTAGATAAATTAGTTACAAATTCACATCCTGCCTTATGAGCTTTATCTACATCACCTGCAAATGATGCTATTACTTTTTTATCTTTATCTATAACTACATTGACTATAAATGCTAGCTTAGCAGTTTTTGCCGCATAAACCATATCTTTATGAATAGGATTATTTTTAAGTATCCCTGTTCTTGCATTCTTACTATCTATAAATTCACTACAGTGGTTATACATAATAGTTTTAGCTGATGCAATTCCTGGAAGTATACTTTTTCTTCCTCCTGAAAATCCAGCAAAGAAATGTGGTTCTATAAATCCTTCTGCTATTAATAAATCTGCTTCAAAAGCTACCTTATTTAAATAGAAGTCTCCTCCAGATGGAAGTACTCCAGCTTTAACCATTGCACTATCATCTGTAGACACATGCATTATAATCTCTTCATTATTTACTATTTCTTCACCCATCTTGTAAATTAATTCTTCTTTAGTGCTTGGTCTATGAAATCCAGTTGCAACTATTATCTTTATATTTATATCTGGATTACCGTCTCTTAATCTTCTTAAAATTATAGGCATAGTAACTTTACTGGGAACAGGTCTAGTATGGTCACTAGTTATTATTACTACACTCTTTTTACCTTTAGCTAATTCTTCTAATCTCACTGAACCTATTGGATTATTCATAGATTCTTCCACTATCTCTTCTTGAGTTTTATCAACTACATAGTTGTGAGCCTTTGATTTTAATACCGCTAATAAGTTTTCATCTGGAATATTTAACTCCATTCCCACCTTTGAATAAGGTACTCTTAAAATCGACATACATTCCTCCTTATAATAATTTTTATCTTATATAAATGGTAAAAAACTTCCTATATAAACTAAAATACCAAGTATCAATACATATCCTAAACAAAATTTTAGTGTTGAACCAAATATCTTCCCTTCACTACCTATTAATCCAGTTGCTGAAGTTGCAATTGCTATACTCTGAGGTGATATCATCTTACCAGCAGTAGCACCTGCTGTATTCGCTGCTGCTATCCAGTATGGATCTATAGATAAAGATTTAGCAGCTTCTACCTGAAGTCCACCGAATAATATATTTGCTGATGTATCACTTCCTGTTACAAATGTTCCTATAGCTCCTAGTAATGGTGATATTAATGGATACATATTTCCAGTTATTGCACATAGACCAAATGATATTGAGCTAGTCATTCCACTGTGAGACATAACTTTTGAAATTGCAACTATTGACATAATAGTTACAAATGATTTAGAAAGTTGCTTTACAGTTCTTATAAAAACATCTATCATTTTCCCTATTTTTACTTTTTGTATTAATCCTGCAATGAATGTTGAAATTATTATTATCATACCTGGTGTATTTATCCATACAAATGATGTAGGTGATGCTCCTTCTCCACTATAAATTTGTATTGTACTGCTAAATCTAGCCAATAGTGTATTTATTCCTTTACACAATGGGCTGGCAATTAATATTAATATACATAAAAGTATGTATGGCAACCATGCAAGTATCCCTTCTCTAGTAGATACTACTGATACATATTTAGAAATTGTAGATCCATTTTTGTCTTGTGAGTTTATATTTTTATTAGATTTTTTATTCATAGCCTTAGCCATAAGTATGGTACATAACATACTGCATAAGCTTCCTATTAGTGCAGGTAATTCTGCTCCTAAGTATTTCGCTACGAAAACCTGAGGTATAGCAAACGTTATCCCAGATATTAAAGTTATAAAAAATACCCCTTTAATGGCCTTAAAACTTTTTTGAGTTAAGATAACTAATGCAAAAGGAATTAATACAATAAATCCTGATAATTGAAGTGAAGTTACATAACTTAATTGAAGAACATCTAATCCTGTGACTGATGCTAGTGTTGATACTGGTATTCCTATAGCTCCGAATGCTGTTGGAACAGTGTTTGCGATAAGACATATTATTGCTGCAAATATGGGATTAAAACCTAGAGATGCTAATATACTAGCTGGTATTGCTACTGCTGTTCCATATCCTGCAACAGCTTCTAAAAATCCACCAAATCCCCATGCTAGTATAAGAACTTGTATTCTCTTATCTGTGGTAATACTAGATAACATATTTTTCATAGTGTCCATAGTTTTAGTTTCAACAGCTAAGTTATAAGTAAATAGTGCTGCAACTATAACTAATAAAATTGGCCATAAAGCTACTGCCATTCCCTCTAATGTGGCTGTGGCTACATTTAATACTGGCATTTTCCAAAATACAAGTGCTATGACTATTGTAAGAATAACTGTGAAAAAACATGTTTTGTGTGCTGGTAATTTCATTACTCCTAAAGATACTATAAGCCAAATAATAGGAATTATAGCTAGAATAAATAAAATATACTCATTCATCAAGGATCCCCCTTAAAATTTTATTAATTTGTCAGATACTTGAATGATGGTCAGTGGTATTACCACTTCACACTTAAATAGTATTACCTTTATTTATAATATCAATATTTATCTTTATATTAACAATCTTATTATTTTATATAATTTTCTTTTATAAGTCTCATATGCTCTTCCATCTTTTTATATGCTAAGTTGGGATCTTTATTTACTATAGCATTATATATGTCTATATGTTGATTTAATAGTATTCTTTCATCTGAATATCTATTAATGATCTTCTCTCTTGCATCTTTTATGAAAGCTTCAAATAATTTTGATGATGTTAAAAAAAGACATTCAATTAAATAATTTTTACTTATAGAAGATATTTTATTGTGAAATTTTTGATCTAATATTACTAATACTTCATTTCTATTTTTTCCATCTATTTCTTCTTTCATTTCTTTAATTATATTTTCTAGTTCCATAGCCTCACGATTTGTTATTCTTTCACTAGCAAACTTAACTGCTTCTAATTCTAGTGCTTGCCTTAGTTCTATTACTTCATGCCAACTTCCATTGTTAAGCTTAAATAAAAGTGATAATGGTTCAATTAATGATTTATTTATATTTGAACATATAAAGTTACCCTCACCTTGTTTACTTTCTATTATACCCATAGTCTCCATTACTCTAATTGCTTCTCTTATAGATGTTCTGCTTACTCCCATTTGTTCAGATAACTCTCTTTCTGACGGAAGTTTATCACCTTTTTTAAATTCTCCCCTAAATATACTCTCTTGAATTTGTTCTATAACTTTCTCATATACTTTTTTATTAACTATATTATTGAACATATTTCCCCCTACAAACCAATTGCGTTTAAATAAATTTTTAATTATATTATACTCTATTGTTAAAAAAATGTGGAAGTGGTTTTATATTCATACAAGCCTCATTAATTTAATATAATAAAATATATTATTTACTCAAGGTGGTGTTTATGAAAAAAAATAAAACAATATCTTTCTTTTTACCAATTATCATAGTACTATTCTTAATATTTGGAATTATTATATTCCCTCAAGAAGCTATAAAGTCTGCAAAAGATGGATTTAATATATGGGCAAATGTATTAATTCCATCATTACTTCCATTTATAATAGGAGCTAATTTAGTTGTAGATTTAAAAATAGTTGACTTAATAGGTATAATTATAAACCCTATAACTAAATTTATTTTTAATGTTTCTGGCAAAAGTGCCTTAGTATTTGCTATTTCAACAGTTTCTGGATATCCTGTTGGAGCTAAACTTGCATATGATCTTAGAGATACAAATCAAATATCATCTTCTGAAGCACAACGACTAGTATCATTTTGCTCTACATCTGGTCCACTATTTATAATTGGTGCAGTTGCTGTGGGAATGTTTAATAATTCTTCTTTAGGATATTTAATGATACTATGTCATTATCTAGGGTCTATAACTGTAGGCATATTATTTAGATCTTATGGCAAAGAGAAATTACCTAAACCTAACTATAATGTAAAGGCAAATATAAAAAATGTTATTAACACTAGATACTCAAGTAATATTGGATTTTTTGTAATGTTTGGAAATGCAGTTGTAAATGGAGTAAATACTTTACTTGCAGTAGGTGGCTTTGTTATAGTATTTTCAGTAGTATTTAAAATACTTTCTTTATTCAATATAATATCACTTTTATCCAATATACTTTATATTCCACTTTCAGTTTTGGGTGTTACTAAAGACTTATGTTATGCTTTTATAAGTGGTTTATTTGAAATAACAATCGGTTGCAATAATATTGCTAAAGTAACATCAGCCCCTTTAATATTAAAAGCTACACTATCTAGCTTTTTAATTGGATTTAGCGGACTGTCTATATTAGCTCAATGTTGCAACTTCTTAGCTAAAACTGATATTAATACTAATTTATACATTTTTAATAAGTTTTTACATGGATTATTTGCCGCAACATTTACATTGTTGCTTTATCCACTGTCTGAATCTACTGCACTCGCATCTAATTTTACACCTACATATAATACTTTATTTAATAATCAATTATGGATTTATTATTTGAATAATACAAATTTAGTACTAGCTTTTATATTGCTTATTTATTTAGTATTTAAATTTGTAATGCCTGATAATGATAGTATTTAAAATGAAAATGAGTATGGATTAATCCATACTCATTTCTATCTTAATTCAGCTTTATCTCTAACTATTTCTTCTAGTATTGATTTTAAGTTATGCTCTACTGCAGAAAGTACATCAGTAGCATAATCAATAGACCCTTGTCTTATTTCTCTAGCTATATTTTCTGCTCTTTCTGATATTTCTTTTGCTCTTTGCTCAGCTTGTCCAACTATATCACTTGATTCTATATAATCTTGTAAAGTCTCTTCTGAATTTTTCTTTAATTCTTCTAAAGTTCTTTCATACTCTTCTTTTATTTTTTCTGCATCTCTTTCAGCTTGAGCCTTTAACTCATTTGCATCTCTTTTAGCTTCATTTAGTATTCTATTTCTTTCTTTGTTTATCCACACAGCTTGAGTAACTTCATCTGGCATTAAAGCTCTGATTTCTTTTATCATACTTAAAAGCTCTTCTTTGTCTATAACTGATTTTTGTGAAAAACGAGCAGTCTGTGCATTTCTTATTTTATCTTCTAATTGATCAAACAGCTCAATCATCTCTAAATCTATTTTCATTGCTTACTTCCCCCTATTAGTCTTTCTCTTTAGCTCTTCTAAAACTACTTTTGGCACTAAATTTTTTACATCTGCATCAAAAGTTAAAACTTCTTTTATTAATGATGAACTTATAAAAGAATATTTTGTTGTTGTCGGTAGTATGATTGTTTCTATATTAGGGTTCAACTCTCTATTCATATGGGCCATTTGTAACTCATATTCTACATCTGATCCACTTCTTACACCTCTAACTAGTGTATCAATTCCATTTTCTTCACAATAATTAACTAACAAGCCATCAAAACTTACAATTTTAACATTTTCTAAATGCCCAGTGCATGACTTAATTAAGTCAACTCTTTCTTCAAAAGTAAATAAACCTTTTTTATTTGGATTAAAAAGTACACCTATTTGTAATTCATCAAATAGTTTAGACGCTCTACAAATTATATCTAAATGTCCATTAGTAATTGGATCAAAACTACCAGCAAACATTGCTTTCCTAATCTTCTTGCTCATTTTGTTCCTCCCACTTATAAAATGTCATTGTTGTATTTCCATACTTCTTATCTCTAGTCTTAATTAATCTTCCTATTCTTTCTTCAAATACATCTTTTGTATCGTGTTCTACAACTATTATTCCATCCTCATGTAGTAGATTTAATTCGTCTATACTTTTTAAACAATCTATAAACATGTTTTCATAATATGGTGGATCCATAAATATAACATCAAATTTTTGATTTTGAGTTGATAATCTTTTTACTGCATCTTTAAAATCAATATTTAAAATAGTACTTTCATTTTCAACTCTAGCTTTTTTTACGTTTGACTTTACTATATTTATACTATCTCTACTCTTATCTACAAAAACACAATTCTTTGCGCCTCTTGATAAACACTCTATACCTAAAGAACCTGTTCCTGCAAATAAGTCTAAAACATTACTCTCTCTTATGTATGGATTTATCATATTAAACAATGATTCTTTAACCCTATCAGTTGTAGGCCTTACATCTTGATTTTTAGGAGTGTCTAATTTTAATCCTCTTACTTTTCCTGATATAACTCTCAATGTCATATCTCCTCTCAATATATTTTAACATAAATTTTATTTAATTTAGCGAAATTTCTCTTGCTAAATGCTCAAATTTATCAATTATCTCATTTTTCAGCAATTTATTTTCATTTTTTTGTAATTTCATGTCTTCCCCTATTATATAACGAGCTTCTTGTTGAGCTATTTTTAATATCTTCATATGTTTAAATATATTAGCTATTTTTAACTCTGGAAGTCCATGCTGTCTTGTACCAAAAAATTCTCCTGGCCCTCTTATTTCTAAATCTTTTTCAGATATTTTAAATCCATCGTTAGTCTCTTCCATTATCGACATTCTTTGCTTACAAACGTCTGATTTAGATGCATATATTAGTATACAATAAGATTTATGTTTTCCTCTCCCTACACGTCCTCTCAGCTGATGCAATTGTGCAAGGCCAAATCTTTCTGCATTCTCAATTATCATTAACGTTGAATTTGGAACATTAACTCCAACTTCTATAACAGTGGTTGATACTAGTATGTCTAAATCTTTATTTTTAAAACTTTTCATAATACTTTCTTTTTCACTAGCTTTCATTTTACCATGTAAAAGCCCTACTCTTAAATCCGAAAAATACTCTTGCTTTAATTCTTCTACCAATTCTACAGCTGCTTTAGCTTCTATAGATTCACTTTCTTCAACTAAAGGGCAAACAATATATACTTGTCTACCTTTTTCTACCTCATCTCTTACTAAATTATTATAAGCTCTATCTCTTTTGTCTTTACTTACAGCAATAGTATCTATTGGTTGCCTTCCTGGAGGTAGTTCATCAATAATAGATATATCCAAATCTCCATATAATATAAGTGCTAAAGTTCTTGGTATAGGTGTTGCTGTCATAACTAATACATCTGGGTTATTACCTTTATCAGAAAGTTTTCCTCTTTGTCTAACACCAAATCTATGTTGCTCATCTGTTATTACTATACCTAAGTTATTAAACTCTACTTTATCTTCAATTAAAGCATGTGTTCCTATTAATATATCTATTTCTTTATTTTTTACTCTTTCAAGTACCTTTTCTTTTTGTTTTTTAGTAAGGCTTCCAACTAAAAGTTCTACATTCATTCCAAATTCTTTGAGAGTTTCACTTAAGGATATATAATGTTGCTCTGCTAATATTTCTGTAGGAGCCATTAGTGCACCTTGATATCCATTTAAAACACAGTTTGCTAATGCTAATAATGCAACTACCGTTTTTCCAGATCCAACATCTCCTTGTACTAATCTATTCATTACTTTAGTAGATTCCATATCCTCAATAATTTCATTTAAAGCTCTACTTTGTGCATTAGTTAGCTTAAATGGTAATGAGTTTATTATATCTTTTAAATTTTCATTTTTCTCAAATTTTATTCCTTCAATTTCAGTTACTCCATTTTTAAACATAAATAAACCTAATTGAAGTATTAAAAACTCTTCAAAAATTATCCTATATAGTGCAATTTTAAAACTTTCTTTGTTACTTGGTGAATGAATATTTCTAATTGCATAATCTATACTACATAATTTGTATTTATCTATTATATTTTTAGGTAAATATTCTTTTATAACTAATTCTTTATTTGATAATACAGATTTAATTATACTAATGATCTCCTTATTTGTAACACCAAATGTAAGAGGATATATAGGCATAATTTTACATGTATTTTTAGGAGCATTACTAAGATGCTCAATCTCACAAGAACTTAACTCTATACTTTTAAATTCTTTTTTTACTTTTCCAAAAACTAAAATAGTATCTCCACTTCTAAATGTATTGCTTACATATGGTTGGTTAAAAAAAACTAATTTTGCATATCCAGTTTCATCTTTTACATCAACCTTAGTTAAAGTCATTCCTTTTCGTGGAGTACTAGTAGTAATTCCTACAATAACTGCTTTTATAGTAGCTTTATCTTCATTTTTTAACTGAGATATCTTCTTTAAATTATTTCTATCTTCATATTGTCTAGGAAAGTAATATAATAAATCCTTCAAAGTAAAAATTCCTAATTTATTTAGCTTATATGCTTTTTTAGGACCTATTCCTTTTACATATTGTATATCTTTTTTTAAATCACTCATAGTTATCACCTATTACGCAAAAGTCCTGTATAACCAACTAAACGGTAGTAAGATTATACAGGACTTTAAAATCATTATTCAACTGAAATTAAGTAATAATAAAGAGGTTGTCCTCCATAGTATAACTCTACATCTATATCTTCAAACTTCTCTTCTAATTCGTCACGAAGATTGTTAGCTTGTTCTTCACTTACATCTTCTCCATAGAATAAAGTTATTATTGCGCTATCTTCATCAACTAAGTTTTCTACAAGTTTTGTAGTTATTTCATCTACACCTTCACCTGCAGCTTGTAATTTTCCTTCTGCTATAGCAATTATATTTCCTTCTTTAACTTCAACATCATTCATAACTGTATCCCTAACAGCATAAGTTACTTGACCAGATTTAACTAATCCTAAAGCATCCATCATTGCAGCTTCATTCTCTTCAACGCTAGCTTCTCCATTAAAGCTTACTAAAGCTGTAAATCCTTGCGGAGTATTTTTAGTAGGTATAACTACTATATTTTTATCACTTAGTTCTTTTGCTTGGTTTGCAGCCATTATTATGTTTGAGTTATTTGGGAATATAAATATATTTTTTGCATTTATTGTATCTATTGCATTCATAAAATCTTCTGTACTTGGGTTCATAGTTTGACCACCCTCAATTATATGATCAACACCAAAATCTTTAAATATTTTAGCTAAACCATCTCCCATAGAAGTTGCTATAAATCCAAACTCTTTTTCTTCTTCAACTGTAGACGCACTTTCATAGTTTGACTCTATTAAAGTATTCTCATGTTGAAGCTTCATATTTTCTATTTTGATAGTTAATAATTGTCCATATGCTAATGCTTCTTGTAAAGCAAGTCCTGGATCATTAGTATGAACATGAACTTTAATTACACCTTCATCTCCAACTACAGCTAAGCTATCTCCATATTTAAGCATTATATCTCTTATTTGAGTATCATCTACTTTATCACTTTCTAATATAAACTCTGTACAGTATTGGAATTTTATATCTTCTGTAGATATATTTCCTTGTGCTGATTTAACTTCTTTTATTTCTGTTGAACCTGCATCTTGTATATCTATATGATTTCCGTTTAATTCACTTAGCATACCTTCATATACAAGAACTAATCCTTTACCACCTGAGTCTACAACGCCAGCTTCTTTTAAAGCTTTTAATAATTCTGGTGTTCTATTTAATGAGTTATTAGCTTCTACTATAACTAATTCTAGGAACTTAACAAAGTCATCTTCACTCTTAGCTATTTTTATTGCAGCTTCACTACTTTCTCTCACTACTGTTAGTATAGTTCCTTCTATAGGCTTTATTACCGCTTTATAGGCAGTATCTGACCCTGATTTTAGAGCATTTGCAAAATCCATTGTAGTTAATTCTTCTTTTCCTTCTATAGACTTTGCTATACCTCTTATTATTTGAGATAATATAACTCCTGAGTTACCTCTTGCTCCCATAAGAGAACCTTTAGATAAAGCCTTACCTATATTAGTTATTTCATTATTGTCTACTTTAGATAATTCTTTCATTGCATAAGAAATAGTTAATGACATGTTTGTTCCTGTATCACCATCTGGAACTGGGAATACATTCAACTTATCAACTAATTCTTTATGATTTTGAAGATTGTTTGCACCTGATACAAACATATCTCTTAATTTTTTTCCGTCTATATTTTGGATCATTTTTTTCCTCCTAAATTACTTAACTCGAATTCCTTGAACATTAATGTCTATCTTACTTACTTTTAAAGCCGTCATCTTTTCAACTGTATATTTTACTCTATCTATTATGTTGTTTGCAACTGTAGATATATTTGTTCCGTACTGTATTATAACATAAAGTTCTATCGCTATGGTATTGTCTTCTAACTCTTCTACCTTAACACCTTTAGTAGCATTTTCACCTTTTAATAATTCTACTATACCCTTAGATTTATATCCTAAACCTACTAAACCGTAACTTTCCATTGCAGCTCTATATACTATTTGAGCTATTACTTGCTTATCTATTTCTACGTATCCATATTCATTAGTTAATCTTGCACTCATGGCTTGACCCCCTTAAATTAATTTTTATTTTTATTTTGCACAAAAATCATTTAAAAATATCGCTTTAGGTAATATTAATTCTAATTACTATAATACTATAAATATAGTATATTTTAAACCTACTTAGTTCTTTTTAATATTAAAAATTAATTAAATAGGCACATAGCAATATATTCTAGCTTAGTTTTTTATTTTTTGTATTTACTTTATAATGAATTATATATATAATTTTATATTATAGTTGCAAATTGTTCAATAATAATATATAAGACAAATATATATTTCTATTGCAGAAATTAAATATTTGTGTTAATATAAATATGTTTTTAGTCTTTAAATAGTTATCATTTTAAGGAGGTGTACGATAATGGCGAAAGTATGTAGCGTATGTGGTAAAGGGAAGGTTTCTGGAAACCAAGTATCACACTCAAATAGACACAGCAGAAGAACTTGGTCTGCTAACTTAAGAAGCGTTAGAGCTGTAATAGATGGAACTCCTAAGAGAGTTAAAGTTTGTACTAGATGTTTACGTTCTGGTAAAGTTGAAAGAGCTTAATAATTTATTATTAAAAAAAGCCTACTGATATAAGTAGGCTTTTATTTTTTTATTCTATATGCTTATTTTTTCTCTTTTCTCATAAATTTTAATACTATATTAGATAGCCACTTCGGTAATTTTATTGTTACCATTTTCATATTCTATCCCTCCATTTTATAAACTATTATATAATTTCTATATATTATATTTATTCACATAATACTAAATATATATTTAATATTTTACTTAATATAAAAATAATAAGACTCCACAAACTATAAGAACAACTGCTGTAAGTATGGTGAAAATCCAATTAGGTAATATCATGGATATTATTACTGCTGCACCCGTTGCCATACATATTATACCTAATAATCCTTTGGATTGATTTTTCATAACACACCTCCTTACTCATTACCATTCTTATTTATAATTTAATTTATGCAACTTAAAATATATTTAGACCTGCCCTTATTTTTATAACATAAAAAAAGCATACTATTAGGCATGCTTTTTTTATTTATTTTTTTATATTCTTTATTATAAGTAATGTACCTTGATTTACACTTACCTTACAATTATTATCTAACATAACATTTGAAATTCCTAATGGCACTGAATACTTCATATTATGATTTACTAACGGATATTCTAAATTTTCAAGAGTAACTCCATTAGCATCTCCATTAATTGGTATTACAGATATTAAATCCCCTTTATTTCCATTAATAATTACCTGCTCATTAATAAGTATATTTATCTCTTCATCTTCTGATAGTATTCTAGGCTTAATACCTTTTTCTTTAACATAGTAAAGTAAGTTAATATTAGCTATTGTATGATCTATTCTTCCACCTAAAGCTCCTATAAAGTCAATTTCTTTTGCATTAAGATTTTGAGCTAAAAATATACAAATCTCAGAGTCAGTCTCATCTTTTTTTGCTGGAAATTTTTTAAAAGAAACGTTCTTTTTCCTATAATAATCTACAATATCTGATTTTGCAGAATCTAAATCACCAATGATATAATCAGGTATAACCCCCATATTATATAAATGATTTGCTCCTCCATCTGCACAAATAATAAAATCATATTTCTCATTTTCTATTATAAATTTAGTTTTATTATAATCTTTAATTTCTCCATTAAGAACGATACATACTTTCATTTTGCCACCTATATAGATGCATTTTTTCTAAATAATTTTACAGTTTCTTCTATATTATCACTATTAAATATAGCCGATCCTGCTACTATAACATTAGCACCTGCATCTACTACTTTATGAACATTTTCTGGCTTTATTCCACCATCGACTTGAATATCTACACTTAAGTTTCTAGAGTCTATAATTTCTTTTAATTCTTTTATTTTAGGTATCATACCTTCTATAAAAGATTGACCTCCAAATCCAGGATTAACAGTCATTATTAAAACCATATCAACATCGTCTAATACATGCTTAATACTTTCTATTGGAGTAGCTGGATTTAAAGCAACTCCTGCTTTTATATTATAAGATTTTATATTTTGTATAGTTCTATGAAGATGTTTACACGCTTCTTGGTGTACAACTATCATATCACATCCAGCATTTACAAACTCTTTTATGTAGTTATCTGGATTTTCTATCATAAGATGTGCATCAAATACCATTTTAACATCTTTTCTCAAAGACTTTACAATCCCAGGACCTAAAGTTATATTAGGAACAAAGTGACCGTCCATTACATCTATGTGTAAGTATTCACAACCTGCATTTTCTACTTTCTTTACATCTTCTAATAATCTTGCAAAATCTGCTGATAGTATCGATGGTGCTAATTTGATCATTTTAATATCTCCTTTTTCCTTGTTTACTTTGTCTAATTTCATTTAAAAGCTGTATATAGCTATCATATCTTTCTTTAGATATTTCTTCATTTTCTACAGCTTCTTTAACCCCACATCCAGGTTCATTTTCATGAATACACCTAGATCCAAATTTACAATCATCAAAGTTATCAAATTCTATAAAATAATCTTTAAGTTCATTTTCTTCTATATCATCTAAAGTTAATGAACTAAACCCTGGAGTGTCTGCAACCATACCTCCACAATCTAATTTTAATAACTCTGCATGTCTTGTAGTATGTTTACCTCTTTTTATTTTATCACTTACTTCTCCTGTTTGTAACATAAAATTACTATCTATTTCATTTAGTAAGCTTGATTTTCCAACTCCAGATGGACCAGCAAATACAACAACATTTCCACTTAGTTCATCTTTTATTTTATCAATATTTAATTTAGTTTTATTACTTACAGGTATTACTTTATATCCACTTAGTTCATATATATTAGTTATCTTTTCCAAAGTATTATCATCATCTAAGTCAGCTTTAGTAAGTACTATTACTATTTCTAAACCTTCCTTTTCAGCTAAAACTATAAATCTATCTAATAAAGATAAATGTGGTTTTGGATTTTTTACTGCAAATACTATTAATGCTTTATCTACATTAGCAATTGGTGGTCTAATTAATTCCGTATCCCTTTTATCTATTTCTTCTACTACACCTTTTTTAGTTTCTTCATCTACTATACTTATTTCTACTCTATCCCCTACTAGAGGAGTTACTTTTTGCTTTCTAAAAATTCCCCTAGCTCTACATTCATAAATTCCCTTTTCTGTATCTACGTAATAAAATCCCCCTATTCCTTTTATAATCTTTCCTTGTAACATTAAATTCCTCCTTTAAAATTGAGTGTGTCTATATAATTTACGTATATCTATATATAATAGCATAATAACTTTATAATTAATTATACTCCTAATTTATTATCTTACTATATTTTATACATATTTCATATAAAAAAGAAATCTTTTAATCTTTTTAATTACATAAAATAAGACTAATATCTTTATTTTAAGATACTAGTCTTATTGAGCATTATTATTTTAATTAAATTTATTCTCCATCTGATTGAGGTAATGCTGTTCCACCTTCTGCATCAGGTATACTTATACTTGGTACATCTCCTGAACCATTTTGTGTAGAATCATCTGGTGTTTGTATATCACTGGATCCACCATTATTTTGATTGTTATTTCCAGTATTAGAGTTATTACCAGAATTATTGTTGCTATTATTGTTTACATTGTTATCGCTATTGTTATTATCCGGAGTTTGCGTATTATTATTTGTATCCTCTGGTATTGTATTAGTTTCTTCTTTTACAGGTTCTGGACCTTTACTTACTACTACATCTACACTAGATACACCTGATCCTGAAGTTGGATTTTGTTTTATTACTATACCTTCTTCATAACTACTATTATATTCACGCTTTATATTACCTAGTTTCATATTATTTTGACCTAATATTTGTTCTGCTTCTGTAAGTGTAAGCCCAACTATACTAGGTACCTCACTTTGTTTTTGACCTTGACTTAAAACAATAGTTATAGTATCTCCTTTACTAACTTCTGTTCCAGAAAATGGACTTTGAGATATAACATGATCTACTTCTACAGTATCGCTATAATCACGTTTTATAGTAATATATAAACCTAATTCTTCAAGCTGTTTCTTTACTGTATCTAAATCTTGATTACTAAAATCAGGTAATGACACTACCTGCTTTTCAGTACTACTTCCTGATAACATACTTATTACAAATTTAGATACAAAAAATACTTGAACAAGTAAAATTATACCTAATACTATAGCAACTATCTTTAATCGCTTCTTTACCTTTGGACTGTCTTCTTTTTGCACTTTATTTTTTTTCTTTTTTATATTTTCCTTTTTAGGTTTAGAAATTACTTTTGGTGCATCTTCTATTAGCTTTTCATCTTCATCTTCTATATCTGCACTCTGCTCAATTTTTTCTATATCAATATGCTTAGTAGCAAAGTTATCATATTCTTTTATAAAATCTAAATCTATATTTTTTTCTATATAATCGATATCATCTATTAACTCTTCAGCACTTTGATATCTAGCTTCACTAGATTTCTCTGTAAGTTTCTTTATTAAAGTTCTTACACTTTGAGGTATACTAACTTTTTCTTCTGATGTGAATTCTACATCATCGTTTATATGTTGTAAGGCTATAGATATAGGGCTATCACCTCTAAATGGAACCCTCCCTATTATCATTTCATATAAAACAATTCCTAGAGCATATAAGTCTGCAGTTGCATTTACACTTTGTCCCTTTGCTTGCTCTGGAGAAAAATAATGAACTGATCCTATTATATTTCCTACATTAGTCATAGTTGAATTGGATACAGCCTTTGCAATACCAAAATCTGCAACTTTAACAATCCTACCTTCATTCGATATTAGTATATTATGAGGTTTTATGTCTCTATGTACTATACCCTTTCTATGTGCAGCGCTAAGGGCCATAGCTATTTGTTTAGTTATATCAAGAGCTGTGTACTCATCTAAAGTACCCTCATTTTTGATTATATCTTTTAGGTTTTGTCCATCTATATACTCCATAACAATATAATGAACTTTACCATCTTCTCCTACATCATATACATTAACAATATTCGGATGAGATAAACTTGCAACTGCTTCAGCTTCTCTCTTAAATTTTTTTAAGAAATCTTCATCATCTACAAACTCCGGTCTAAGAACTTTAACTGCTACTGTTCTATTTAGCAACTTATCTTTTGCTTCATAAACAAATGCCATACCTCCATCACCAATTTTTCTGATGATTTGGTATCTATTTCCTAAAATTGTATCTCCCACTATATCACCGTCCTAATTACACTTTTATTAATATAACAGAGACATTGTCTCTTCCAGAAATTTCATTAGCCATATCAATTAAATTCTTACTCATATCTGGTATATCTTCTTTTTTTGATAATACACTTATTATATCTTCTTTACTAGCGCAACCTGTTAATCCATCAGTTGCAAGAAGAACTAAATCATTTTCTTTTAATTTATACTTAAATATATCAACTATAACCATATCTTCTGTACCCATAGCCCTAGTTATATGGTTTCTTCGAGGATGATTTCTAGCTTCTTCCTCAGTTATTACGTTAGCTCTTAAAAGTTCTTCAACAACAGAATGGTCTATACTAACTTGAGTTAATATATCATCACTCAATAAGTAGCACCTACTATCACCTACATTAGCAACATATAAGTTGTCCTTATATAATATAGCCGTAACTAATGTAGTTCCCATTCCAAAGCATTCTTCTTCTTCTACCGATTTTTTATAAATAATTGAATTAACATTATTATATGCTTGCTTAATTATATCATCAATATAATCTATTTTTATGCTACTGCTTTGTAATAAATTCTCTTTTAAGAATTTTAATATATTATCTACAGCTAATTTACTTGCAACTTCACCCTTATTATGACCACCCATGCCATCTGCTAGGGCAAATATTCCTATAGCTTGTTCATTTTTAGTCTGTATAACTTCCCCCATACAGTAATCTTCATTATTCTTTCTTATTTTTCCAATGTGGGAGTCACAACTATAAATCATAAGATTTCCCCCTTAAGCTACTTATGTTTTCTTCTTAATTGTCCACAAGCTCCTCCTATATCAGAGCCCATAGAAATTCTAACTGTAGCTGGTATATTATTTTTTTCTAAATAATCTCTAAACTTATATATATAAGATTTATCTGGTCTTTCATATTCTCTCTCTTCAACTTTATTTATAGGTATTAAATTTACATGACATAGCATACCCTTTAAGAGCTTCACTATCTCTTTAGCCTCTTTTTCTGAGTCATTAACACCTTTTATCAAAGAATATTCAAATGTAACTCTTCTATTTGTTTTCTTTATATAGTACTTACAAGCATCTATTAATTGATTAACTTTATATGCTTTAGCTACAGGCATAATCTCTTGTCTTTTTTCATCAAAAGGAGAGTGTAGTGATAATGCTAGATTTATAGGTAATCCTAAGTCAGCAAGATCGTACATTCTAGGAACTAGCCCACAAGTTGATAGAGTTATATGTCTATATCCTATATTAAGACCATTTTTCTCATTAACTAACTTTAAGAATTTTATAGTGTTCTCATAATTATCTAGAGGCTCTCCACTGCCCATTAATACAAGATTCGATACTCTTTTACCTGTATCCTCTTGAATTTTCATTATTTGATCTAAAATTTCCCAAGGTTCTAGGTTTCTTATTAATCCTTCTAATGTAGATGCGCAGAAGTTACATCCCATTCTACATCCTACTTGGTTTGAAATACAAACTGTTACCCTATCTTCATAATCCATCATTACAGTTTCAATTATATTACCATCATTTAATAAGAATAAGTATTTTTTTGTTTTATCTACTTTAGATTCCAATCTTAACTCTTTCTTTATATTGCCTATATAAGATACTTCTTCTAATTTTTCTCTTAAACTTTTAGGTATATTATTCATATCATCAAAAGTTTTAGCACCTTTATATATCCAAGAAAAAATTTGTGAACCTCTAAATGCTTTTTCTCCAATACTTACTAAAAATTCTTTTAATTCTTCTTCTGTCATATTCTTTAATGCTACTTTGTTTTGCTTCATATTTATCACTACCTTACTCTTTTTAATTTTGCTATAAAGAACCCGTCTATATCATGAATATTTGGATATATTTTTAAATATCCATTTTCTTGATTATCTAAATCTACTTTAACTTCACCTATAGGCACTAAAGTAAAATTACTATTATTAGCTAAGAAATCATTAATTATATCTATATTTTCATTATCTTGTATAGTACATGTACTATATACTAAAGTCCCACCTATTTTAACATATTTAGATGCATTATTAAGTATTGTCTTTTGTATATCAGGTAATCCCTTAAGTTCTGCTTTTTCCTTATATTTTATCTCAGGCTTTCTTCTTATTATACCAAGACCAGAACAAGGAACATCTGCTAATACATAATCAAACTTATCTACACTACTTTCATCTAATATTGACGCATCAAAAGACTGTACATCAACATTTGTAAGCCCTAACCTATCTACTGTTGATTGTATAAGTTTTAATTTATGCTCAAATATATCTCTAGATATAACTTGTCCTGTATTATTCATTAATGTAGCTAAATGAGTGGTTTTTCCTCCTGGAGCACTACATACATCTAAAACCAATGAATTTTCTTTAGGATTCATTACTTTTCCAACAATCATAGAACTTATATCTTGTATTGTAAATAATCCGTCTTTAAATAATTGATTATTTTCAATATTTTTTAAGTTTTCTACCTTTATAGCTTCTTCAACCATAGGAACTTTACTACAAACTACACCTTCATTTATTAATTTTTCAATAAGCTCATCTCTAGTAATTTTTAGAGTATTAGTTCTTAAATATACACTTGGTTTCTCATTATTTGCTTC
Organism: Romboutsia sp. Marseille-P6047; assembly: GCF_900604535.1. NCBI lineage: Bacteria > Bacillati > Bacillota > Clostridia > Peptostreptococcales > Peptostreptococcaceae > Romboutsia > Romboutsia sp. Marseille-P6047. The sequence continues at coordinate 192,677 of NZ_UWOT01000001.1, forward strand.
TAATAAATCTTCTGTAAATTCTTTAGAAAAGTTATTTATCCAATTTTTTATCATCCAAGGCTTATAAGAATATCTTGTAGATAAATACATTATTGTATCATCTTTTATATCTACTTCACCTATAGTATCTTTTTGCCTAATAACGTTTCTTAAAATTGCATTAACAAATCCAGAAGACCTTTTATCGTATTTTTTAACTAAACTTACAGTTTCATTTACTGCTGCATAATCTGAAATACTATCTAAAAGTAAAATTTGATAAATACCCATTCTAAGCAATATTTTAACATAAATATTCATCTTTTTACATTTTATCTTAGAAAGTTTATCTATTATATAGTCTAAATAATATTTATTTTCAACTACACCATAAATTAACTCAGTAGCTAATCCTCTATCTTGGTTATTCATATTTATGTTCTTAAAATGCTTATTAATAGCTATATTAGAATAATTATTATTTTCCTCTATATCTAAAAGCACCTTTAGTGCTAACTCTCTTGATTTCATAAACTGTCTCCTTATTTTCCTTCTCTATAAAAAAGGAGTTGTCTTATGGTATAGTATCTAAATTAGATACACGCCCCCTAAGACAGCCCCATTTTAATCATTATTTCTATCTGCTATTGCTATTAATCTAAGTAATTGAAGTACTGATGTAAGTGCTGCTGCAACATAAGTTAATGCAGCTGCTGTAAGTACCTGTTTACTTCCTCTTAATTCTTTATTTTCAACTATACCAAGATTATTAAGTTGAACTAATGCTCTACTAGATGCATTAAATTCAACTGGTAAAGTGATTAATTGGAATAATACAGATGCTGAGAATAAAAGTATTCCTATCTGTAAGAAAACACCTCTACTCATAAATAATCCAAGTGCTATTAATAGCCATGATATATTTGACGCAAAGTTTACTACAGGAACCAAACTACTTCTTATACTAAGAGGTGCATATCCTTTAGCATGTTGCATTGCATGACCACATTCGTGAGCTGCTACAGATACTGAAGTTATAGATGTACCATAATATACATCCTGAGATAATCTTACAACTTTTCTTCTTGGATCATAATGATCACTTAAATGTCCTCTTACCATCTCGATATTTACATCATATAAACCATTATTGTTTAGTATTGTTCTTGCTACTTGCTCTCCAGTGTAACCTCTATGAGCATTTATTCTTAAATACTTATTAGTAGTAGTGCTTACTTTATACTGTGCATACATAGTAAATAATATAGCTGGTATTAGTATAAGCATCGTTCTATCATAGTAAAAACCACCGTAATAACCACCATATCCATACATAATTTATAACACTCTCCTATTTTAACTATACGCTAAAGAAGTTTATTGCATTTTCAACTTCTTCAACATCTATACAAGTATCTACACAAGGACCATTTGGTCTTTTATTAAATACACCTAAAACCGGAATCTTACTTACATCTTGAACTCCAGCAGTTAAATCTCTTTCACATGCAACAGCTATAACTGCTTTAGGTTTATTCTCTAAAATAATTTTTCTAGCTAAAGTTCCTCCTGTAGCTACAAATATATCTACATTTTTTTCTTCCTTTAATCTTACTAAATCACCTATATTACATAGTCCACATTGCTTACAAGTGGCTATATCTGTTGTAACTTTTAACTTACAACTATTTTTTTGAACACAATGTGGTATAAGAATTAGTATATCTTCACTTTTCAAATTATATTTTTGACTATATATATATCTATTATTAAGCTTTATATATACTTTTCTTATGTCATCTTTTGGTATTCCTACTAAAGATGCAATTTTTATAATTAAAGGAAATATCAAGTTTACAATTTTAAAATTGATACTCATTAATCTTGGTTTTATTTCTTTATCTGAAATTATATTATACGTAATTATAGTTGAAAGTATTATAGCAACTATTGTAAGTGTAACTATAATATTTACTAAAAACTCAAATATATTTGTTAAGTTTAATAAAAGTATATTTATTATTGATGCTCCAATCATAAGTACAACTAGTAAAATAATTATAGTATTTATATATTTTTTTGCATCGATCATTTTGACACCTAGCCTAACACTTCATTAGTTTCTATACTATTTCCTTTTATATATTCTTCAACTAAAACTCTTTTCTTTCCTGGCATTTGTATTTCTTTTATTAAAAGTACATTATCCTTTGTACTTACTCTAATACCTTCTTTATCGACCTTTAATATAGTACCTGGATTTGTTCCACTAGTTTCATCTAGTACTTTAGTTTTCCATACCTTCATAGTTTGGTCTTTATAAGTTGTGTAAGCACTTGGCCATGGATTTACTCCTCTTACTAAGTTATGTATTTCTTTTGCTGGTTTTGAAAAGTCTATTTGCCCTAAAGTTTTATTCATCATAGGAGCATAAGTAAATTCTTCATGATTTTGAGGTATTCTAGGAGCTTCTCCTTTAGCTATTAAATCTATAGTTTCTTTTAATACTTTTGCTCCTTCTTCCTTCATTACATCATGAAGTTCTCCAGCCGTTATTTCATCGTTAAGTTCAAATTCTGAAGTTAATATCATATCACCAGTATCTAAACCTTCATCCATGTACATTGTAGTTACACCAGTTTTCTCTTCACCATTTATTATTACCCAATTTATTGGTGCTGCTCCTCTATATTTTGGAAGTAAAGAAACATGTACATTTACACATCCAAATTTAGGTATATCTAGTATTGCCTTTGGAAGTATCTGTCCAAACGCAACTACTACTATTAAGTCTGGATTTAAGTCTTTAAGTATTTTAACAAATTCCTCATCTCTTGCTTTTATTGGCTGATATACAGGTATATCATATTTTAATGCAAGTTCTTTAACAGGAGGCATTCCCATTTTCTTACCTCTACCTACTGGTTTATCCGGTTGAGTAACAACGCCTAATATATCATGCTTTTCATCTATTATTTTTTGTAAACACCCTACTGCTATATCTGGTGTTCCCATAAAAACTATTTTCATCTAATCAGCTCCTAATTACTTTTCTATTTTGTCAACGAATAATACACCATCTAAGTGATCTATTTCATGACAGAATGCTCTTGCTAAAAGCTCTTCTCCTACTATTTCAAATAATTGTCCTTCTCTATTGTAAGCTCTCACCTTTACTGTATATGGTCTTTTTACAGGTCCTTGTTGACCACTTACACTTAAGCATCCTTCATCATCTATTTGTTCTCCAGATACTTCTATTATTTCTGGGTTTATAAGCTCTAATAATCCATCTCCGATATCTATTACTACAACTCTTTTTAATATCCCAACTTGAGGTGCTGCAAGTCCTACACCATCAGCCTCATACATTGTATCTGCCATATCATCTAATAATTGAATTATTTTATCATCAATTTTTTCTACCCTTTTTGAAGTTTTTCTAAGTACTGGTTCACCTATTTGAACTATTTGTCTTAATGCCATTTTTATTTTCCTCCTAAAAAATTATAATACACTATTTGGATTAATATCTATAGATATATTGATATCCTTATTAAATACAACTTCTCTTTTAGTTATACATATATATTTTATTATACCCTTTAATAAATTAATTTCAATATTATCGTCTTTAAATAATATCTGCCATCTGTAATTATGATTTATTTTTGAAATAGAACAAGGATTAGGTCCTAAAATAAAATCAAATTCTTTTATACCTCTATTCTCAAGTAAATAAATAATAGAGTCATACATTGCTCTTGCATTTTGTTCTACTAACTTTTCATTACTACCACTAATTACAACACTTAACATATTATTAAAAGGAGCATATCCAAATGCTTTTCTTATTTTTATTTCATCTTCATAAAATCCTTCAAAATCATAATTTACAGATCTTCTAATTGCATAATGATCAGTGTCATACGTTTGAAGTATTACTTTTCCTTCTTTATCTGATCTACCTGCTCTTCCTGCAACTTGAGTTACAAGTTGGAAAGTAATTTCAGCACTTTTAAAATCTGGAAAATTTAATATCATATCTGCAGATAAAATGCCTACTAATGTTACATTTTCAAAATCTAATCCCTTAGATAACATTTGAGTTCCTATTAAAATATCTGCTTCTTTATTCCTAAACTTATTTAGAATTTCTTCTAATGATCCTTTTTTTGAAGTTGTATCCTTATCCATTCTTAAAACTCTTACACCTTCAAATATCTTCCTTATTTCTTCTTCTATCTTTTGAGTCCCAGTTCCAAATGGTTTAACATAATGGCTACCACACTCTGGACATTCCTTTGGTATTTCCTTTTCATATCCACAATAATGACAGCGCCCTACATTTTTACCCTTATGATATGTAAGAGATATATCGCAGTTTTCACATTCAAATACATATCCACATTCTCTACATGAAACAAAATTTGCATATCCTCTTCTATTTAAAAATAAAATTGTTTGATTTCCGTTTTTAATAGCCTTTTCTATTTCTAAGTGTAGCTTATTACTAAGTATACTTTTGTTTCCATTTGATAATTCACTTTTCATATCAATTACTTCTATTTTAGGCAATGGATTTTTATTAGCTCTATTTTTTATAGTTATAAGCTCATAATCTCCATTAATTGCTTTATAGTACTCTTCTATAGAAGGTGTTGCTGAACCCAAAACTAAAGAAATATTTTTTTTCATAACTAAATATCTTGCAACTTCTATTGCATTAAATTTCGGATTTTTTTCTGACTTATATGCACCCTCATGAAACTCATCTATAATAACTACACCAAGACTACTAAAAGGTGCAAATAAAGCTGATCTAGCTCCTATTAATATTCTTATTTTACCTAATTTTATAGCCTTATAAACATCATGTTTTTCACCTTCTGAAAGTTGACTATGAAAAACACCTACTATATCTCCAAATCTATTCTTAAACCTAGATATAGTTTGTGGAGTTAATGATATTTCTGGAACTAAAACTATACTGTCTAAACCTTGGTTTAAAGCATAATCTATAATTCCCATATAAACTTCAGTTTTTCCACTACCTGTTACTCCATGTATCATATAAGGCTTTTTGATATCATTAAACATCTCAGAGTTTATTTTATTAATAGCATAGGTTTGTTCTTCATTTAGGTATATTTTTTTATTGTCAGATTGATAAATACTTTCTGGACTTCTATAATAATCTTTTATTTCCAAAGAAATTAAATTTTTTCCTGCAAGAGAAGTTATACTTTGCTTAGATGCATTAAGTATTTCTAATAAGTCATTTATCTCTACACTACTATTATGCTTTAAAAACTCTATAATTTCCTTTTGCTTATTACCTAAATTAATTTTATTTGAAATTACATAATCATCTATATATTCTATATCCATACTTAATGATACATAACATATTTTCTTTTCATTTTTATGATCTTTGTACTCCCATTTTAAATCAATAAGGTTTTTATTTTTCATTCTATCTAAAATATTATTTATATTTTTAATTTTTTTTAGTTTATCTACTTTAATCTTACCTTTACTATTTAAAAGCTTTTCTATTATAAGCTTTTCATTTTGATTTAAGTTTAAGTTTTCTTCATATAAGTCAAACTCTTTTATATTCGAATTTAAAATAACAACCTTATAGTTATTTAACTTATATCCTTTTGGATAAATTAAATTTATACAATCTATATAAGTGCATAAGTATCTATTTTTCATCCATTTAACTAATTCCAAATCTTCAACTTTAAATATTGGTTTTTCATCTAATAAATCAACAACTTCTTTGGTTTTTATTCCATCTTCAATAATATCTGTGATTTCAAATACAAAAGCCTCAGTTGGTTTATTGCCTCTTCCAAAAGGAACTAATACTCTATGACCTAACTCTAATTCATTTTCTAAAAAGTTTGGTATTTCATATGTAAATAAATTGTCGGTGTATATGCTATTGTTCCTTACTATAACTTTTGCATATTTTTTCATATTTTAACCTCTATTATTATCTAAAATTTAAGGGCAATCTCAAAGTAAAATAATTTAATCTACCTTGAGACAGCCCCTTTATTTTTCTAATAAATCTTTAACTTTATCTAAAATAACATTTGCTACTTCATTTTTCTTCATTATAGGATATTCACTTATATTACCTTCTTTGTCTATGATTTTAACTATATTAGTATCAACACCAAATCCAGCACCTTCTTTAGTTAAGTCATTTGCTACTATAAAATCTAAGTTTTTCTTCTTTACTTTATTTTTAGCATTCTCAATAAGATCATTAGTCTCAGCCGCAAAGCCAACTAATATTTTATCTTTCTTAACTTTTCCAATTTCATAAGCTATATCTTTATTTCTATCTAATCTTATAACTAAGTCATCATCGTTTTTCTTTATTTTTTTATCACAATAATCCTTAGGTTTATAATCTGCTACAGCTGCACTTTTTATAATAACATCATTTTCGTTTAAATTATCCATTACAGCTTCATACATATCTTTTGCAGATTCTGTTCTTATAAGTTTTTTTAAGTTTGTTGGTGGTTCTAATTTAGTAGGTCCAGAAACTAAAGTTACTTCAGCACCTCTATCTATCGCTTCTTTTGCTATTGCATAACCCATCTTTCCAGTAGAACGATTAGTTATATATCTAACTGGATCAATAGATTCTACAGTAGGTCCTGCTGTAATTATTATTCTTTTTCCCTTTAAATCTTGTTCTTTTATAAGAGCATTAATAATAGCTTGAACTATATTTTCTGGAGTAGCTAGTTTACCCTTACCAGTATCCCCACAAGCAAGTCTTCCACTTTCAGGCTCTATAAATTCATAATTTAACGATTTTAATGTACTTATATTTCTTTGTACAATTGGGTTTTCGTACATATTAGTATTCATTGCTGGAGCTATTAAAACTTTAGCTTTAGTAGCCATAACTGTAGTTGAAAGCATATCATCACTTATACCACAAGCCATTTTACCGATTATATTCGCAGTAGCTGGTGCTACTAAGAATAAATCTGCTTTTTTAGCTAATGATATATGTTCTACATCCCATGTTTTAGGTTCTTCAAACATATCACTTACTACATAGTTTTGACTTAAGGATTGAAAGGTTAGAGGAGCAACAAATTCTGTTGCACTCTTAGTCATTATCACATGAACATTTGCACCTAACTTTTTTAACCTACTTACTACATCACAAACTTTGTATACGGCAATTCCACCACTTACGCCAATTACAACAGTTTTATTTTTCAGCATATCTTATTCCTCTATTTCTTTTTTCGCTGCTTCTTGTTCTTGCTTTTCTTCTAACTCAGCTTGTTCTATTTCTGATTGAGTTAATATTCTATATGTTATTTCACCTTCTGCAACTTCTTGAGTAGCTATACATACTGGCTTAGTTTCTTTTTGCTTGTTTTCAACATATGGAGCTGATCCATCTATTATTTCTCTCGCTCTTTTTGCAACAGTACCTACTAAGTAATATCTGTTGTCTATTTTGTTTAATACTTCATTGATTGATGGTTTTATCATTTTATAACTCCTCCTTGAACTTATCTATTATATTATTCTTATATCTAGTAACCTTATTCTTCTCTGAAGATATTATAGCTTCTAGTTCTTTAACTGATTTTTCTACATCTTGATTAACTATAAAATAATCATAGTCATCTATTTGTTTTATTTCTTCAAATGCACAACTAAATCTTTTTTCTATTTCTTCTACACTTTCTGTGCCTCTTCCAACGATTCTATTTTTTAATTCCTTTAAAGATGGTGGAAGTACAAATACGAATATCCCCTCTGGATATACTTCTTTAACTTGCCTTGCTCCTTGCATTTCTATTTCTAAGATAACATCTTGACCTTTTTCTAAAGTCTCAATTATTGCTGCTTTTGGTGTTCCATAGAAATTGTCATAAATTTGAGCATACTCTAAAAATTCACCTTTTTCTACCATAGATGTAAACTCTTCTTTTTCTATAAAGAAGTAGTTAACTCCATGAACTTCTCCATTTCTAGGCTTTCTTGTTGTAGCTGATACAGAAAGCTTAATTTGGTCATTTTGGTCTAATATCGCTTTACAAATTGTACCCTTACCTGCTCCTGATGGTCCTGATACAACTAGTAATAGGCCTTTTCTTTTAACCATTACGCTTCTTCCTTTCCATTTATCTATTTATACTATTCTATATTTTGAATTTGCTCTCTTATCTTTTCTAATTCACTTTTTATTTCAACAACTAAATTAGTTATATTTAAATCCGATGACTTAGAACCTATAGTATTTGTTTCTCTATTCATTTCTTGGATTAAGAAGTCTATTCTTCTTCCAATTGATTCATCTTTAACTATCGTACTTCTTAATTGCTTTATATGACTTTTAAATCTTACTATTTCTTCTGTTATACTACTTTTATCTGCATATATAGCAACCTCTTGAGCTAATCTATTTTCATCTATTATACTTGGATTTTCTAATATTTCACTTATTCTATTATTTAACTTTTCTTTATAGTCAATAACAACATTATAAGAATACTTTTCAATCTCTTCAATTGTACTTTCAAGAATATCGCATCTATCTAATACATCTTTAGCTAATCTTTGTCCTTCTTCACTTCTCATCTCAGTTAATTTAACTAAAGTTTCTTCTAATGCTTTGCTTAACATAGACCATAATAACTCTTCATCTTCTTCTTTTTCCTCTGTTTTAATTATATCAGGGAATTTTGCTACGTTCATAACACTTATATCATCAACTAAATCAAATTTATCTCTTATATCTCTTAAGATATTTACATATTGATTTGCTAGTGTTTCATCGAACTTTAAGTTTACATCTTCACTACCTAACAAGTCAAGCTTTATGTAAATATCAACTCTACCTCTTTTTATGTAGTTTTTAATAAAATTTCTAGCCTTATCTTCTAAAAAAGATATTTTTCTTGGAAGACGTATATTTATATCACAATATTTATGGTTTATTGTTTTACATTCTACTAAAAAATAGTAGTTGTCATCTTTATATTCTCCTCTTCCAAAGCCAGTCATACTTATAGCCATATTATACCTCCAAATTTCCTTCACATATTTTTACTGAAGGTCCTGTCATATAAACAAAATCTTCTATATCTATTTTTACTGTTCCACCTTGAGATGTAACATTTACACTTTTGCCTACTTTTTTTAGATAATTGCATATAATGGCAGATGCAGTCATTCCAGTTCCACATCCTAAAGTGTATCCGCATCCTCTCTCCCAAGTATTTACAGATATATTATTCTCATCTTCAACCTTTACAAAGTTTACATTTGTTCCTTTAGGAAAAATATTATTTTTTCCAATTTCCTTACCATACTTATATACTTCATCTAAGTTCAATTTATCTACTAAAACTACAGTATGTGGAACTCCCATTAACATAGAGCTTAATATAAATTCTTTATCTAATACCTTTATTTTTTGATTAATAAATTTATCCTGACTAGTATTTATAGGTATATCTTTTGATAAAAAACTTCCCTTTCCCATATTAACTTTTATTGAATCTATCTTATTTTCTTTCAAATTTATACTTACTTTCTTTATTCCATCTAAAGTATCAACATTAAAATCTTCTTTTCTAACTATATTATTATCATAAACAAACTTTACAAAACATCTCAATCCATTTCCACACATGGCAGCTCTAGATCCATCTGAGTTATAATATACCATTTCAACATCAGCCACTTTAGAAGCTTTTACTACTAATAGTCCATCTGCCCCTACAGAGAATCTTCTATGACATACTTTCTTTGCCAAATCACCATAATTATTACAATCTATATTATCAAATCGACCATCTATTGCTATAAAATCATTACCTATTCCATGTAACTTCCAAAATTCCATAAAATCTCCCCTTTTATATAAGTTACTAACTAAATATTATACAACATTCCTACATCAAAATAAATAAGTAGATTAGTTTTTAGAAAGAATAAAAAATATATAAGATTTTTATATTAGTTATTATTCTTAGTTACTATTCACAATGTGGTTATTATGTGTAATAATTAATTTATTAATATTAATATGAAGGGAAGTGTTTTTATGGCTTTAGATGGTTTGGTTATACACTCACTAGTTGATGAGCTTTCTTCCAAGCTTATTGGCGGTAAGGTTGATAAAGTTCATCAACCTGAAGATGATGAGATTGTTTTATATATAAGAAATAATAAAGAAAATTATAAACTTATTTTAAGTTGTAGTTCTTCTAATCCTAGAGTTTATATTGCTAATGATTATAAAAAAGAAAATCCGAAAAAAGCACCTATGTTTTGCATGCTTTTTAGAAAATACATACAAAGTGGAAATATAGTTGATATTTCTCAAGTTGGATTTGAGAGAATCATAAAAATAAGCGTTGATTCTTTAGATGAATTAAAGGAAAAAACTACAAAAGATATTTATATTGAGATTATGGGTAGACATAGTAATATTATACTTACTCATAATGAGGACAATAAAATTATAGATTCAGCAAAAAGAATTCCTACTAGTATAAGTAGAGTTCGTCAAATACTACCTGGGCTTACTTATGAATTACCACCTGCACAAGATAAGTTAAATCCCCTTAATAGTATTTCTAAAGATGAGTTTATTGAAGCATTAAAGTCATATGATGGCCCTGTTTTCAAGAGTATTTACTCTAAGTTTTTAGGTATAAGTCCAGTTATTTCTAAGGAGATTTGCTATAGAGCTAAATTAAATGAAAAAATCAACATAAGCGACTTATCTAATGAAGAATTAATCTCTTTATTTAATGAGTTTAATAGCTTATTTAATGATATAAGAAACAATAAATTTTCTCCTTGCATAGTATTAAACGAAAAAATAGATAGAGTGCTTGACTTTAGTTGTATAAATTTAAGTCTTTATAATGAATTTAAATTTATTAATAAGAAAAGTATGTCTACAGTATTAGAAGACTATTATAAAAATAAAGATATAAAAGATAGAATTCATCAACGTGCTTCTGATTTAAAGAAGAGTATTTCAATAAAACTTGAAAGACTTTACCATAAACAGGAAAAACAATCAGAAGAATTAGAAGAAGCTAACAATGCAGAAAGTTACAAAATAAAGGGTGAGCTCCTTACTGCTTATATTTATATGATTCAAAAAGGAATGGAAAGTATAGATGTTCAAAACTTCTATGACCCTAATTATGAAAGTGTTACTATTCCTCTTAGAAAAAATTTAACACCTTCTGAAAATTCACAAAGATATTTCAAAAAGTATAATAAATTAAAAACAGCTAAAAAGGAAATAACTTCTCAAATGGCTATAAACAAAGAAGAAATAGATTACTTGGAAAATATACTTTTAAATATAGAAAACTGTGAAAACTTAGCTGAACTTCAAGATATAAAAGATGAACTTGTTTCACTTGGATATTCTAAAGCTTCTGGTAAGCTTAAATCTAAAAAAGAAATAGCAAAGCTAACTACTTCACCACATGAATTTATTTCGTCTGAAGGAATTAGAATACTTGTTGGTAAAAATAATAAACAAAATGACCACCTTACACTTAGAATCGCAGATCCAGAAGATATATGGATGCATACTAAGAATATTCCTGGTTCTCATGTTATTATAAAATGTGCTGGTAAAGATATATCTGAACAAACTATATATGAAGGTGCTATGCTAGCAGCTTACTTTAGTAAAGCTAAATCTTCTAGTAAAGTTCCAGTTGATTATACTAAGAAAAAACATGTTAAAAAACCTAGTGGTTCTAAGCCTGGTATGGTAATTTATGAAACTAATAATACAATGTATGTAGATCCTAATGAAGAGATGGTTGCATCATTAAAAAATAAAGAAATTTAATAATAAAAAGTGTAAATCTTATTTAAAGATTTACACTTTTTATAGTTTATTTATCTTGAATTACCCATTGCCAAGTATTCTCATTAAATATTGCATTATAGAATGCTCCTATAGACATGCTTAAGAATTTAGCAGCTCCTTGTTTTACATTTTCATCGTAATACTTTGTGAACCTTGGATCATCAACATATATTTGCCCTAGATTTAAATGAGCTTGAGGTGGATAAGTTCCAAAGTATTCTAACCATTTCTTATGAAGCCTTACAACTTCCATAGCTAATTCATTTGAAGGATCATTTATCTTCATAGCTTCTAATAATTTTTCATTAATTTCAATTCTTATTCTTTCACTTTCATTATATTCTTCTTCACTTAAGCCTGCAAATTTTTTATTACTTTTATTTACTCTCTTATCTCCATATTTTTCTCTTATTTCTTTCCCATACTTTTCTTCATTTTTCTTTATAATATCTTTTTTAAAACCTTCAAATTTTTCTTTATTAGACATTTCTTCTTCTCCTTTTAACGACAATAACGTTCGGTCTATATTATTTAATAATTTTTCAATCTGCTTTTGTCTTTCTAGTAAATTTTTTTATGCTCATGTAGTGCTTCTACACAATCAAACTCTTCACTATGTATTACAGATTTTATTTTTTCTAAAGGTAAATCAAGTTCTTTATAAAATAGTATTTGCTGAAGTAAATTAACCTCTTCTTCTCCATATATCCTATATCCAGATGAGCTTATTCTTTTAGGCTTTAAAAGTCCTATTTCATCATAATATCTAAGAGTTCTTGTACTTACTCCTGCTAATTTTGAAAGATTATTTATTGTATATTCCATATTAACTTACCTCCTTACTATTAAGATAAACTTTTACGTAACGTTAATGTCAACATTTTTTTAATATTTTTAACTTTTAATAAAAAATGACCTATAAATAGGTCATTTTAAACTATAGCTAATCTTTGTCAGCTTTTTATATTCACTTTATAATATGCTTTATTTCCTTTATATCATTATCATAAATCTTATAATTATGTTCTTCTATCAAATTTTTATATTCATCATATTTTTTATAAATCATCACATGGTATCCATCAGTATCTTTCTTGGTAGTCATTTCATATTTATATCTTTTCCCATCTATAACTGCTTCTCTAGTTCCTATCCACGATGGGTATGTATATAACTCTTCTACCATATATATTTTATCTTGTGCTTCTACATTTATACTTGGATACTCTTTAGAATATTTTCCATCTATCCTATTTTCATCTACATTAATATCAGCTTCTCTATTTATGCTTTTTAGGTATTCTTTAGCCTGATTTTCTTGTTGCTTAGCTAATTCATTAAAATATTTTTCTGTATTGATCACTTTATACCATAAATAAACTGGGAATATCTCTTGTCTAGAACTTAAGTAATAAGAACCATCCAGAGGTATTTTATAATCAATTAAGTAATATTTATTATCTTCACCTATTTTAAATTTTATTGCTACAGTTTCACAATATGACCTTGTCAGAATAGAAAAAACATCATTTTCAAATTCAAAACTACCATAATTAAATACTACATATGTTTCAATTATATTTTTATTTTCTTTACTTCCTAATATCTTATAACCTTCTGAATCTAGCTCTCCTCCAAAATCATTATCATACATAAACTTTTTTATGGTATTGGATATGGCTTCATCTAAAGTAGTTCCTACTTGTCTATATATACTTAATTTTTCTATTAATAAATTAAAACTTTCTTCACTTTTATTAAATTTATTTATACTATCAATTCCTAAAGCATTTTCTACATCATTTTTATTAAATTTAAGTTCATATTTTAATTCTGATTCTTTATGGCTACTTTTATCTAATATGTAATATTCTATATTTTCTAAGTTATCTATTAACGAAAATATTATTGTTGAGTTTACAAACAGTTTATATTCTAGCTCTGATTTATTTATATCTTTTAATTTATAATATACTCTTATTCCATATGGTTCTTTATCTGTTTTAATCTCAATACTTTCTTTCTCCCAGCCAAGAGTTAAATTTTGTAGCAAATTATTGATATTACTTGCATTTCCAACATAAGCATTTTTATATTCTAATAATCCTTCTAAATTTCCTTTTACTATATCATCTTTTGAATCACTTTTACTTGTTAAAAGTATAGTTCCTAAAACCAACATACAACTAACACCCATAACACTTATCAATACTTTTCTATTTTTAAATATTTTAGCTTTTTTTATCATGTTAATCCTTTTTTTAAGAATTTTTTTGTTATCTGCCATTCCAAGTATTCCTATATTTTTAGGAATTATATTTACTCTTTCAATTAAAGTTATAATAGTCATAGCATAATTTTTATGTTCACTTTCATCTAATACTTTTACTACCATTTCGTCAGTTGCTAATTCCATATCTTCTCTTATTTTTTTAAATAAATACCATATCAATGGATTAAACCAATGAACACATTGGAGTAATATTAATAAATAATTAACTAAAATATCACATCTTTTATAATGAGATAACTCATGCAATAATATATGTTCTACTTCATCATCATTTAGGTCTATCATAGAATATGGAAATATGATTTTAGGTTTTATTATTTTGCAAAGTCCAGGAGTTCTAATATCTTCATTTATACTTATATCTATATTAGTCCTTATTCCCATATTATTTTTACATTTTATTAAAAGTAATTCTAATCTTTCATCTATATTTTTATTGTCTTTTTTAAGGTTATAATTTAATACAAAATTCATAAATACAGCTACAAATAGTGATGTAATAAATCCTCCTAACCATATTAAAGGTAAAATATCAAAAACTACACTTTTAGAATTTCTAAACTCTTTCTTAGTAGTAAATGTTGATTCTTCATTAATTATTACATTATTTTCAGTATTACTACTGTAAGTCATATCATCTATATCATAACCTTCAGTGTATTCATTTTTAGAAATATCTAAACTTTCATCATAGCTATTGATTTGACTTATATTTATAGGTAATTTATTAAACACACTTAAGCTACTTTGCGGACCAAATGGAATTATTAATTTTATTACAAGCAACATCCATAGTAAATAACTCCATTTACCACTTATCTCTTAATATACACTTTACTAAAAGAATTACTATACCTACTATACTTGCATGTATAGATGCTTCTAGAACAATACTCCATAATTTACTCATCTTACACCCCTATACATATCTAATCTTCATCTAATAGATTTTTAAGTTCTTCTATATCATCTTTAGACATTTTTTTATTCTTTATAAAACTAGCTACCATCATATTTATAGATCCATTATAAAGCTTTTCTAAAAATGAACTACTTGCTAAATTTTTATATTCATCCTCACCTATATTAGGATAATATATATAAGACTTTTTATTGCTCTTATCTACTTTTAAAGCTCCCTTTGTTACCAGTCTTGTAATTAAAGTTTGTATAGTTTTGGGCTTCCAATCTGTGATAGTACTTAATTTTTCTATTATTTGAGAGCTTGTTCCACTTTTTATATTCCAAAGTACTTTCATCACTTCTAGTTCACTTTCTGATATTTGTATCATATTTTTCATTTTTAACACCTCCATTGGATTACATTTGTAAGTCTATTTAATCTTACGCTTGTAATCCATACTTTGTCAAGTGTATTGTTTTATGTATTTTGTATTTTGATGTATTCAATATTCTTATACTTTTTGCAAAGGTATTAACATTAAGTCGTCTAATTTTTAATATAAATAAGTAAAGAATACGTTTTCTAAAAATAAATTTAATTTATATTATTTAAAAGGTTGGTGTAAATATTATGGTAAGTACAATAGTAAATTTTCCTTATAATTACAGTGGGGTAGCAAGATTAGATTCTTGTGGTATAGTTCATAATCATCTATATCATGAATGTCCTGTAGGCAAAGTCTGTAGCAATATTATATATAATAAAAATAACTTTCCTATTGGTAGAGTTGATGAAAACGGAATAGTACATAACCATATAACAAAAAATTCACCTATTGGTAAAGTTGATGAAGATGGATATGTATATAGTGGTGTTTCTAAGCAGTCCTTAGTTGGAAGAATTGATGGAGATAATGCTAGTTTAGCTGGAGGTGCTTATTTACTGCTATTGCATAATAATAAATAAAAATAACTGCATGTAAATTTTCATGCAGTTATTTTTTATTTTAATAAATTTATATATTAAGACCTTTTATCCATTGTTTTATACTTTTAATGTTCTTTTCTTTATCAACTTTTAGTGGCCCCACAAATTCTATTTCTCCAACAAAGTTATTCCATTTAAGCATTTTTTTAAATTCATCAAAACATTTTTTAGTGCTACCCCCACCACTACAAGCAAATAATCCTATATTTCTATTATATATTTTATAATCTCTAATAAATGTATTAAATGGTGATGCATAAGTTCCAACCCATATGGGTGAACCTAAAAATATATTATCATATTGATTTAAATCTATATATTTATTTATAAGTATTGGATTTTCTCTGAAAATTACACTTTTACTTGCCCAAAAGTATTTTTTTAAGCCTTTTTTAGGAAATTCTTTTTTTGTTCTTAATTCCATAATATCTGCATCTAACTCTTTTGCAATTATTTCTGCTATTAATTTTGTATTTCCTTCTAATGAAAAATAGACAACTAAGTTTTTCACAATACATACCTCCTTTTGCTTTGCTAATGTTTATCAAATAGAATAAATATATCCTTTGTATGCAAAATTTCATTTTATATATATATAAATTTCTATTAAATACCACTACTTTAAATTATAATCATAATATATGCTAATTATTAACTTTTTTGAGGAGATTATATGAATAATTTATTTTTATACTATATTTTTACAATTAATATAATAGGATTTATTTTAATGTATATAGATAAGATGAGAGCTATAAAAAATCAATGGCGAATTCGTGAATCCACTTTATTCACTATTGCTTATATAGGTGGTAGTGTTGGTTCTTTGTTGGGAATGTACTTATTCAGACATAAGACAAAACATACTAAATTTACGATTGGATTTACTTTTATACTTCTTATTCAAATAGCTTTAATATCTATGTTTTATATATAATTTATTATTTATTTTTATTAAAATTAAAAAGCTATAAACAATAGATTTTTTAAAATATGACCTTATCTAAGTACATTTTAACCTTTTATCTACTGTTTATAGCTTTAATTTATAATGCTATTTATTTATCTTTATCTATAAAAAATCTTTTATACCATACTAAAAATGTATATATTACCCAAATCTTCCTTGCATTATTCTCATTTCCATTATAATGATTTTCTAGTAATTTTACTATCTTGGTAGTATCGAAAAATTCTCTAGCATAATCACTCTCAAAAGATTCTTTTACTATTCTATGATATTTTTCTTCTTTTAGCCACTCTCTTATTGGAACAGGGAATCCTTTTTTCTCTCTTTTGGCCCATTCATCTGGAAGTACTTCATTAGCTGCTTTTCTTAAAACATATTTAGTATTTTCATCATTAACTCGATAGTCTCTAGGTATATCTTCAGCAACATTCATAACCTCTTTATCTAAAAAAGGAACTCTTAATTCTAAAGAATGTGCCATACTCATCTTATCTGCTTTTAATAATATATCCCCCGGTAACCAAAGATTTAAATCTAAATATTGTTTCTTAGTTAAATCATCTTTATCTTTTACCTTTTCATATATAGGTTTAGTTATATCTTTTATTGACGGTGATTGAGAATATTCTTTGCTTAGTATATCTTTTGCTTCATCTTCTTCAAAAATAAAAGCTTGTCCTATAAAGTAATCTTCAACATTACTTCCTCCTTTAACCATTAACATTTTACCTTTAAAATACGGTTTATTCTTAACCAGCTTAGCTAGTGATTTTCTTAAAGGTTTAGGAACTTTCTTATATTTTTTCATGACTGGAGTTTCATCATACCATTCATAACCACCAAATAGTTCATCTGCACCTTCTCCTGATAAAACCACTGTAACGTGTTTCCTTGCTAACTCAGATAAGAAGTATAATGGAATTGATGATGGATTTGCTTGTGGCTCATCCATATGATATTGAATACAATCCAGTTTATCAAAACACTCGTCAGCACTTATAATTTTACTTAAATTTTCTATTTCAAGCATATTAGATAAGTCTTTTGCTAAATTAGATTCATTAAACTTATCTTGCTCAAATCCAACTGAAAAAGTTTTTTGTGGCATTAAAACACTAGTTATATAACTAGAATCTACTCCACCAGATAAAAATGAACCTAAAGGAACTTCACTATTTTTATGAACTTCTACAGATTGATTAACTATATGCTTAACTTCATTTATATAATTTTCTAATGTATTTTCTTTTTCATCAAAATTGATATCCCAGTATCTTTTTATTTCCATCTTTTCATTTTCATAAGTAAAGTAATGAGCTGGTGGAAGTTTAAATACTCCTTTAAAGAAAGTTTCATTTAAAACTGAATATTGGAACGTTAGATAGGGTTTTAAAGCATCTTTATTTACTTCTTTTACGAAATCTGGATGTTTTAAAAAACTTTTTATCTCTGATCCAAATAAGAATGATTTTTCACCTTTTCCTACCAAAGTAGTGTAATAAAAAGGTTTTATACCAAAATGATCTCTTGCACCAAATAATTTCTTATTTTTAATATCGAAAATTACAAAAGCAAACATTCCCCTAAGCTTATGTACCATATCTTCTTTATATTCTTCATAAGAATGTACTAGAACCTCACTATCTGTATTAGTTTTAAATATATGCCCTCTTTGTATTAATTCATCTCTTAGCTCTTGATAATTGTATATTTCACCATTAAATACTAATGCTATACTTTTATCTTCATTAAATAAAGGTTGAGCTCCATGAGCTACATCTATTATGCTAAGTCTTCTAAAGCCTAATGCTACATCCTCATTTATAAATTCACCAGTTTGATCTGGACCTCTATGTATTATAGCATCTAACATACCCTTTAATATATATTCCTTATTATTTGCTTTGCTAACAAATCCAACAAATCCACACATACATATCTCCCCCTCTATGTTTAAGTTTTTGTTATATAATATTCTGTTTGCAAAGCTATAGTATATCATATTTTCCCTTATTTTTACAATTTGTTACATTTTCTTAATAATTAAATTATATATATATAAATAAAAACGCAAAATCTAGACTTTAAATTCTAAATTTTGCGTTTTCTATTTTAGTTATTAGCACTAGAAACTTTCATGCTAACTTTTGTTTTTTCAGTTTTAAATTGGTCATTATTTAATAATCTATTTAAGATTATACCTATTATTGCTGCTAGACTTAATCCTGTTATTTTAACACTTTGAGTTATAGGTATACCGATTGATATTCCTTTACCATCTAAGTAAGTAGTTCCTAGACCTATTACTAGTATAGTAGCAATTATTATTATATTATTCTTATTCTCTGAGCATTTACTATCCTTTATAGTTTTTAATCCTACAAAAGTTATCATAGAGAATAACATTAAACTTATTCCTCCCATTACTGCCTGAGGTATACTTTGAAGGAAACCTCCAAATTTTCCTACACAAGCAAGAAGTATAGCTATTACTGCTGTACGTCTTAAGTTTGCTGGGTCATAGTTTTTAGTTATTGCAAGTACTGCTGTATTTTCTCCATAAGTTGTATTTGCTGGCCCACCTAAGAATCCTGCTACTATAGTAGCTAAACCATCTCCAAGTAATGTTTTGTGTAGACCTGGATTTTCTAAAAAGTTTTTACCTACAACTGCTCCATTAGTAGTCATATCTCCTATATGCTCCATAAATACCGCTAATACTACTGGTGCTATTATAACTATTGCTTCTAAACTAAACTTTGGTAATGTAAAGTTTGGAACTTGGAATAAACCTGCACTTGTTATTGTTGATGTATCAACTAATCCTGTAAAGTAACATACTAAATATCCTACAACTACAGCAATTAATATTCCTATTTGCTTTATAAATCCTTTACCGAATACGTTTATACATATAGCTATACCTAAAGTTAATGTAGCTATCATTATATTTGTTACAGCCATGTTATATGCACTTGGTATTAAATTTAATCCGATTACTGCTATCATTGCTCCTGTAACTTGAGGTGGAAAATATTTTTTAATCTTTTCTGCACCTACATATCTAACTAATAGTGAAAGTAATACATATACTAATCCGGCTACCATTATACCACCTTGTGCATATGCTAAATCTCCTCCGTTAGCATCTTTAGCAGCTATTATGACTGGTATAAATGCAAAACTTGATCCTAAAAATACTGGAACCTTACGTTCTGTACAGAAGTGGAAAATTAAAGTTCCTAAACCTGCACAAAATACTGCTACTGATGGGTCAAAACCAGTTAATAATGGAACTAAAACTGTAGCTCCAAACATTGCTAATAAGTGTTGAAATGACATGATTAATTTCTTCATAAAAACCTCCCAAATTTTTTTAGGGAGAACTATTCTCCCTTTTTCAGTCTCTCTGTACTGAATTAAAAGGCAATATAAAACCTTCTTTAATTTTATTTTTATATTATGTTATTATCCTTTAATAGTTACTGAATCTTCTTCATCAGTTTCTACTAACTTTACAGATATAACTTCTGACTTTGATGTTGGTACATTTTTCCCAACATAATCTGCTCTTACAGGCAATTCTCTATGACCTCTATCTACTAATACTGCAAGCTGAATTGATTTAGGTCTTCCTACATCCATAATAGCATCTAATGCTGATCTTACAGTTCTTCCTGTATAAAGTACATCATCTACTAATATTACTATTTTATCATTTATATCAAAATTTATATTTGAACCATTAACTATAGGGTCTATATCAACTTTTTTTAAATCATCTCTATATAAAGTTATATCTACTTCACCTGTGTTAACTGATTTACCTTCTATTTGTTCTATCTTTTTAGAAATTCTGTTAGCTATTGGTACACCTCTAGTTTTTATACCTACCAATACAACATCTTCTATACCTTTGTTTTTTTCAATTATTTCATGGCTTATTCTTGTTATAGCTCTACCTATAGCTTTTTCATCCATTAGTGTTGCTTTTTCTTTCATTTCTTATCCTCCTAGGCTAATCACTTAGTATAAATCATAAAAAAAGCTTCCTATCATAAGACAAGAAGCGGTATATTACAAAGTAAACTAAGTAATACATACTTAATAGTTGCCTTATGATATCTCTGTATCAATTAAAGGTATTTCATATTTAAACTTGTTACTATCCATTATAAATTGCATTTTAATTATTTGCAAGTTTTTTATAGTTTCATTCATGTGCACATAAAGTTACTTTAGTTTTTTAATTATATCTTTAAAGTATTCTGGAAGTTCAGAGTTAAACTCTATATACTCATTACTTTTAGGATGTATAAATCCTAACTTTTTAGCATGTAAAGTTTGACCATTTAACTTAAACTTAGTATTTTTAGGTCCATATATTGGGTCTCCTAAAAGTGGGTGATTTATAGAAAGTGCATGAACTCTTATTTGGTGAGTTCTCCCAGTTTCAAGCCTTGCTCTCATATGAGTAAAGTTTTCAAATCTTTCTACTACTTCAAAATGTGTCACTGCTCGTTTTCCATCTTTTACAACTGCCATTTTTAATCTATCCTTAGGATTTCTTCCTAAAGGTTTATCAACAGTTATTTTATCTTCTTTTACTACACCATGACATATAAATTCATATTCTCTTGTTATTGAATGATCCTTTAATTGCTCAGCTAAACTATTATGAGCATTATTATTTTTAGCTATCATTAAAAGTCCTGAAGTATCCTTATCTATTCTATGAACTATACCTGGTCTTATAACACCATTTATAGATGATAATTTATCTTTGCAATGATATAATATTGCATTTACTAATGTATTATCATAATTTCCAGGTGCTGGATGAACAACCATATCCTGAGGCTTATTTACTATTAATACATCATCATCTTCATAAACAATATCTATAGGTATGTCCTGGGGAATAACTTCTAATAATTTAGGTGCTGGTATTTCTATCTTTATACTATCCTCTTCTTTAACTAAATATTTGGCCTTCTCTACTTTTCCATTTACTTCAACTTTTTTATCTTTAATTATCTTTTGAATATAGCTTCTAGACATATCACCTAATTGTTCAGATAGATATACATCTAGTCTATCTCCTTCTTCTTCTTCGCCTACTAAAAACTGTCTTATTTCTTCCATTACTTCACCATCTCTTTATCTTCAAAAAATAATATATATATACATAACAATACTGTACCTACTACTACAAATACGTCTGCTACATTAAATACATATTCCCATATTATTATAAAATCAAAATAATCTACTACAAATCCTAATCTTACTCTATCTATTAGATTCCCAATTGCACCAGAAATTATAAGTAAAATACCAACTTTACCTACTATATGCATATTCTTTTTATGTAGATAATATAGTCCAAATATTGAGGCTATACTTGCTACTATTATAAATATAATTTGATTATTTTGGAACATTCCAAATGCTGCACCTCTATTTTCTACATAAGTAAGGTGAAATATACTTTGTATAATTGGAATACTACCCATATCTTTTAAATAGTTTAGAGCAAAATATTTAGAAAGTTGATCTAAACCTATTAATATAGCTATTATTATTTCATAAATCAATATTATTGTCCTCCTAAAAGTATTATAAGTATAATTATACATAAAAAGACTTCCTAAATGGAAGCCTAGTTTTGAGTTTCTGGTTCTTTTTTATTTAAATGATCTATTAATTCTGATACAGTAACAAATTTATATCCTTTTTCTTTAAGATATGGTACAACAATTTCTAACGCTTGTACTGTTTGAGATTTTGCTCTTCTTACTCCATTATAATCATGTAGTAATATTATATTTCCATTTTTAACTTTAGTTTCAATAGTATTTACTATACTATAAACACCTGGATTAGACCAATCTCTTGGATCTAAATTTGACCATAATACTATATTCATATTTTTATTTTTTATTATATCACACATATTTCTACTTATAGCTCTATATGGCGGTCTAAATAATTTGGGTTCAACACCTGTTATTTCTTTTATCATTTCTTGAGTTTTATTAATTTCATTATAAACAGTATCATAACTCATCTTAGCTACGTCAATATGAGTAAAAGTATGATTTCCTATTTCATGACCTTCATCAAACTCTCTTTTTACTAAGTCTGGTAGTAATTTTGCATTTTCACCGACTAAGAAGAAGGTTGCTTTTACATCATTTTTTTTCAATATATCTAATATTTGAGGTGTATAAACTTCATCTGGCCCATCATCAAAAGTCAATGCAACTACTTTTTCTTCATCATTCCCTTTTTTTATAATAATATCTTTATAGTCTCTTGTTATATCATCCGTTGTTTCATAATTTTCCTCATTTAAATTTAAAACTTCTTTTGAATTTAAAGAATCTGACTTTACATAATATCCTATAAATATTAATAATAATCCAATTAGTAGTATACCTGTCTTTTGTTTCATTTTTTAAACCTCTTTTCTGATAAACTTAATACTCCTTGTCGTGATATAATCCATTTTTATTTAAATCAGTTAAATCTTTTAAATCCTCTGAATAAAAATCGCATCCTTTATTTACAAAGTTTAAATCTACATGTTTTGTGTCTGGAGGTAGATTATCATGAGTTTTTGCACACTCAGAACATAAAGATGTATCTGGTAGTAAATCTAATCTATCAGAATCAATTTTCTGATTACAAATCTCACATACCCCATAAGTTCCATTTTCTATTTTATCTAAAGCTTTATTTACTTGATATAATCTACCTTGTTCATGTATTGTTAAACTATTTTGCATATCATTCATAAATACTTCTGTTGCAAAGTCTGCTGGATGATTATCATAAGCTGATAATTCTCCTGAACTATATCTTTCACTAGTATGTTTTTCTGTGTTTCCAAATAAAGTATTATCTTGCATATCTGTTATTAATTTAGTCAAATTATTTTTTTCTTTTAACAATTGTTCTTTATATTTATTCATATCCATACTTTTCACCTCTATTTATTTCTATAATTATCAACTACATTTAATAATTTAGCTATATATGCTCCTATTATAGGTAAATCTATCCAACTAGCTAGTAAATAAAATAATAAAGCTGCAAGAACTGAAAATCCTATAGCTTGACCAAAACCTTTCCCTAAGCCTGCAATAAAATTTATAAGAAATAATCTTCTTTTACTATCAGTAAGCATCATGTATTCTCTAATTCTGCTTCTTTCAATAATTAACATAAGTCTTTCTAAGTATCTTTTTATAAGACCTAAATCTTCTTTTGGATTATCAGATATATACATTTCATTAATTATTTCATCAAGTTTTTTCATACTTATGTATGTTGGATTTTCTTCATTATGATTTTTTTCAGTTTCATACTTTTTATGCCTCATACTTTCACATCCTTTTATGAAACATATAATTCAAATTTATTATGTGATAAATCCTTAATAAAAATACACAACAAAAAATAGCCACTTAAATAGTGACTATTTTTTTATGAATTTATATAAATTTTCTTTCTATTAATCCTACTTTTTTATATACCTTTCTTAAAGTTTTTCTAGCTTGTCTTTCAGCTTTTGCTGCACCTTTAGCATATACTTCTTCTAAGTATGCTTTATCTTTAAGAAGTTCTAAGTATCTTTCTCTTATTGGATTTAAAGCATCTACTACAACTTCTGCTAAATCAGCTTTAAATTCTCCATATCCTTTTCCTTCATACATAGCTACAATTTCATCAACAGTTTTATTGCCTAATTGAGTATATATATCTATAAGATTTTTTATTCCTGGTTGTTCATCACAGTATCTTACAACACCTTCTGAATCTGTAACACTTCTTTTTATCTTTCTTCTTATAGTATCTGGATCATCACATAATAATATATATGCATTTTCATTAGAGTCTGACTTACTCATTTTCCTATTAGGTTCTTGTAAGCTCATTACTCTACCAACTTCTTTAGGTATATAACCTTCTGGTATTTTAAATGTTGGCGAATATCTATTATTAAATCTAGATGCTAAATCACGAGCAAGTTCTAGATGTTGTTTTTGATCTTCTCCAACTGGAACTAACTCTGTTTGATATAAAAGTATATCTGCAGCCATTAGTACTGGATATGTAAATAAACCAGCGTTTAAGTTTGCTTCACTTTTTTGAGACTTATCTTTAAATTGAGTCATTCTACTTAACTCACCCATATAAGTCATTGTATTTAATATCCACATAAGTTCAGTATGTGCACTTACATGTGATTGTATGAATATAGTATTTTTTTCTGGATCAAGTCCACAAGCTAAATATTGAGCTAATATTTCTAATGTATTTGCTCTTAAGTCCTTAGCTTCTTGAGGAACTGTTATAGCATGTAAATCAACTATACTGTAATAGCAATCGTAGTCATCTTGAAACTTTGGAAAGTTTCTTAATGCACCTAAATAATTTCCAAGTGTTAGCTTTCCTGATGGTTGTATACCACTAAATATTACTTTTTTTTCACTCATATTTATCCTCCAATTATAATGACTTTAACATATTTAATACTATATCTTTAGATCTATGAGCAGCTTCTACTACAAATTCATCATACGTAACATCTGCACTTCCATCTGCCTTATCAGACATAGCTCTTATTATTACAAATGGAGTAGCATTTAAAGTACAAACATGAGCAATTGCTGCACCTTCCATTTCTGCACAATAAGCGTCAAATTCACTTATTAACTCATCTTTTAATTCTTTAGAGCTTA
This sequence comes from Romboutsia sp. Marseille-P6047, assembly GCF_900604535.1. Classification (NCBI taxonomy): domain Bacteria; kingdom Bacillati; phylum Bacillota; class Clostridia; order Peptostreptococcales; family Peptostreptococcaceae; genus Romboutsia; species Romboutsia sp. Marseille-P6047. Next base: position 218,471 of record NZ_UWOT01000001.1, read on the forward strand.
CAAATATATCACCTGATACTACTCTTCCTTTTAAAACCTTATTTCCTTTAGATTCCTTAATTGATGATTCATATGCTGCATCTATAAGCATTTGATCAGCTATAAATGTTGAGCTTTCCATTCTTGGTATTACACCTTTTTTATCTCCAAATGCAGTAGTATCCATATCATGTTGTATAGCATCTGTTGATATTACTATATCTTGAACGTCTAATTCACTATGAAGTGCTCCTGCAACTCCTGTATTAACTACTGCATCAACATTAAATTCACTTATTAGTATTTGAGTACATAAAGCGGCATTTACTTTTCCTATACCACATTTAACTAATACTATATTTTTTCCTTCTAATGTTCCCTTATGGAATTTTAAACTTGCTTTTTCAACTACTTTTTCTATGTCCATAAGTTCTACTAATATACTTACTTCTTCATCCATTGCACCTATTATACCTATTATGTTCATCTTAATCCTCCTAAAATTTTCTGCTTATTTAGATAACTTCTAAATTTCATAATAAAAAATCCGTCCTATTAAATTTAATAGGACGGATTTATTTCCGCGGTACCACCTAATTTATACATAATCTAAATACTATTATGTATCTCTTAAACCTGCTATAACGTGCAGTCACGATATCAGCTACTCTATAATAAATTTATTATATTTAACTTAATTCCTCTAAGATCCATTCACTAAACTTTTCATGTAAAGATCTCACCGTTTCTCTACTCTCTGTATTGAAGCTTTATTTAGCTACTAATTCTTTTCTTTGGATTTTCATATTATATTTATTTTTATAATATGATTTCCTGGAAGAATTGTCAAGACTGTGATTTAAAAATTACAAGTAACTTACTAATATAGCTCCTTGTGAAGCATATGTTCCCATAACAGGACCCACTTCACTTATAATTATTTTTTTTGCATTATATTTATTTGCTAAAACTTCTTTTATTTTAATAGCTTTATCACTACAATGCGCATGCCCTATAATTATAGTTTTATCTTCTACATTTTCTAAGTTTTTATCTATATATTCAAGAACCTTCTTTAAACTATTATTTAAACCTCTAGCTTTATCTATAGGCTTTACAACACCTTCAGTTATTTGCACTATTGCTTTAAGATTTAATGTGTTTATTATTTTACCTGCAAGAGGATTAATTCTTCCACCTTTTATAGCATTTTCTAAAGTTTCTAATGTTCCATAAAATATAACATCATCTTTTATTTTTTCAATTTCTTCTACTATTTCTTCTAGTGATTTTCCTTGTAAAACTAATTCTGCCGCTTTTATTGCTAATAAACCTTGACCTATAGATCCATTTAGTGTGTCTATAATTTCTATCTTCTTATCGGCAAAATCACTGTCATACATATCTTTTGCTAATTTAGCACTACTATATGTTCCTGATAATTTAGAACTTACAGATAATAATAATATATCTCCTTCACCTTTGTATGCTTCTAAAAATCTATCTGGTGATGGGCAAGATGTTTTAGGTAATTCCTTCATTTCACCCATTCTCTTGTAAAAAGTTTCATTATCTATTTCTTCCCCTGCAATAAAACTTTCATCATTACCAAAAGATACATTTAAACCTACTACATTTATATCATACTTTTTTAAAATTTCTTGAGGCAAATCGCACCCACCATCAACTAGTATTTTTATTTTACTCATTTTACTTACCTCTCTTAATTATTTATTTAAACTATAGTGATTATTTTCTTTATTTGTGTTAATATTAATAGTAAATAATCAGTCGGTCGGTCGACCGATTACTTATTATTATTGTATATCCCCTGTGGTTAATTGTCAATCCCTTTAAATTTTGAAGTTTTTAGTTTATTGACTTTAAAATAATACGTATCTATAATATAAATTACTTAAGGCTTAACCATAAAGAAAGGTTGATTTTATGAAATCTAATATAAATATGAAAGAAAATATCTTAAATATTGCTATAAATCTAATTACTAAAAACGGAATAAAAAATACTAGTTTATCTGATATTGCAAAAACAGCAGGTATAAGTAAAGGTACATTGTATTATCATTATGCTTCTAAAGATGACTTAATCTTTGATATAGCTGATAATCATTTAAAGATAATTACTGATGCTGTATTAGATTGTGTATATAGTATAGAAAATAAATCTTCTAAAGATGATCTTATTAATATTGTTATGGGAAAAATATCAACAATAGGTTCTACCGGAAGAATTCATATGTATTTACTTTGTGAAGCTATAACTGGAAATGAACCATTAAGAGAACGAATAAAACTAAAATATATACAGTGGAGAACAACTTTACAAGAAGATATAAATAAGTATTTACATGAAAATATTGATGACTCTGAAGCTTTTTCATTTTTATTAATTTCAATAATAGATGGATTAGTTGTTCAAAGTATATTAAAAACAGAAGAAATTCCATTTGAAAAAGTTGCTAGTTTTTTAGTAAATAAGTGGATATAAAAAAGATGTCTAAAATTTATTTTAGACATCTTTTTTATTATTTTATTTTGTTAAAATATTCTTCATTTGGCTCAAAAACATGTTTATTATTCATTTTATTTCTAAACTTAGACATTTCTTTATAAATTTTCATTCTACCTTCATTTATATCTCCTATTGGTCTATGTGCTAATAATGAGTGTCCAGGAGAAAAAGACATTATCTCTGACATTTCAAATCTCTGTTTTGTTTCAAACTTTTGCTTAGGTATCCTTATTTCACCTAATTTTATAAAAGGAGATTTATTTTCATCCCATTTTACTGATGCATCATTTATTGGCATACTTGACTTATCTGTTCTAAATTGAACCATAAAATCAAATACAGCTTCAAAATTATTAAGGTGCACTTGCATATTTTTAGTCAAATATCTATGAGTTAATTTTTTAGGTAATTTACTTTTATACTTAGATTTTGGAACTATGCAGTATTTTACAACTTCATCTCCAAATCTATAAGGCGTTGTACTAAAATACTTAATATCTAAAGGACTTGTATCATTTTTCATATTTTTTAAGGACCTTATTATTGGACTCATTTTATGTTGCATTAATAATTTAAATATAAATATAAATGGCATTGATTTACTATTATAATAAATAGCATCATGAAATAATCTCCAAGTACCAATAGGCATAATTTCATTACTTATTAGCAAAAAGTCTTGAGTATATTTTTCATCATCCATACACTTTTCGCCTTCAATGCCTAATAATTTAATAGAAAAACCTCTAAAATCCTTAAACTTATCACTTAATATTTTAGGATTAGAATTAGATATTCTTATAAAAGCAGGGTATTCTTTTTTAGGTTCAAAAATACCTACTTGATATTTTTCACAAATATCACTATCTACTACAAACTTAGCCTTTAATAAACCTATACATTTAGCATGTGCATCACGTTTAAAATTACCTTTAGAGTAATCTTTTTTTAATTTATTTTTTAGCATCTTTATAATATTATTTGTAAGTTCTTCATTAGTATATTTAATCAAAATAACCTCTCCTTGCAAAATTATATATTATATTATTTGCAAAAAGAGGTTATTTGATTATACTTAATTATTTATTATGCTTAATATAATTCACCGCTATTTACTATAGGCTGAGCATCTTTATTTCCACATAATACAACTAGTAAGTTACTAACCATAGCAGCCTTTTTTTCATCATTAAGCTCTACTAATTGACCTTCTTCTAATGTATTAAGTGCCATTTCAACCATTCCTACTGCACCTTCAACTATCTTTTTACGTGCTGCAATTATAGCTTCTGCTTGTTGACGTTGTAACATAGCAGCTGCAATTTCTGGTGCATATGCTAGGTGTGTTATTCTAACTTCTTCAACTTCAATACCTGCGCATTCTACTCTAGATTGAAGTTCTTCTCTACATCTATTTGCTACTTCCATTGAACTTCCTCTAAGAGACTTTTCTGCTTTTTCATCTCCATCAGCTATATCATAAGGGTATAATCTTACTATATTTCTTATTGTTGAGTCGCATTGTATTGATAAAAATGTTTTAAAGTTATCTACATTAAATACCGCCTTTGTTGGATTTACTACTCTCCAAATTACAACTGCTCCTACTATAATAGGATTTCCAAGTTCATCATTTACTTTTTGATGATTATTATTTAACGTCATAGTTTTTAAAGATACTTTTTTACTTCCAATTGAAATAGATTCTTCTTCTAAATTATCTTTTGTTTTTCCTATCCTAGTTCTAGTTGTAATTGGATCATAAGTTGGATTTATTGCAGTTACAAAAGGATTTACCCAGAAGAATCCAGATTCACTTAATGTTCCATAATAATTACCGAATAAGGTTAATACTAAAGCTTCATTAGGATTTATAACCTTAAGTCCTGCAAAGCTAATTAGCCCTATAATTATAGTTATTATACCTAAACTAATTCCAATTCCAAGTATTATTCCATTAAACTTACATGCAGTTGTGATTATTAATGATCCTAATATTATAAGCCCCACGCATATAATAATTCCCATTAAACCATTGAGTGCTTTAATATTTTTTTCTTCAATATTTAGTTTTTTCTCACTCATATAAATCACCCCTTATATTTTTAATAAGATATTAAAATGGTATCACTCGCATTTTATTCTTTCAACAATTTAATATAAATAATAAAATATATTTTTTAATATAAAAAAGGATTGGTTCTTATAAAATGAAAAACCAATCCTTTATTTAAATTATTTTCTTATAACTTTTATTCCAGTCATATGATCATTTAAGTTGCATTGTTCTAATGTTTTATCTTCAACTCTTTCTATTTCAAGAGCTAAAGTTTCTGATTTGATGTAGTCTTCAAATCTATTAACTGCAGCTGCTATTTCATCATCTGAACAGTACTCTATAACTATGTTATCTAATACATCAAAGTTACTAGATTTTCTTAATTGTTGCACTTTAGATATAAATTCTCTTGCATATCCTTCTTCTATTAACTCTTTAGTTAATGTAGTATCAAGTATAACGAATAAGTTATTTTCCATAACTACGTTGAATCCTTCTTTAGCAGATATGTTTATTAAAACATGATCTTTATTAAATTCAAACTCTTCACCATCTATATCTACAGTTAAGCTTTCTCCAGCTTCTAACTTAGGAACTACTTCACCTGCATTTAATTTATTTAATGCTCCAGCAAAGAACTTCATCTTAGCTCCTAGTATTGGACCTAATACTTTAAAGTTTGGCTTTAAGCTAAAGTTCATGAATTCACCTAAATCTTTAGCGAAAACAACTTGCTTAACGTTAAGCTCTTCTTTTATTAAGTCTACTATATCGCTAAGTATAGCTTCATATTTTCCATCTACATATACTTCTTGTATTGGTTGACGTACTTTTATTCTTGCAGCTTCTCTTGATGCTCTACCTAATGTAACTAAGTTTTTAGCTAAGTCCATTTTTTCTTCTAATTTAGAATCTAATAAACTTTCATTTGCTCTTGGGTAGCTTGCTAAATGTACAGATTCTTCATTAGTTAAGTTTCTATACATTTCTTCAGACATATATGGAGCAAATGGAGCTATTAATCTACAAAGCTCTGTTAATATTTCATAAGTTGTGTTATATACAGCTTTTTTATCTTCTGTTAATTCAGTTGCCCAGAATCTTCTTCTAGAACGTCTTATATACCAGTTAGATAAATCATCATTTATGAATGCTTGTATTCTTCTTATAGTTTTGTTTACTTCGAATATTTCTAAGTTTTCTTCAGTTTCTTTCTTTAAGTTGTTGAACTTAGATAATATCCATCTATCTAATTCTGGTCTGTCTTTGTACTCAACAAAGAAGTCAGTTGGATTTATATCATCTGTATTTGCATATAATGTAAAGAAGTTATATACATTTTTCATAGTTCCTAAGAACTTACTTTGAACTTCTTTTAATCCATCTTCATCGAATCTTATTGGAGTCCATGGTGGAGATACGTATAGTAAGTACCATCTTAGTGCATCTGCTCCATACTTATCAAATAATTCAAATGGATTTACAGTGTTTCCTCTTGATTTACTCATTTTCTTTCCATCTTTATCAAGAACTAGATCGTTAACTAGAACTTTTTTGTATGGTGCTTTACCTGTTACAAATGTAGATATAGCAAGTAATGAGTAGAACCATCCTCTAGTTTGATCTATACCTTCACAGATGTAATCTGCTGGGAATAATTGATTAAAGTTTTCTTTATTTTCAAATGGATAGTGATGTTGAGCAAATGGCATAGATCCACTATCAAACCAACAGTCTATAACATCAGTTACTCTTGTCATAGGCTTTCCACAACAATCACATTTTAAATGTATATCATCAACATATGGTCTATGAAGTTCTACTGTTTCTGGATTTACATCTTCTATAGCCTTCTCTGCAAGCTCAGCTCTTGAACCTACAGACTGCTTGTGTCCACATTCACATTTCCATATATTAAGTGGAGTACCCCAGTATCTACTTCTTGATATAGCCCAGTCATTTAAGTTTTCTAACCAGTTACCAAATCTACCTTCACCAACGAATTTTGGATACCAATCAACAGAATTGTTGTTTTCTATTAATTGATCTTTAAGTCTAGTCATTTCTATATACCAGCTTGGCTTAGCATAGTATAAAAGTGGAGTTTGACATCTCCAACAGTGTGGATAGTTATGAGCTACTTTTTCTTTTCCAAATAATTTATTTTCATGAGCTAACCATTTTATTATCTCAACGTCTACACCTTCCTCCATTACGAATTTACCTTCCCATGGAGTTGTTGTAAATTTACCTGTTTCATCAACTGGTTGAAGAACTGGTAAGTTATATTTTCTACCTAAGTTATAGTCATCTTCACCAAATGCAGGTGCTGTATGAACTATACCTGTACCATCTTCAGTTGTTACATAATCTCCTAATGTAACGAAGAATGCTTTTTGATCAGTTTCAACGAAAGGCATTAATTGTTCATATTCTATATATTCTAAATCTTTACCTTTCATTTCTTCTAATACTTCATAGTCTTCACTTAATACTTTATTTGCTAAAGCTTTAGCTACATAGTACACTTCATCATTTTGCTTAACTTTTACATAGTCCACTTCTGGTCCTACTGTTAATGCAACGTTTGATGGTAATGTCCAAGGAGTAGTTGTCCATGCTAAGAAATACTCATTTGCATCTTTTCTCTTAAACTTAGCTATTACAGTATTATTTTTTATTTCTTTATATCCTTGTGCTACTTCGTGTGAAGCAAGTCCAGTTCCACATCTTGGGCAGTAAGGAAGTATTTTATGACCTTCATATATATAGTTTTCTTTATTAAACTTATCTAATATCCACCATACTGACTCTATATAGTTATTATCTAAAGTTATATATGGATTATCTAAATCTGTTTCATAAGCCATTCTTTCAGTCATGTTTCTCCATTGTTTTTCATATGTAAAAACTGACTCTCTACATTTTTGGTTGAAATTAGCTATACCATAATTCTCTATTTCTTGCTTATCAGAAAGACCTAATTCTTTCTCTACTTGTATTTCAACTGGTAAACCATGAGTATCCCAACCAGCCTTTCTTTTAACTTGGTATCCACTCATTGTTTTATATCTACATACCCAGTCTTTTAATGTTCTAGCTACAACATGGTGTATTCCTGGATTTCCATTTGCAGTTGGAGGACCTTCATAGAATACGAAACTTGGATCATTTTCACCTTTTTCTAATGTTCTCTCAAGTATATTTATATCTTTCCAATACTCAGATACTTTAGCTTCTGCATCTTTTACAGAACTGTCTACTAATGACTTAAACTTTGACATATCATCACCCTTTCTAAAAATGATTATATTATTTAACATTGTTATCTAAAAACTATACTATCAAACAAATTCAATTAAAAATAAAAAAACCCGTCCCCTATAAAAGGGACGAGTTGATATCGCGTTACCACCCTAATTCTATATATAAAATAAAATGTTTATATATAGCACTCTGAAAAAGTTTAACGGCACTTACCGGCACAGCTTAATTAATTTAAAATTGTTCAGCCTGCAGCTTAAGAGTGATTTTCAATTTTTTTTCATTCATTGGTTCTCACCTATCCCAACTCTCTGTAAAACTTCAAAAAATTTACTCTCTCTATCATTGCTTTTAGATAAATATTAACTTTTTTTAATTTGATTTTATAATATGAAATTATATATTAAGTACACCAAATAGTCAATATTTTTATATTCTGATTATTTCATTCGACACTTAATCTATAGTCGTTGCAACCTCTTTTTCATTATGAAGTAATTCTCCATCATAAGTAGTTGTATTCATAAAAGGTTCTTTACACTTTTCATCTATATCAGAGAATATTCCATCAACACTTCTTATTTCATCTTCTAATAAAGATTTAAATTTATTTCTAAATAATTTAAATTCTTTTACTAGTGAATCATATTCTTGTCTAATTTCTATAACTCTACTATTTCCTTTTTCTATTATTGCTCTAGCATCTAACTCTGCTTGTTCAACTATTATTTTAGCTTTTTTATTTGCAGCTGCACATGTATCTGCAGCTGTACTTTCAGCTGTTATTAATGTCTTGTTTAAAGTTTCTTCTATACTTTTATATCTGCTTACTTGTTCCTGATATAAGTTTAATTTTTCTTTAAGGTCTATATTCTCTCTATATAATGTTTCAAAATCTTCTTTAACTATATCTAGAAATTCATCTACATCATCTGGATTATATCCTCTTAAAGCTTTTTTAAAGTCTTTATTTTCTATATCAATTGGAGTTAGCATACATTCCCCTCCTATACTATTATCTTTGCTTGTATCTTAACTTTACCCTTCTTAGTTAATTCACCAATATTTATAACTTTAGCTCGTCCTTTTCCTCTCACAGAAATTAAAGATTCATCTTTTATTTCTCTAGATGGAGATGTTATTTTTTCATAATTAACTTGAACTTTTTCTCCATTAATAAACTTCATACTTTCTTGTCTAGATATGTTATATAGTCCACTTATAACACAATCTAGTCTAATTGAAGTTACAGTAAAAGATATATCTTTATAATTAGGTGGATTATAAATAATCTCTTCCTTTGAAATTTCTCTAACCTTAACATTATTTCTAGATACTTTCTCAAGATTCATAATTATAAAGTCACATATATCTGCACTTACTATCACCTGGCAGAAATTCTCATGTATAATTATATCTCCAACTTTTTCTCTTTTTATACCTAAATTCATAATAGATCCTAGATAATCTTTATGTGATATAGTTTTAAACTTAAAATTACCTTCAATTTGAATAAATCTAAGAGTATTATCTATATCTTCATATTCCATATAAAAAGGATACATAAATACTACGCTTCTTTCTGCGTTATCATACCCTCCATCTACAGTATATTTTATATCATTATTTGAGTTTAATATATCTATAGCATTTTTAACTTCATATGGGTTGAGAAAATCACTATACTTTACATCATAGTTTTTCATACAACTGTTAGCTTTATCTATTATTTTAAACATCTTATTTTTTAGGTCTATATCTTTTATATGATTTGTAAGTTTTAACTTGTCCATTTTACTAGAAAACCATTAATACAACTCTTTGTACAATTCTTATTAAAAAGAACACTACTATTGGTGTAATATCTAATGGTGAATTTAAATATCTATACACAACAGATCTTATTGGGTCTTGTATTGGATCTGTTATAGTTGAAAGTATATCATATAGTTTTGTTTGTGTCGCTCCAGGAATCCATGTCATTATACATTGTACAAATATTATAAATAATAATAAATCTAATAGCCTATATAGTGCATATCCTATTGTACCCATTTTCCTAAAACTCCTTTATTTTTTATTTTTGCCAAGGAAATGCTGTTTTACTCTCTAATTCCTTTTTTACTGTAGAGTCAATATCTACATTGCTTGGAGCTAGTATAAATATTGATTTAGTTATTTTTTGTATATTACCTTCTAATACATATACTGCACCATTCATAAAGTTAAATATAGCTTTTTTATCCTCATTTTTTTCTACGCTATCTAAGTTAACTACTAGTGCTCTTCTTTGCTTTAAATGATCTGCAATAGTTGTAACATCTTCATATCTTTTAGGTTCTAATATTACAACTTTCATTTGACTAACTGTATGTAAACTTACTATTTTATTATTTTTAGATGCATTTATAGAATCAAATCCTGATGTTATATCGTCATCATCATCCATGTCTCCATCTAAATCATCTACTTCATCTTCCATGTATTCATCTGCATATTCTTCATCAGGACTAGTAACCCAATCTTTGATTTTTGAAAATATTCCATCACCCATTTTCAATTTCCTCCTAAGTTTATTTCAATTAATTATAATTTCTTTTTCCAAATATAGATGTTCCTACTCTTACTATTGTAGAGCCTTCTTCTATTGCTATTTCAAAGTCATTACTCATCCCCATAGATAATTTATCCATAGAAACATCTTGTATATTAAGGCTTTTTATTTCTAAAGATAATTCTTTAAGTTCCTTAAATACAGATCTTATTTCATTATCATCAGATGTAAAAGGAGCCATTGTCATAAGACCTTTTATTTTTATATTTTTATATTTTTGTGACGTATTTTTAATAAATTCAATAACATTTTCTTTATTTAATCCATGTTTACTTTCTTCTTTTGAAATATTAACTTGAACTAAACAATCTATAGTTCTACCTATTTTTTCAGCACGTTTTTGAATTTCTTCGCATAAAGCTTCTCTATCTAATGAATGTATCATATACACTTTATCTATTATATACTTTACTTTATTAGTCTGCAATGTACCAATTAAATGCCATCTTACTTTATCACCTATAATATCATATTTTCTTGCTAATTCTTGAGGTTTATTTTCACCAACATCTGTTATTCCACAGTTTATAGCTTCTAGTATAGCATTTGTATCTACTGTTTTAGTAACACCCAATAAAGTAATTTCATCTTTATTTCTTTTGCTTCTTTTAGCCGAATCTTCTATTTTATCATTAATAGCTTGTATATTTTCTTTAATATGCTCCATCATATCACCTACTCTATTTTCATATTTATATTTATAATATTAGGTTTCAAAATAATTTTATCATACAAGTCTACAGTACTTACTCCATCTATTTTATTTTTATAGTAATCAACATATTTGTAGTCATCATCTTCATATATAATACCTTTTAGTTCAATAAAGTTAGGTGTCTTATCTTCTTCATTTATAACATAGACGCCTTCTTTATTATCTACTGTCTTTATAGCACTTTTAGGTATTTTTAAACCTTCTATTTGCTTATATATTATATCAAATTCTTTTACTCTTGTATCATAAATTCCCATATTTTGATTATTTATTTTGAGTATTGCTATATAATTATCATTTTCTTTATTAATTTTATAAACTTTTGCATCTATCTCTTCATCATTATTACATAATACGATTGACTGATTTTCCTCAAAATAACTTACTTCATTTTCATCTATATAAGTTGCCACATATGCGTCATAATTATTTATAACTCTTGCTATTATATCTCCACTTTTTACTTCTTTAGAGTTAGTTTTTATCTCCTTATAGTTATCTACTTCTTTTTGAATATCAGATTTTGTTATACTATCTAAATTAGTGAAGGTATATTTTCCTTCATTTCCATCATATTTATATGATACTATTCCTGCTATACTTGATAGACATGTAAATACATTGTTGTTTTTTTGATTTTCTAAAATTTCTTTTTCATCTTCCTTAGCAGATAATTTAGCAGTGTCTATTCCATTATTTAATAATTTATTTTTGTCATTTACATAATTACTTAAGGTTTCTTTATACTCTTTAATATTACTATAATCTTCTTCTAGTAAATCATTTTGTATCTTGCTTACTATTAACTCTATATTTTCATTAAAGTTATTTATCTCATTTTTAGATATATTAATTTCTCCAGCTTTAATTTTATCTATTTCTTCATCTAAAGCATTTATTTTTTCATCAATATCACTGTCTACATTGTTATATATACTAGCAACTTCCTGAGACTTACTTACTCTTGATCCTTCATCCACTAATAAATTTAAAGTTCCATTGATATCTGATTTTAATAAATACTCATCTCTTACAATAATACATTTTCTACTTATTTTCATCTTGTTATCTTCATTTTCTAAAACCTGAGTTTGTATAGTCTTACTTGCTATAAATGATATTATATGAAATATTATGTAGATAAATATACCTAGTAAGAAAAAATTTGAGTATTTTATTTTCTTCAAGATTTCACCTCCTATATATAAGGAAACCTGTTATATTACTTCTCTACACTTATATAATTTCCTTTTATTTATGTATAAATTTCTTGTATAAATTTAATATTTTAAAATTTGTTATTTATAATATTTTTCTTTCAATTTTAAAAAAACTCCTTATTAGGAGCTTTTTGTTAATTTTTGAAAAAATGTATTGGAGCTGGTATCTTAACACCTCTTTTTATAAATAACTTAGACGAATATTTATTTGTTTCTATAACTGCCCCTAGTCCTAATAATCCATCAAATTCAACTATATAACCTACATCGCACCCTTGTGCAGATATTACTCTTACTGCCGTTGTTTTATTATTTATCATACCTATAGCTGCTTCATCAACTATCATAGCACTTATAGTCTCTGCGCTTGTATCTCCTTTTACTACTATCATATCTAATCCAACAGAGCATACAGCTGTCATAGCTTCTAATTTTTCTATATTTAATGCTCCTTTTGATACAGCTTTAATCATTCCTAAGTCTTCAGATACTGGTATAAATGCACCACTTAATCCTCCAACTCTTGAACAATCCATAACCCCACCTTTTTTAACAACATCATTTAATAAAGCTAAAGCAGCAGTAATTCCATGAGTTCCTACTACTTCAAGTCCATATCCTCTAATATACTTGCCACTGAGTCACCTACAGATGGTGTAGGTGCTAATGATAAATCTACTATTCCAAATGGTACACCTAAACTCTTAGAAGCTTCCATATCCAACTAATTGACCCATTCTAGTCACCTTAAAAGATTTATTATTATATAAAAATAGAAATAGCTCTTGAAAAAGTCAAAAGCTATTTCTATTAAGACTATAATAATATAGTTATTATATTCATACTGCCTTCATTAATAATTTTTTGAAGAGTTTTTTGTATCTTAACTCTTATTTCTTCTGGCATTGTATATAGTTTGCTTTGTAATTGTTCTTTTACTAAATCATTTAATGATTTTCCAAACATATTAGATTCCCAAATTTCACTTGGATTTTGTTCAAATTCATCTAATAAGTATTTAACCATTTCTTCACCTTGATTTTGATTTCCAACTATAGGAGACACTTCTGTAGATATATCTGCTTTTATTATATGAAGAGACGGTGCATTGGCTCTTAATTTTACTCCATATTGTTTTCCTTGCTTAATTATTTCAGGTTCCTCTAAACTTAGCTCGTCTAATGATGGGGCTACTACTCCATAGCCTTTAGTCTTAGCATCAATAAGAGCACTTTCTACTTTATCATATTCATTTTTTACTTTAGATAATCTAGTTATAAGGTTTAATAATTGATAATCTCCTTCAATTTTAAATCCACTTTTTTCTTCTAATATGTTATAGAATAATTCTGGTTTTGTAGTTAAATCTATTGTTATAACTCCTTCTCCAAGTTCAACATTATCAACCTCTGTGTCTTTTAAGAATTCTAATTCTGAAAATCCTTGTACTATTTTATCCACATCTCTAAGCTTTCCTATATCAGCTATACTTTCTTTTAATGCAAATATTATATTATTTTTAATCCAGTGATTCATCTCTAATCCTTCAACCCATTGAGGTAAATTAATTCTGATTTCAGTTAATGGGAAGTCATAAAGCACAGTCTCCATAACATCTTCTATATCATTTTCATCCATAGCAACAACATTTAAAGGTACTACAGGCACTCCATATTTTTCTTCTAATTCACTTCTTAGTAACTCTGTTTCATCACTAGTTGGATCTATAGTATTTAAAACAACTGCAAATGGCTTATTAAGTGCTTTTAATTCATTTATTACTCTTTCTTCAGGTTCAATATAGCTGCTTCTATCTATACCAGTTACAGAACCATCAGTTATGACTACTATACCTATTGTTGAGTGATCTCTTATAACCTTTTTAGTACCTAACTCCGCTGCTTTTTCAAATGTCATGGCTTCTTGTGACCATGGCGTAGATACTAATCTTTGTTTTCCATCTTCTTCATGGCCTAATGCACCATCAACTATGTAACCTACACAGTCAACCATTCTTACTTTTAAAGTAACATTGTCTTTTATTTTTATTTCAACCCCATCAGCTGGAACAAATTTTGGTTCTACTGTCATTATTGTTTTACCAGAACCACTTTGTGGTATCTCATCTTGTGTTCTCTCTCTCTTAAACTCATTTTCTATATTAGGTAACACAAGCTTCTCCATAAATTTTCTTATAAATGTAGACTTACCTGTTCTAACAGGACCTACTACACCTATATAAATGTCACCTTGAGTTCTCTTAGCTATGTCTTCGTATATGTTATTCATCAAATTCCCCTCCTGCATATAATTTCTTAATTAATTATATTTTTAGGATGATGCTAATATACCAAAATAAAAAATTAAATTAAACATAAAAGAAGCTAGGACTAAAATCCTAGCTTATCATCAACTATTTCTTCCATTTCGTGTTTTTTACTTCTCATCATTAAGTTAACTACAACTTCATTTGCATTTTTATTTTCATATAAAACAGAGTATATAGCACTTGTTATAGGCATATCTATATTCATCTTTTTAGAAACTTCATAAGCAACTTCTGTAGCTGTTATTCCTTCAACTACCATTTTTACTTCTTTTAAAGTTTCTTCTAAGCTTTTACCTTGTCCAATTAATATACCTGCTCTTCTATTTCTACTGTGCATGCTTGTACATGTAACAATTAAATCCCCTATACCAGAAAGACCTGAAAATGTACTTGTATCGGCTCCTAATGCTATACCAAGCCTTGCTATTTCTCTTATTCCTCTAGTCATAAGAGCAGCCTTAGTATTATCACCATAACCTAATCCATCACAAATACCTGCTCCAAAAGCTATTATATTTTTTAATGCTCCTCCAAGTTCAACTCCTATTATATCAGGATTTGTATAAACTCTAAGCTTAGGACTCATAAATATATCTTGTACTTCTTGAGCTATTTCTAAGTTTTCTGATGCAACAACAAGTGTTGTAGGTATATCTTTCGCAACTTCTTCTGCATGTGATGGACCAGATAAAGCTACGTAAGGATTTCCTGGTAACTCTTCTTCACATACTTGTGACAATCTAAGTCCAGTCCCTTTTTCTAATCCTTTTGCCACATCTACTAGTATTTGATCTTTGTTTACAAATGGTTTTATTTGTTTGCAAACACTTCTAATAGCTTGAGATGGTACTGCTAAAACTATTAATTTACTACCTTCCACTGCTTGTTCTATATTTGTAGTTAATGTTATGTTATTTGGAAATAACACACCTGGTAAATAATCTATATTTTCTTTTGTTTTATTTATCTTATCTGCTTGTTCTTGGTTTAAAGTCCACATAGTTACATTGTAACCTTTTTTAGCAAGACCTAATGCTAATGCACTTCCCCAGCTTCCAGCTCCTAATACAGTTAACTTTTCCATAAAACACCACCTATGACAAACTTTTTATTATTTTTTTGCACCAATTTTTCTTTCAGTACCACTTACTAATCTCTGTATATTTGCTCTATGAGTATATATTACAGATGCTGTTAAGAATAAAGTAACAAATATTCCTTTTTTATTATTAGTAGCTATCATAAATAAAGGGGATGCTGCTATACCAATTATTGAACCTAATGATACATATTTAGTTATTGCTACTACTATTAGAAATATTCCAAAGCAACTCAATGCTATAACTGGATTCATTCCTATCATAGCTCCTAAAGATGTTGCAACACCTTTTCCACCTTTGAATTTTAAGAACACTGGCCAGTTATGACCTGCTACAACTGCCACAACTGCAAGGTATGCAGATGTAACTTCATCGCATCCTGTAAACCTTGCTATTACTCTTGCTATTAATACAGCTACTAAGCCTTTTAATAAATCTCCCGCAAAAGTCATTGCACCAGCTTTTTTTCCAAGCGTTCTTAGCACATTTGTAGATCCTGGATTTCCAGAACCTTGAGTTCTTATATCAACATTAAACATTTTTCTTGCTATTATAGTCGATGTTGATATATTACCTAAAAGATAAGCAATTATAATTAAAATAATATAGCTAATCATATTTACCCCCTGGCAAAATTATTATCCTCTGTTCTTCTCTCTATATTCAAATCTAACAGAAGTTCCTTCAAATCCAAAGTTTTCTCTTATCTTATTTTCAAGATATCTTTGGTATGAGAAGTGAGTAAGTTCTTTGTCATTTATAAATAATGTAAATTTAGGTGGTTTTACATCTGTTTGAGAAGCGTAGTAAATTTTTAATCTCTTACCTTTGTCTGATGGTGGTTGATTTAACATTACTGCTTCACCTATAACATCATTTAACGCTGATGTTGATATTCTCTTAGCATGTTCACTTGCTACATATTGTACTGTTTCTAAAATTTTGTTCATTCTTTGATTAGTTTTTGCAGAAACAAATAATACCGGTGCATACATCATGAATGGGAATTTTTCTTTTATTTCTTTAGTGTAATTTCCTAATGTTTTATTGTCTTTTTCTATTAAATCCCACTTATTAACTACGAATATACAAGCTCTTCCTTCATCATGAGCTATACCTGCAACTTTTGTATCTTGTTCTGTTATACCTTCTTGTGCATCTATTACTATTAAAACTACATCAGCTCTTTCTACAGCACTCATAGATCTTAATACACTGTATTTTTCTACTGTTTCGTATACTTTGCTTTTTCTTCTAATACCTGCTGTATCTATAAGAAGGAATTCTTGTCCATCTCTTTCAAGATATGTATCTACTGCATCTCTAGTAGTACCTGCAATTGGACTTACTATAACTCTATCTTCACCTAATATTTTATTAAGTATTGAACTCTTACCTGCATTTGGTTTACCAGTTATAGCTACTCTTATTATATCTTCGCTATACTCAGTATTTAATCCTTTAGGGAAATTCTCAACAACCTCATCTAATAAGTCACCAAGTCCCATTCCATTTGCACTTGATATTGCATGTAAGTTTCCAAGTCCTAATTCATAGAAATCATACACATTATCAAATTGCTTTTGACTGTCTATTTTATTTACAACTAATATTACTGGCTTCTTAGTTTTTCTAAGCATAGTAGCTACTTCTTTATCAGCAGCTGTTATTCCTGACTTTCCATCAACTACAAAAAGTATAACGTGAGCCATATCCATAGCAAGCATAGCTTGATTTCTCATTTGAGATAATATTACATCTCCGTTATCTGGTTCTATACCTCCTGTATCAATTAATGTAAAGTATGTTCCTAACCATTCTACCTCTGTGAATATTCTATCTCTTGTTACTCCTGGAGTATCTTCAACTATAGATATTCTTTTTCCTGCTAATTTATTGAACAGTGTAGATTTACCAACATTTGGTCTACCAACAACTGCAACTATCGGTCTATTATCCATTATATTCTCCTTCCTATTTTAAAATCTTATCTACAAAGTCTATTCCTTGATTTTCACACGGAACTACTTCGATATTCATCATTTTTTGTATTTCTTCTAAAGTTATATTATCTAAAAATATTTCTTCATCAGCTTTTAACATAGCTCTAGGTATATAAAGTGTTTCTCCTAAATCTATATCTTTTAATTGATCCATTATATCAGTTGCAGTTATAAGACCTGAAACTGTTATAGTGTCTCCAAAGAAGTTGTTTATTATTTTATAGACATTTATTTCTACATTATTAAACTTCTTCATTATTAAATCTGCCATATCTTTTATAAACGCATAAGCAGAGTGTCCTGTTGCTATAGATACTTTTTTAGTTCTAGTTATTTTATCTAATGGTAAAGTTTCTAAGTAATCTTGAATTTCTCTTTCTAACTTACTTATCATTCCTACACCATTTTCAAATTGTATAAATCCTTCATATTCATCGTATTTTAATAATTCTCTATTGGCAATTATATAAAACTCATCTGATAAAAATGCAAATCTAGTTCCTAGTTTTTCCAAATACATCTTTTGTAATTCATTTATTTGGTCAATAGTATCTCCTGCTGTTTTTTCATTAAATATCTCTAAGTTTGGAAGATGACTTCTATGCTTAGTTATACCTACTGGAACTATTGCTGCGCTATTTACATATGGATATAAATTTGATAGATCAGATATAGTTCTAGTTAATTCTTCTTTATCATTATATCCTGGACATAAAACTATTTGGCAATTCATTTGTATTCCAGCTTCAGCTAACCTTTGCATTATTCCATACAGCTTTCCTGCAAATTTATTCTTTATCATAGTACGCCTTAACTCTGGGTTAGTAGTATGTACAGAAATATTTATAGGACTTATTCTGTATCTAATTATATTATTTATATCTTCTTCACTCATATTAGTAAGAGTTACAAAGTTACCTTGTAAGAAAGAAAGTCTTGAATCATCATCTTTAAAATAAAGAGTTTCTCTCATTCCCTTTGGAAGCTGATCTATAAAGCAAAATACACATTTATTTCTACAGCTCTTTGCTTTATCTATTATTGGATTTGTAAATTCAATTCCTAAATCATCATCATACTCTTTTTCTATTTCATATACATAAATTTGACCATTGATCTTTTGTATTTCTAATTCTATGTATTCATCACTCATTAAAAATTTATATTCTATTATATCATGGATTTCTTGTTCATTAATACTTATAAGTAAATCTCCCACTTCTATGCCTATTTCTTCAGCTATACTTCCTTTGTATACTTTACTTATAACATTATTACTTTTTTTTACGTTTACTTCCATCTCGTAATCACCACTCTTCTTTATAAATACATCATTTTATATTACCATATGTTAATTTAAATAGTCAATAAAATACAATTTTCGCTATATACATAACATACCAAATATAGGTTTATAATGTTTGACAAAAAAAGGTACCTAAGGTACCTTTAAGCTTAATGTTTAACTATTATTAATGTTCCTTTTGCTATTTGGTGAACCATACCTGATACACATTTAGCCATTAACATTGCCTTATTCTGTAAATCCTTATCATCATCTGCATAAAATATAGGGCATCCTCCAACTGGATTCATATTTTTATCTGTTGTTATAACAGCTAGGGTAAATTCATTTAATCCTACATTATCTCCCATTCTTATGCACTTCCTTTCTTATCTGTTTTATAATTTCTAAGTCCTAAGTACTTCCCTTTTGATGAAGAGAGAATAGGACAAGATTTTACTGCTTCTATTACTTTATCTTCATTTTTTTCCATAGGTATATAAGCCATTAATATACTTTCATTATTTGGATTTCTTCTTGGTAATGGGACAAAAGCAGGCTCATTGTTTTCTCTATAAACTCCGAGTCTAGAATAAAGATTGTAAGCTATAGCTTGTCTTTGTCCTAAGTCATAAATTATAGCTGCGTTAGTATAACTATTATCTTTTGGTTTAATTTCTATACCTATTCCTCTAGACAAAAATCTTTCTCTATCTTTTTCTAAACCTACATTTGTTATTCCTTTTAGATCTCCAATTTGCATAATTACATCATCCACAAATTGTATTTTGACTATAGATACATCTGCAACGTCACCTATACTCTTTCTTCTTGATATTTTCTTTAATAAAAATGCTAGCATTAAACCTAATACACTACTTATAATAAGTGTTATATCTTTGTTAGTATTAAATTCTGATATAATTACATAATAAAAGCCAACAGTAAAAAAGGAAGTTATTATACACATGTAATTTCTAACTTCATAAGTTCTAGCTATCTCTTCTATAAAAGAATTACCCCTTTTTATTAGCTGTGAATCTTCTAAATTTTGAAGTGTGTTTCTTCTATTCTCTCTTACTTGTCTAAACTGCTCAGCTGCTAGTGATAAAAATGTTATAGAAGTATATGAACGATCTATTAAAGCAGGAACTAATAGTGCTCCTAAAGAAGATGCTACGAAAGCTAACACTAATTGTGAAACTAACATATTAGGTTGTGTTGGGTATTGTCTTTGATCTAAGTTTAGCATTATAAGTCTACTTATTATACCTATTGCTAAGCCCGTAAAAAAAACTCTATCCATATAATCACCCCTTACTTAAAATTATTTATTTTTATATGCACTTTGTTTTCCTTTAGATGTACCTATAATTGGTGTACTTTTAATTACTTGTATTAGTACATCTTGATTTTGTAAAATCGGAATATATGGTATTACAACTGTCATTTTCTCTAAATTACTTTTAGATATCGCAAGTATATCTACTTCATCAACATCTTTATCAATTCCCATATGAATATATATATTATGTAGTATTGCTTGTCTTTGACCTAAGTCATTTATTATTCCAAAATCACCAATACTTTTAGGTATTATTTCTACTGCCATGCCTTTATTTATATATCTATCTCTACTGCTTTGTAATCCTATATTTGTTATGTGTACATCATTAACAAATAAATCAGCATCTTTAAAATTTATCTTTGCAGGTACTACATCAGCTACGTCACCTATACTATTTCTTCTTAGAGATGCTCTAAATATAAGTGCTACTATAATTCCACCAATTAGAGCACCTATTGTACATATCAACATTCCAAATTTATATCTTCTAGCTAAATAAATATATACTGTTGATGCTACTAATGCTGAAAATAAACTTATATAACTTCTCGTTTCATAAGTTGATGCAATTTCTTCTACATAAGATCCACCTTTTTGCACAATTTCATCGTCATCTAGGTTTTCAAGGGTTATTCTCTCTTGCTGTGCCAATCCTTGAAATTGTTGTATTCCTACTGCAAAAAATGTTAATGCTGAAAACTCTTTATCTATAAGAGCTGGTAGTGCTATGGCTCCAAGAGATGCTGCAAGACCTGCAACTATTATTTGTTCTATATAATCAAGTGGTCTTGTTGGATATTGCTTATCTGTTACTCTTAAAACAAACCCTCTACACAAAGTACCGATTATTAAAGCAATTATAAATGCATGTCTAAATAGATCATCATTTATTAAACTGTCTTTCATACACCATCCTCCTAACTAATTTTTCATTAAAATATCATAAGATTAGTTTGTACAAAAACAAAAAAAAATTTCCTATTTATCTAGGAAATTTTTTTAGGTATAGTTACTATAAATTCACTACCTTTATTTAGTTCACTTTTAACTTCAATTTTACCATGTAAAGATTTAATTATATGTTTAGTTATAGCAAGACCTAAACCAGTCCCCCCTACATCTCTACTTCTAGCTTTATCTACTCTATAAAATCTTTCAAAAATTCTTTGTATATCATCTTTAGGTATTCCAATACCATTATCTATTACATTTATAAATATATCCTCATCATTAGAAGATACAATAACTTTTACTTCTCCATGGTCCGGTGTATATTTTATTGCATTTTCTGTTAAATTTAAGAAAACCTGTTTTATGTAATCCCTATTTGACTCTACACATAATGACTCATCTTCAAATTCATATTTAAATTCTATATCCTTACTTTTTGCAATAAAACTAAGCATCTCTTTTACTTCATTAAATGTATTATATAGATTTATTTTTTCTAAAACTCTACTTTCTGTATTTTCTATAGATGATAAAAGTAATATATCATCTATTAACCTTTTTAGTCTATCAGATTCACTTTCTATTATTCCTAAAAATCTACTTCTTGTACTTGGATCTATGTTTTCGTTCAATTTTAAGGTTTCTACAAATCCACTTATAGATGTTAAAGGGGTTTTTAACTCATGAGTTACGTTTGCTACAAAATCACTTCTCATATTCTCAAGTTTAACTTTTTCAGTGATATCCTCTATATTTATAATAGATCCAATTATAACGTTAACTGTATTTTGAAGATAAACAGGATCAACTTTTATCTTATACACAGTTTCATCGTCCATAATGATTTTAGTAGTTTCATTTGTATTAGATCCTCTAAATTTAGATATTACTTTTAATATTTTTTCTTCTTTTATAGCATAAGCAATATTTTTACCTTCTACAATTTGATTTGAGTCTGATTTAATTATTTTCTTAGCTTCATCATTTATTAATAGTATATTTCCATTTATATCTATCGCTAAAATTCCATGAGATATACTTTTTAATATAGACTTTAATTGAAGATGTTTATATTCTACTTCCTCAATTGTATCACTCATATTCTCAATCATAGAGTTAAAATTATTTGTTAACTCTCCAAGTTCACCTTTTGCAGAAATATTCAACCTAGCATGAAGCTCTTTATTACTTACTTTTTTAGAAACAAAGGTAAATCTTTCTAGGTATCTTTTTATAGTTATTGCATATCTAAGAGATATTATAGTAATTATTACAGAAACTAACATTACAAAAAAATATATATTCTCTATTTGATTCATATTTATTCTCCTAAAGGATATAAAGCTTAATCTATTTTATATCCTACACCTCTTATAGTTTCTATATATTTTTCATTATTATCTTCTATTTTTTTTCTTAAATATCTTATATGAACATCTACAGTTCTAGTTTCTCCATAGTACTCATATCCCCAAATTTTATCTAAAAGATAGTTCCTTGATAAAACTTTTCCTTTATTTTGAAGTAACAATCTTAATAACTCAAATTCTTTTAATGTAAGATCTATCTTTTGATTACCTATACAAACCTCATGCTTTGATAGGTCCACTTTAATATCCTTATGCGTTAATATATCATTTTCAGTTTTTGAATTTATATTATATCTTCTTAATACCGATACAATTCTAGCTAATAATTCTTTAATACCAAAGGGCTTTGTTATATAGTCATCTGCACCTACTTCTAGTCCTTCTACCTTATCACCTTCCATATTTTTAGCTGTCAACATTATTACTGGTATACTTTGTAAATCCTTATCTGACCTAATCTTTTTCAGAACATCTATACCACTTATATTTGGAAGCATCCAGTCTAAAAGAATTAAATCTGGTTTAACTTCCTTTGCTTTTATAAAACCATCAAAACCATCATATGAACAGTGAACCTCATAGTTTGCTGTTTCTAAATTGAACTTTAGTAGCTCTACTATATGCATTTCATCATCTATAACAAGAATTTTAGTATTCATAAGAATTATTCTCCTCTCTATTTTATCTGCATAATTAATCCAATTCTTTTGTTTGTCTTATCATGAATCCTATAAGAATGGAATTTATCGCTATTACAGCTAGTACATATTCCTAAGTTAATAATATTTTCTCCCTTAACTCCAGCAGATTTTAAAATATATTCATTAACTTTCCATAAGTCTAAATAGTACTTGTCTTCCTTTATTATATAGAATTTTTCAGTGCAGTTTGTAAGAATTGTGTTAAATTTTCCGATTAATTCTTCTGATACCTCATAACAGCAAGATCCAATAGATGGACCTATAACGCAAATTAAATCTTTCGTATTTGTATTATATTGTTTTTTCATAAGTTCTATTGTGTTTTTAGCTATTTGAGAGTAAGTACCTCTCCATCCTGCATGAACAGCTCCTATAACCTTATTTTTTTTATCTATTATTGCTATAGGAACACAGTCTGCAGTAAATACAAGAAGAGGAACGTTTTTTAAGTTTGTTATTAATGCATCCCCTTCATTTTTACAACCAATATTATTCTCATCAACAATATTTACTATATCAGAATGAATTTGTATATTACTTGTTAAGTTATCTAAATTAAATTGTTCTTTAGTAAATGTATTTATTAAATCATTCTTACTTTTCGAATCAATATTTTTAGTAGTAATTGCTAGGTTAACAAAATCAATTTCATCTTTAATTTTTTTTACTTCTATGTAATTTTCCATTTTAGTCTTCCTTCTCGATTAGTATATTTTTCAATTCATTAACAAAAGTATTTATATCTTTAAATTGTCTATATACCGATGCAAATCTAACATAAGATACTTCATCTACATCTTTTAATTTTTCCATTACCATTTCACCAATTGCTTTGGCATCAACTTCGCTTGAAAAATTTTTATTAACTTCATTTTCTATAAAAAATACAATTTCATCTATTTGTTCAATAGACACAGGTCTTTTTTCACATGCTTTTAGTATTCCATGCTTTATTTTTTCACCACTAAAGTATTCTCTTGTATTATCTTTTTTTATAACCATTATCGGTGTTGTTTCTATTTTTTCATAAGTTGTAAATCTACTTTTGCAAGATTCACATTCTCTTCTTCTTCTAATTGATTTACTATCTGTATGTCTTGAATCTACAACTTTTGATTCCTTATAATTGCAATATGGACACTGCATATTATTCCTCCTTAGTTTTTAAGCCTATTATTGCCTTATATCTTGTCTATATTAAACTCATCTAAATTAATATCTGATCCTAAATTTACTATTATTGTATCACAACCAACTTTTAATATATCACTAAAGAATACAACTTCTTCTTCACTTCCTCTTGAAAAGAAGTTTCTTGAATCTCCTAATATACTAAATGATACTACCTTACCTTCATTAATGTCTAGGTCTATATCTGTTATAAACCCCATTTTCTTTCCATTTTTAATATTAATAACCTCTTTGTCCATTATATCAGATACTCTCATCATATTATAATCTCCCTCCCATAAAAAATAAATATTTAGTTAAAAAAAAGAGCATTGTCAAAGTATTTAATTCACTTAATATGTACTTCCTTATATTAATATGCTATGTGAATTAAGCCTTAGACATGCTCTTTAAATTTTTTTATATATATTTTCTCATGTTTTTAAGTGCGTTTTTCTCTATTCTTGATACTTGTGCTTGAGATATTCCTATCTCATCTGCTACTTCAATTTGTGTTCTCCCTTTATAAAATCTTAGGTCCAATACTAATTTTTCTCTACTGTTTAGCTTTTTAATAGCTTCTTTTAAGGCTATTTCTTGTAGCCAATTTTCATCTGTATCTTTCTTGTCCTGAACTTGATCCATAACAAAGATGGCATCTCCGTTGTCTTGATATACTGGGTCAAATAGTGATATTGGATCTTGTATTGCATCTAAAGCCATTACTACTGATTCAACTTCTAATCCTAGCTCTTTTGCTATTTCTGACACTGTAGGTTCTTTTGCATTTGATCTAACTAGTCTCTCTCTAACTTGTAATGCCTTATATGCAATATCTTTTAATGACCTACTTACTCTTATTGGATTATTGTCCCTTAAATATCTTCTTATTTCACCTATAATCATAGGGACTGCATAAGTTGAAAATCTTACATTTTGACTTAAGTCAAAGTTGTCAATAGCTTTTATAAGTCCTATACATCCTATCTGAAATAAATCGTCTATATTTTCCCCTCTGTTATTGAACTTTTGTATGACACTTAAAACTAATCTTAAATTTCCTCTCACAAATTGTTGTCTAGCTTCTTCATCTCCATTTTTTATTTTAACAAGAAGCTCTGTCATTTGATTATTCTTAAGAACTGGAAGTTCAGATGTATTAACACCACAGATTTCAACTTTATTAATTTGCATAATTTTCAGTCCTCTCTTAAAAGTTTGTTATATATGAAATTATTTACACATGTATTATTTTTATACTTTTAAGCAGAAATTATTTGACTTATACAAATTTTTTCATTTCTTTTTTTAACCTTGATATTATCTTCTTTTCTAATCTAGATATATAGGATTGAGATATTCCAAGCATTCCAGCTACTTCCTTTTGAGTTCTTTCATCACCCTTATTAGTTAAACCAAATCTTAATTCCATAATTTGCTTTTCTCTATCTGAAAGCCTATCTAATGCCATAATCAATAAATCTTTATCAATTTCTTCTTCAATAATTTTATATATCTCATCATTTTCTGTTCCTAATACATCAGAAAGTAAAAGTTCATTTCCATCTAAATCTACATTAAGTGGCTCATCAAAAGATACCTCTACCTTCTTCTTATTGTTCTTTCTTAAATACATTAATATCTCATTTTCTATACATCTAGAAGCATATGTTGCAAGCTTAATGTTTTTATTGAGTTTAAAAGTATTAACTGCTTTTATAAGTCCTATTGTTCCTATTGATATTAAATCCTCAACATCTATACCTGTATTTTCAAACTTTCTAGATATGTATACAACTAGTCTTAAGTTTCTTTCAATAAGTGTTGTTTTTACACTTTCATCTTTTTCTAGTTTTTGTAATAGTTCATTTTCTTCTTCTGGTTTAAGTGGTGGTGGTAAAACATTAACTCCACCCATGTAATATACACTATCTGATTTTATGATTCCTAATTTTATACCTACATTTAAAATTATACCTCTAAACTTTGCCCTAAATTTTACTAATAAAGACTTCATTGGTCTCTTCCCCCTTTAGTATATTAAGTTTATTTTGACTATGATAAAATACTTGGATTCAATATTGCACTATATTCATCATCCTTAAAATTTGATACTCCAATAATTACATTGCCAATTTTTTTTTCATCTATTTCTAAGTAGTCTGCCTTAAATCCTAAAATCATATTAGCTTGACTACTACCAGCATGTTTATAAGGAATTAATCTTACTCTAGCAGATAGATCATCATCTAAGTCATTAATAATTTCATCAACTTTCATTACATTAATATCCTCATAATCATAATCAAGATCCTTATCTGGTAATAAGGATTTTAGAACTTTAGACTTAACTATAACTACATCGCTTTTACTTATTGGATCTTTTAAAAAGTTTCCACTATCTAATAAAGCTTCACATTCACATTTACAACCTAGTAAACTTATTTTTATTGTTTTGTTAAATTCTTTTATATGCTTAAGCGTTTTTATATCTATATATATGTATTGAAGAAGCTTACAGCTAAAATATGCACATGCTATTAAGAAAGATATTTTCACATGACTAATTCCTGTAAAGTAAATCAAAAAATAAGTACTTCCTGAGATAAATATATTTACTATATAAAATGTAATAAGAATTCTTATATATTCATGTTTGTTGTTAAATTTAAATGATATCAATGTAATTATTAAAATAAATATAAACTTACATGGTATAGTGAATAAAACTTTTAACGATGGTAGAACATAAGCAACTGAGTATATAGCACCTAAACTTGAACCTAAAATTTTTTGAATTCTACTATTTAAATTTTTTGTTAGAATAGAAGTACAACTTATAATAATATAATTTATTAGTAGGTTTTCTATAATATAAGAATCAATATACATTACATGCTCCTCCTCTATATAAACCTTTAGTTCATTATACTTCACTCATTTAGAAATTTCTGTCAGTTTTAACAGTCGAAGTAAACTCTTAAAATATATAAAATCATTCATAACTCACCCCATTACTATTTATTTTTCTATGTATACAGTATCAATAGTCTTTATAGGTAGAATAAACCTGTAGAATAATTTATATATTAGTATAAAATAGTTATAAAATACTTATTATTTTTGTTCTAATAAAATAAATTTTATTATTATTAAGTATCATTTTACCTTTTATTTGCATAAAAAAGAGATGACTTAAGTCATCTCATACTTTTATAGATTAAATTATCTTCTTCTTCTTAAAAAAGTTGGGATTATCATATCATCATCTTCTTCAACTTTTTTAGGCTCTTCTTTAACTGTAACTACTTCCTTAACTGGTTCAGCTTGAACTTGTTGAACTTCTACTTTTTTTACTTCAGGTTCAACTGGCTTAGTAGTAAACTTACTTATAGTATCATTTATTCTCATATCTTGAAGCTGATTACTTTCAAAACCTGTTGCTATAACAGTTATACTTATTTCATCTCCTAAGTCTTCTCTTATAGATGCCCCAAATATAATGTTAGCTTCTGGATCACATGATTCTTGAACTAATGTAGATGCTTCATTTATTTCAAATAAACCTAAGTTAGAACCACCAGTTATGTTAAGTAGTACTCCTTTAGCACCCTTTATAGAAGTTTCTAATAATGGTGATTGTATTGCTTCTCTAGCAGCTTCAACAGCTCTATTTTCTCCTACTGCTCTACCCATACCCATATGAGCTAGACCTTGTTCTTTCATTATAGAAGTAACATCGGCAAAGTCTAAGTTTATTAAACCTGGCACTGCTATAAGATCTGAAATAGATTGTATACCTTGCTTTAATACATTATCAGCTATAGAGAA
The DNA here is from genome assembly GCF_900604535.1 of Romboutsia sp. Marseille-P6047. NCBI lineage: Bacteria > Bacillati > Bacillota > Clostridia > Peptostreptococcales > Peptostreptococcaceae > Romboutsia > Romboutsia sp. Marseille-P6047. The sequence continues at coordinate 246,942 of NZ_UWOT01000001.1, forward strand.
TGCTTCTAGCATAGAAGTATTCTTTTGTACTAATTGTAATAACTTATCATTTGGTATAGTTATTAATGTATCTACGTTAGCTTTTAAATCCTCTATACCTCTTTCAGCGTTCTTCATTCTTATTTTGCCTTCAAATACGAAAGGCTTTGTAACAACACCTACTGTAAGTATCCCCATTTCCTTAGCTAATTGAGCAACTAATGGAGCTGCTCCTGTACCTGTTCCACCACCCATACCGGCAGTAACAAATACCATATCCGCACCTTCAAGTAGTTTTACAATTTCATCTTTACTCTCTTCTGCTGCTTTTTTCCCAATTTCAGGGTTTGCCCCTGCTCCAAGCCCTCTAGTAAGCTTATCTCCTATTTGAACTTTATATTCAGCTTTAGATGTATATAAAGCTTGCTTATCAGTATTAATTGCTATGAACTCAACACCTTTAAGTTGTGCTTCTACCATTCGATTGACTGCGTTATTTCCGCCGCCACCTACACCTATTACCTTAATCTGCGCAAAATTATCTGATTCTACGTCAAAGTTTAGCATTTATAAACCTCCTTATTTTACGATTCAAAGTAAATCTATGTAATAATTATATCATTTAATCTACAAAATTTGTTAACATTTCACTAACTTATTCCATAAAAATACTTATTTTCCTCTTTTTTTATTACTTAACCTTAATATAACATGTCTTCTTATTATAGATAAATTGTCGAATAATCTCGAACCAAATACTAATATTGCAACATAGTAAATTGGTATCCCCAGTCTATCACCTATATAAGTTAAAAATATAGCTAATAATGAATTTCCAATAAAACCTGTTATAAATATAATATTATCATATTTACCTTCAAAAGTTGACTTTACTGCACCAAAGATTGAATCTAGCGTTGCAAGTATTGCCACCGACATATAAAGGGAGTAATCCATAGGATAAGTAAATGGAATATAATAACCAATAAATACTCCTAGTGCTAGTCCTCCTAGTATCCATAACATAAATACTCACCTTCTTTATTTTACTTTGAAATAGTTCTTTTTTTCAAGCTTTTTATACTTTTATTTGTTTTTTTCGTAAAAATTTACTACTAAATAATCTTTTTCCTCTACATTTATATAAATCCCATATACTTCCTTCAGTAAACTTGCATATGACTCTGGAGAATTTATACTTGCCTTTAAGGAATCTATATCTCCTACAGCTTTTATTATAAATGGTTGTCCATATGTTGTTTCATTTACTGTAATTGTTGCACCTGAACATTTTATTTTACTTGTTGGTAGAACTCTTTCATCATTTATAGATATCCCTTTTGCCCCTGCTTTTCTTAGGTCATTTATAACTCTCAATATATCTATATCATGAATAAGTAAGTCATTTGGGTTTTCACCACTAGATAACTCTCTTTCGCTGTCCTTCATAGTAATAATTATTCCATTTCCTTTAACATCTGAATATCCACTTATTTCTTTTAAATATTTTAGTTCATCATTCATCAATTCTTCTACTGATTTATTTTCATCCTCATCAACATGCTCATATACTTTTAGGCTTTGTTCATACTTATCTTTTTTTTCTTTTAAATTTTCAATTTCAAGCTTAATATCATTTATTTCCTCTTCAATTTCCCTTTTTTGTTTCAATGTTATATATACATTGTTTGAATTCATAGACTTTATGTAAGTAGAAATAAATATCCCTATCATAAAAGCAATTAATATTATTAGCATCTTTTTTGTTTGTAGTTTATACTTATTAATTTTCATCGTCTTCAATTAACTCGCTATTATCTTCCAAATATTTTCTTTCTGATGATGCTTCTATTTTTAGATCTTCACTTTTTTCTACAGTAACTTTAGCATTATAATATTTTTCTATTTCCCAGACAATACCATATTTAATTTGAAGGGCTGATGCTAATGTGTCTGAATTTCCTATTGCTTTTATTATAAATGGCTCTTTTATAATACTATCATTTAAGTATAGTTTATCTTCCTTTAAATGTATATACGAATCATGCACTATTCGTTGATTATTCATTGATATAGCATTTGCTTGAGCAGAATTTAATTTATTTATAAGAGATAATAATATGTCATAATTATAAGATATATTATTTGAAGAATTATCATTTAAATTATTATTTGTAGATTTAATAGTTACCTTAATTCCTTCCCCTTTTACATCAGTGTATCCTGCTAACTCTTCATATTTTTTAATTTCTGATTTTATACTATCATCATTACTACCATCTTCATCACTTTTATAGCTATCTATGCTATTTTGTATTTCATATATTTCTTCTTGTAAATCAGCTTCTTCTTTTTTTAATGATTTTAATTCTTGAGCTAATTGTTCTCCTTTTTTGAGGGTTGTCATTCCATTATTTTCTATATTTATGCTTCTTAATTGTAAACTTATAAAAATTCCTAATATAGTAGTGACTATAATTAAACTTTTATAAGGTATTTTTTTGTGCAAATTAATCACTCCTCATTGCTGCTTATTAACTAGGTTTATATACTGCGTAATTGCTATAAGTTAAATCTACAATACCACTTTTTATATTTTTACTTTGTAAATCTACAAGTATTTTGCTAGTTCTAGATATATTATAATCTAAGTTATCATCATTTATTATTAAAAATTTAGGTCCAATATTTACTATAATATTTACATTAGAACCTGTGTATTCAATTTCTGATATTTCATTTTCTAAATGCTCTTCTTTTAATAATGCTATTAAATTTAAAACGCTTTTTTTAACTTTATCATTTTCAAATTTAACAGTCCCATTATTTAAAGTATACTTCACATTAAATACTATTTTATCATTATTTTCATCTAAATTATCAATTTTTTCAATTAAGTTTCCACTATTATCTATATAACAAAAATCTGTTCCATTTGATAATAGTGCTATAACTTCTTTTTCTTTTATTGTTATTACTATTTTGTTTGGAAGTTTACGCTTAACCTCTACATCATCTACATAAGGATTTGATTGTATCTCTTTTTTTATATCTTTTAATTTGTAACTAAATATATTTTTTTTAGTGATTAATTTTTCTTCATTTATTACCTCATCTTTTTTTAATACGCTATTGCCTACTATTTCAACTTTAGTCAAATTAAATAAATCGCTTTTTAATAAGGTTACTAATCCTATAGAAAACATAAAAACACATAGTAAAATAATCATCACTCTATCTGTTCTTATTTTTCTTTTTTGCTTCTTCAAATCTTCACCTCCTATAAAAAAGTAGCATATTATAAAATACAACCTTATTATCATATTTCCCTACATAATAAACTATACTTTCGAAAGCAATTTCAATCTTATTTTTACAATAAATAAGATTGTCCTATTTTAAACTACTTTTTATTCTATTATATATTAAAAGGCTCTATTTCGAGCCTTTATATTTTCCTAATATCTGCACCTAGATCTCTAAGTACTTTTTCTATATTTTCATAACCACGTTCTATATGGTATATATTATCTATTTCACTTTCGCCATTAGCTGCTAATGCCGCAATAATAAGACTTGCTCCACCTCTTAAATCTGTAGACTTAACTTTGTTTCCATAAAGTTGATTTACACCTCTTACCTTACATATATTAGCATTTACTAAAGTTATATCTGCTCCCATTTTTTTAAGTTCGCTACAATGCATAAATCTATTCTCAAATATAGTTTCAAAAAATACCGTAATACCATCAGATAATGTCATCAAAGCCATCATTTGAGACTGCATATCTGTTGGAAAACCTGGATGAGGTGATGTTTTTATTAAGTCTACAGCTTTTATAACTTTTGGTGCAACCATAATTAGTCCACTTTTTGTATATTCTATTTCACAACCCGCACCCCTTAATACGTTACTTATAGGCTCCATATGCGCTTTTATAGCATTTTCAACCTCTAATCTACCACCCGTTATAGCACTAGCAACCATATATGTTCCTATAGCTATTCTGTCGGGTATTACACTATATTCTACTCTACCTAAATTTTTTACGCCTTCAATTTCAATATAGTCAGTTCCCGCACCACTAACTTTAGCTCCCATAGCGTTTAAAAAATTCTGTAGGTCTTCTATCTCAGGTTCTTTAGCCGGATTGTATATTTTAGTTGTACCAGTAGCTCTTGCTGCTGCTAGCATGGCATTTTCAGTTGCTCCTACACTTCTTTTTTCAAAATTAATTATATTTCCTTTTAGGCATTCTCTATAGCAACTAATAACTCCATTACTTTCTTCTATATTAACATTAAGAGCCCTTAATGCCTTTAAATGTAAGTCTATTGGTCTTTGACCGATTGCACAACCTCCTGGATGACTTATTTCTATATGTTCAAGTCTTCCTATCATAGCACCCATAATAATTATTGATGACCTCATTTTTCTTACATATTCTTCATTAATTTTATGGAAATTTATATTTGAACTATCTATAATTAAGGTGTCTTCACTATATTCAATCTTGCATCCTATACTTTCTAGTATTTTTATCATAACAAGCACATCAGCTATAAAAGGTACATTATGAATAATGCTAACATTTTCATTTAGTATTGATGCTGCCATTATAGGTAATATAGCATTTTTTGCTCCCCTAATTTTTAGAGTTCCTTCTATTTTATTGCCTCCATTTATTATATACCTAGACAAAGTTAACCCCCCTAGCAGTAGATTTAAATAAAATGCCTATATTTAAAGTCTATGTACTAGAGGGGTTATATGTTACTTTTTCTTTATTCCTATTACTTTGTGCTCAGATTTTGAATCATCGCTAGTTTTATTTTCTTCCTTTGATTCCTTTGCTTCTTCATTTTTTTCTATTTTTTCTTCTTTAGAAACTTTAGATTTATTTCCTTTATTATAAATCTTCATAATCTCATCGTAAATTAAATCTATAGCTTCTGGCTTGCCTATTTCTTTACTTGCATTTGCCATATCTATTAAAAGTTCTCTATCACCTAATAGTTTAAATACTGCACTGTTTAAACTTTTTGGAGTTAAATTCTTTTCTAGTATAGCGATTCCTGCACCTTTTGACTCTATACTCTTTGCATTATACTCTTGGTGGTTTTCTGCAGTATATGCCTTTGGTATTATTATAGAAGGCTTTCCTAAAGCTGTTATTTCAGCTAATGATATAGCCCCTGCACTACCTATGACTAAATCACTGGCAGCTAATGCATTTGCCATATCTTCTAAATATGGAACAACTTTTTGATATGGCTTAAGGTCTAAGTTTTCTATACTCTTTGCAAAATCTTCATAATAATACTTACCAGTTGCAAATATAAATGCTATATCTTCTTTAACCATATTTTCTATTACAAACTTCATTGCTTCATTTATTTCTTCTGATCCTCCACTACCCCCGTAGCAAAGTACCATCTTTTTCTCTTCACTTATACCAATATTTTTTCTTGCTATATTTTTTCTTGCAACTAATATTTCTTTTCTTACTGGGTTTCCTGTAAGAACTAATTTATCTCTACTAGCTTCAGGGAATCTTTGATGAGAATCTTCAAAACTAGTTAAAACAGTTGTTACAACTTTTGAAAGTATTTTATTAGTAACTCCAGGGAAAGAGTTTTGTTCGTGAACTACTGTTGGAACCTTCTTTAAGGCCGCATTAAATAGTACTGGACCACTAACATATCCTCCCGTACCAATTACAACATCTGGTTTAAATTGTTTAACAATTTTTCTAGATTGCTCTAATCCCTTAAATAATTTAAATACTCTTTTTACGTTATCAAAATCTATTTTTCTTTTAAAACCTTGTACTGTTACTGTTTTTAATTCATACCCATATTTAGGAACTATTTCTGATTCTATTCCTTTTTCTGTACCAACAAATAAAATTTCTGCTTCAGGGTGTGCCTCTTTTATTCTGTTGGCAATAGCGATTGCTGGATATACGTGTCCTCCAGTACCTCCGCCTGATAATAAAATTTTCATTGAATCATCTCCTGTTAGTTAATTTTGACATGCTTTGAGATGTTTAACACTATACCTACAGCCCCCATAAGTATGGTTAATGATGTTCCTCCCATGCTTATAAAAGGTAATGCTACTCCTGTGGCTGGCATAGATGATGTGGCAACAGCTATATTTAAAGCTGCTTGTATTCCTATTTGAGCTCCTATTCCTATAACAACCATAGAAGAAAATATATCTGGACATTTTAATGCTATTCTTATACATCTATATACTAATATTACAAATAACATCATCACTACTATACATCCTACAAGGCCTAATTCTTCACCTATTATAGCAAATATAAAGTCATTTTGTGGTTCTGGTATGTAAAAATATTTTTGCTTACTTTTACCAAGTCCAAGTCCAAATAAACCTCCAGAACCAATGGCATATAAACTTTGGATTACTTGATACCCTGATCCTAGTGGGTCTTGGAATGGATCTAGGAATGATAATACACGTTTTAATCTATACGGAGCTGAGAGTACTAATCCTGCAAATGCAGCTATTCCTAGTGCTATCATAGTATATACAAATTTCATATTCATTCCTGCTACAAATAACATTACAAATGTAACTAATATTATAGTACCTGCTGTTGACATATTGGGTTGACCCATTATAAGTATAAAGAAAGTACCTGGAACTATAAGAAGTGGTAAAACACCTTTTGTCAAAGATTTTATATTGTCATATTTTTTTTCAATTAATTTTGCAGTTATTAATATACTGGCAAACTTAGCAATCTCTGCTGGTTGTATAGTTGCTCCACCTACACCTAACCATCTTTTTGCTCCGTTTGCTTCTATACCTAAAGGTGTTAAAACTAATACTAATAAAACTACTGCTAATATACCTATTTTAGTAGCATTCTTCTTCCAAAATGTATACTCTATCCTTGATGTTATCATCATTCCTATAAAACCTAAGACAGCGTATATTACATTTCTTTTTAAAAAATAAAAGGCATCCTGGTGTTTAAATGCAGCTTGAATATAGCTAGCACTAAACACCATTACTATGCCTATAAATACTAATGTCATAGTAGTATAAAATACTACTGGATCAAATTCAGTCTTCATTCCTTTTTTGATTTGTTTTTTTAAACCTGATTCTTTAGGCTTCAAACCTTCTTTAGGCATTTAAGACTTACCTCCCTTTGCATTTGTGTGGCGTTAAGAGGCTATTTTAAATTGTTTACATTATCCTTGAAGTCTTTTCCTCTTACTTCAAAATTACTGTACATATCCCAACTTGCACAAGCTGGTGAAAGTAAAACTACATCACCACTTTGAGCAATATCATAAGATTTTTCTACAGCTTCTTTCATATTTTTTACATTATATATTTTTTCAAATCCTTTTTCTTTTGCACATATTTCTATCTTAGGAGCTGTTTCTCCTAAAAGAACTAATGCAACAACATTACTCTTTGCAGCTTCAAGTAGTTCATCAAAACTACTTCCTTTGTCTTTACCTCCGGCAATTAAAACTATATTTTTTTTATAAGATTTAATCGCTTTTATAGTGGAGTCAGGATTCGTTCCTTTTGAGTCGTTTACAAATATTATGTCGTTTAATTCTCTTACAAACTCTTGTCTATGCTCTACAGATTTAAAGTTTTTTAATACATCTTTTATAATACTTAAATCTATATTGCTAACATAAGTTATTCCTATTGCTGCCATACAGTTCTCAAGGTTATGTTCACCTGGCAAACTTAATTCGTCAGCATTCATAAGTACTATTTTTTTGTCTATATCTATAATTATATTATTATTTTCATCTAGATATATTCCTTTATTTAATTTTTCTTTTCTAGAGAAAAAAATAACCTTAGAGTTACATTTTTGTGATAAATCTCTAACTATAGTATCGTCATAATTTAAAATTGTAAAATCTTCTTCTTTTTGATTTTCAAAAATTCTAGATTTTGCAGCTATATAATTTTCCATAGTATGGTGTCTATTCATATGATCTTCAGTAACATTTAAAAATGCACTTACCTTTGGTCTAAACTCATCAATACTCTCTAATTGGAAACTACTTAATTCAGTTACTAAGATTGAATCTTCATTAGTTGAATCTACTGTATCTATTACAGGATTACCTATATTACCAACTATATAAGTATCTTTGTTAGACGTTTTAAATATTTTTCCTACTATACTAGTTGTTGTAGTTTTACCATTCGTTCCTGTTATACCTATAAATGTAGGATTATTTTTAGATAATCTGTATGCTAGTTCTACCTCACCAATTATCTTTATATTATTATTTTTAAGTTTACATATAAAAGGTAAATCTAGGGGAACTCCTGGAGACACTATAGCCATATCTATATCATCAACATTTTCTGGATGATACCCTAATATATATTCAACATTTTTTATATCTTTTAATTGTGCTAATATTTCTTCTAATTGTGCTTTTTCTTTTATGTCATTTACAATCGTTTTAGCTCCTAGTTTATCTAAATATTTTATTGTAGATACTCCAGTTTTCGCTAAACCTACTAGTAAAACTTTTTTATTTTTAAGTTCCACTTTATTTCCCTCCAAAATTAGAATACTGCTACTACTCCTATCCAAGCTAGAACTATAGTAACTATCCAGAATGTGAATACAACCTTTGTTTCTGGCCATCCACATTGTTCAAAGTGATGATGTATTGGAGCCATTTTAAATATTCTCTTTTTAGTTAATTTGTAATATCCAACTTGAAGCATAACAGATAAAGCTTCTGCAAAATATATACCTCCAACTAAAACAAATACAAGCATAGAATTTGTTAAAATAGCAAAAGCAGTAACTGCACCACCTAATGCCATAGAGCCTGTATCTCCCATAAATATTTTTGCAGGATATGCATTAAATCCTAAGAACCCTATACAAGCACCTACTGTTGCTGCAGCAAGAACTGCTACATCTGTATTTGATATTGAAGCTGCAAATATCATAAAGAATCCTGCAACTATTACTGTTACACCTGATGCTAATCCATCTAAACCATCAGTTAAGTTAACTGCATTTACTATACCAACTATCATAAATGTCATTATTGGTATGTATAATGGACCTAAGTTTATTACAGCATCTGTAAAAGGTATTATAAGTTGTGTCGCACTTGGTGATGAACTGTATTGGTAGTAAGAAACATATAAAGCTAGTGCAAATTGCATAACTATTTTTTGCCATGGCTTTAATCCTAATGATCTTTTCATTTTAATTATTATAAAGTCATCTACAAACCCTACAAATCCAAATCCTACTACACATAAAAGCCCTATTACCATATCTGAGCTAATATTACTTCTTGTAAGTCCTGTTATAAGTATAGCTATTATTATAAGAACGCCTCCCATTGTAGGTGTTCCATTTTTTTGTAAATGTGTTTTTGGTCCATCATCTCTAACTGTTTGCCCAAATTTAAATCTAGTTAACATCGGTATAAATATTGGTCCTAATATAATTACTATTAGAAATGAAATCATTGCTGTATAAGTAAGTTCCTTTATTCCTAACATAATATAACTCCTCTCCCTGTCATTGTTCTCTTTTCGTTGTTTACTTATTTAAATATTCTACTATTTTTTCTAATTTCATACCTCTAGATGCTTTTACTAATATTACATCTCCTTTTTGTATTAAATTATCAAGTTTATTTATTGCATCTTCTTTAGTTTCAAAGTGATGTATATTATTTGAATCAAATCCTAAACTTTGGGCTTCTTCTCCTATAAACTTAGAGTCTTCTCCTATTGTTATTAATACATCAGTATTTCCTATTGCCGATTTACCAACAAGTCTATGCCCATACTCTGCATGTTCTCCCATTTCAAACATATCTCCAAGTATAGCAACTTTTCTTTCTTTATATCTACCTAAAATTTTCAGTCCAGCATTCATAGAATCTGGGCTAGCATTATAAGTATCATTTATTATAGTTAAGTTATCAGTTTTAACTATGTCTAATCTCATTTTTGTCGCTTTATAGTTTTTTAAACCTTCCTTTATATTTTCTAAAGGAATTTCTAAGGTCATACCACAAAGTATAGCTGCCATAGCATTATATATATTATGTTCACCTACCGCTGGTACATATATTTCTTCTTTATTTCCATTTATTACACATGTAAAAGTTATATTATCTTCTCCCATGTTGAAATCTTCACAATATATATCATTGTCTTTATTAAATCCAAATGTTTTTAATGTATAAACATGATCTTTATCTTTTAATGTTGATAAAAACTTGTCATCTCCATTTACAATTAAAGTATTTGATGAATCAAAATTTGTTGTTATCTCCATCTTTGCTTTTAATATTCCTTCTTGTGAACCAAGTCTTTCTATATGAGATAAACCTATATTTGATATAACTCCAATTTTAGGATTTACGATATTTGCTAAATGCTCTATCTCATTAAAACCTGACATTCCCATTTCAATAACTGCACATTCATGCATTTTATTTAATTCAAATAACGTAAGAGGTACACCTAATTGATTATTAAGATTTCCTTCATTTTTTAATGAATTAAATTTAGATGATACAGCTGCATATACCATATCTCTTGTAGTTGTTTTTCCAACACTACCAGTTATACCTATAAATGGTATATTGAATTTTGATTTGTAATAATTTGCAACATTTCCTAAAGCTATTTCTGTATCTTTAACTTCTATAAGATTAATATCTGAGTGGTTAATTTCAACTTTCGATTCTTTATTCTTTATAAAAGTTCTACATCCGTTATCATATGCACTTTGCATAAAGTTATGTCCGTCTAGGTTTTCTCCAATGATAGCTACGAATACATTATTTTTATTTGCTTTTCTACTATCTATAACAACATCATTTACTATGTTATCTTCATTTCCTAAAACTAATTTACCCTGAGTCGCAATTACTAACTCTTTAACTGTTAGATTTTCCATACCACTCCTCCTTAATTTTTCTATATGCCTTATTATTTTACAACTCATCTTAATAAAAGGCAATGTATATATATACATTGCCCCCAAATAAATTTTAACTTTATAATTATATAACAGATTGTAGTTTTTTTGAAGTTATTTATAATTATCTTTAATTACAAATTATTTACAAATTTAATTATCAAAGTATATAGATATACTTGATCCTTCTGATACTTTGACACCTGGTTTTGGGAACATATCAATTACTTTAGACCCATCTTTTATTTCTACATCAGGATCTAAGTTTACAGTTAATTTAGCATCCTCTAGTGCTTTTGTTGCTTCTTCTATACTTAAATCTCTTACATCTGGAACTTCAACTTTTACTTTTTCATTATCGGCTTTCTCTTCCTCTGTATATTGTGGTTCAACTCCTAAATAAGGTAATGCCTCGCTCATTATTTCTTTAATTATAGGTCCTGCAGCTGTACTACCAAATAAACTTCCTTTAGTAGGCTCATCCACTATTGCTAATACTACAATTTGAGGATCATCAGTAGGAGCAATCCCTATAAATGAGCATATATATTTTCCTTGTGCATAAGTTCCATCAACAACTTTTTGTGCAGTACCTGTTTTACCACCAATTCTGTATCCTGGAATATAAGCTGTTTTACCTCCACCATCTGTTACAACTGACTGTGCTATTTCCATCATTTTTTTTGATGTTTCTTCTGATAATACAGTTCTTACTACCTTAGATTTCACTTCTTCTACTACATTTCCTTTGTTGTCAGTGTATGCTTTTACAAGTCTAGGTTGCATAAGCTTACCATCATTAGCTATAGATGATACAGCAGTTATTAATTGTAGAGGTGTAACTGATATTGATTGACCAAATGACATAGTTGCTAGTTCTACTGGTCCAACATTTTTTTCATTATAAACTATTCCTTTTGCTTCACCAGGTAAATCTATACCTGTTTTTGAAGTAAATCCAAAGGCTTCTATGTAATCATAAAACTTGCTTACTCCTAATCTACTTCCTAACTCAACGAAAACTGGGTTACATGAATTCTGAACACCTTGAGCGAAAGTTTGCTCTCCATGAGGTCTATAATGTCTCCAACATTTTATTGTAGTTCCTGCTACATTTACAGTACCATTACATACAAACTTATCACTTTCCTTTACTAGTCCTTCTTCTAATGCTGCTGATGATGTTATAAGTTTGAATGTTGACCCAGGCTCATATGTATCATTTATTACTGAGTTTCTCCACATTGCATAATATCCATTTATTATATCTTTATCACTATAACTATCTAATAATTCTTGGTAATATGGATATATAGCTGTTCTAGAGTCATTAGGGTCATAATCTGGTTTTGATGTCATAGCTAATATGTCTCCTGTTTTAGGATCCATAGCTACTACACTTACCCTTTTAGCTCCCGTTGTTTCGTATGCTTTTTCTACTGCTTTTTCAGCATAGTGTTGTATTACTTCATCGATAGTTAATACTAATCCATTCCCTTGTTCTGGCTCATAGTAAATTTCTGAACCTTGTGGTATTTCTCTACCAGAAGCATCTGTGCTTACAATTAATTTTCCATCACTTCCTTCAAGTTTGCTGTTGTATTGCATTTCTATACCAGTAATCCCAGTTGAATCTGATGCAGTATGACCTAGTACATATGATGCAAAATTTCCATATGGATAATATCTTTGATTGTCTTCTGCTACCCAAATACCAGATAAACTTAACTCTCTTATTTTAGTTGCAGTTTCATCATCTATCCATCGTTGAACTCTAACAAGAGCAGTATTTTTTTTGTTAACTAGTTTATAAACATCATCCTCTTTTTTATCTAGTATTTCAGCCAACTTACTTGCAACATCTTTTTTATCTTCAACTTCCACTGGCTTACACCAAACAGTGTACTTTGTAACACTTACAGCTAACTCCTTCATATTTGTATCATATATTGTCCCTCTTTTAGCCTCTACTGGTATCTCTCTAGTTTGTTGTTCTGAAGCCTTAGAACTTAACCATTCCCCCTTAATTAATTGAAGATAACCTGTTCTTAATATTAAACAAAAAAATAAAGTACATGCTAATATAAGAACTAATACTAACCTCTTTTTACTGTTTCCTCTTATTCTCTTCATAAGCTTTCACCCCTAATCCTCAACAGTTATATATTCAATCTGATTGTCATTTGGATAGTCCATATTTAATTTTTCTTTTGCCATATTCTCAATTTCCTCTATGCTAGTATTACTATATATATTTGAATTTAGCTGTTCTATAATTATTTCTTTAGATCTTAAATCTTTTTCCAAATAATATATATCATACCTTAGCTCTGAAATTTTAGCATAACCGCATAGATTAACTATCATTATACTTGACACAAAAGCAAACGTAAGAATTACACGTGATTTTTTAAAAGCAGTTTTTCTACTCCTATTTTTATGTTTATTCTGTTTCTTTTTCTTATATTCATTTATGTCCTTAATTTTATTATTTTTCTTATCTTTTTCCTTAGACTTTTTCATACCAACCACTCCTATAGTTAAAATAGCCATAAGACCTAAGCATAACTTATATTTAATCCCTCTATTATTATTTTTCCTTACTATAACAAACTTCCTTTAACTACTTATATATAAATTTATACATAAAACAATAAAAAAAGAGTCCTTATTATGAAAAATGAATTATATATATCGTACATAAGGATAAGTATGTCTATTTATGTTATATTTCTTAAAATCATTGATTTACAACTTATTATTTTAAAATAAAAAAACTGATTCCTATATTAAAAAGGAATCAGTTTAATTTTTAAATATTTATATCTTCATATGTACCACTTACTAATACTTTTTTATTTTCTATCATAATTTTACCATTAGCTATTACTGTATCAATATCTAAATTTTCATCAATTAGTAAAATATCTGCATCAGAACCTTCATTTATACATCCCTTTCTTGGGTATACTTCTAGACCTTTTGCAACATTAGATGTTATATAAGTCAATGCATCCTCTATACTAAAATCCAATTCATTTACCATAAATTTAAATTCATTATGTAAGCTAGATACACTTGATACCCCCATCTTAATTAAGTTACCAGCTTCATCATATTTTGACCAACTTCCATATCCATCAGAGCTTATAGTTATGTTTTCTTTAGGTACATTTTCATGTATAGCTTTTTTTATACTTTTACCTGGAGTTAAATCATCTTTCATCCCACAAGTTAAATCTATTATTCCTCCTCTTTTTGCATAATCAAAAGCCTCCATTAAAAGTTCTTTTTTTCTATTTACATGAGTAGGTCTTATTGTTTTCATAGGAATTTCAGTTTCTTTTAATATCTCATTTACTTGAGAAAGACCTTTTTTGCCATCTCCCATATGAAGAACTACTATTCCTGCTTTTCCACTTATCATACCTGCTACTCTTGCATCTGATGCTACTCTTTGTAACTCTAAATTACTTACATTAGGAGCTCTATGGTCTGATAGAGCTAACTTTACTCCTATAATCTCATCTATAAAAACTATATCTCTTTTTATAGATCCTGTTATAGTTATAGTAGGATATTCATATGAACCTGTATGAGCAAAAACTGTTATTCCTTCTTCCTTCAATGCTTTTGCTTTAGAAACTAAATTTTCTACACTTCTAGTAGTTCCATCAGTCCCTAAAAGTCCAACTACTGTAGTTATTCCACCTTGTGTAAGTTTACTTAGGGTTATCTCTGGAGCTCTAGTTTTAAAACTACCTTCTCCTCCACCTCCAGTTATATGAACATGTTGATCAATAAAACCTGGAGTAAGCTTTTTTTTACTACCATCTATAATCTTTATTTTATCATTATTAAAATTTATTTCATTTTCAATTAAAGATATTTTTCCTCCACTTATAAAAACATCTTTTACTCCCTTATATTCTGGAGAATATACCTCTACATTTTTTATAAGTATCATATATACTACGCTCCCTTAGTTAAATTTTCTTTATTGTCTAATTTAGCTATTCCAAATCCAGTAATAGCTAATATTATAGCAAATATTATTCCTGTATAGTTTAATATAGCCCATGGTAGGTATTCTAAAGTAGGAACACCTAATGTCGCTGTCATATATGCTCCTGCTGCTGACCATGGTATTAATGGAACTATAACTGTACCAGAATCTTCTAAAGTTCTTGATAGATTTTTAGGATGTAAGTTTCTCTTAGGATATACCTCTTTAAATAACTCACCTGGTACAAGTATTGATAAATATGAACTTCCTGTAACAAATGCAACAGTAAAGCAAGATACTATAGTTGATATTATTATTCCAGTTGTAGATTTTACTTTTGACATTAATAAATCAAGTACTACATCAAGCATTCCCGAAGAACTTGCAATTCCTGCAAATCCCATAGCGCAGAATATAAGTACTGTTGTACTTGTAACAGACGCCACTCCACCTCTATTTATAAGTTTTATTACTTCAGCTGTAGCCTCACCTTGAAAACCTGTCATAGTTAAATCAAAACCTGATATTAAAGATGTAAATCCATCAACTAAACTAAATCCTTGGACAGCTGAACCTAAAAATACACTAAATAAACTTGTACCTAACATAGTTGGTATAGTTGGCCATCTTTTTACAGACCCTAACACTATAATCGCTAATGGTATTAATAAGATTATATTAAAGTTAAACATAGAATCTAATTGTTCCATAATTAAATTAACTGATTCTGGAGTTACTAACTCTCCTGAAGAGTTAAATCCTACTATTAAATAAACTACCGCTGATACTATAGCTGCTGGCACAGTTGTGTAAAGCATGTGCTTTATATGATCATATATATCACTTCCCGCTGCCATAGGAGCCAGATTTGTAGTATCTGAAAGTGGAGATAATTTATCTCCTAAAAATGCTCCTGAAACTACAGCCCCTGCTGTTGCTGGAAGAGATACTCCTAATCCTCCTGCTATACCCATCATTGCTACACCAATCGTTCCTGCAGCTCCCCATGATGTTCCTGTAACTATTGCAAGTAATGCCGATAATAAAAATGCAGTTACTAGTATAAATTTAGGATTTATCATTTGAACCCCATAATATATTATCATTGGTACAGCCCCTGAGAACATAAGTGAACCTATTAAAAGCCCTACACTCCATAAAATTAATGTTGCAGGAAGTGCATTTGCTATCTTATCTACTATAGATTTTTGCATCTCATCCCATGTATAACCTAGTTTTAAAGCTATTATCCCTGCTATGAAAGCTGAAGCTATCATTATAGGCTCTGCTTTTATGTTTAAAAAACCATATCCTATGGCTAAAGCGACAATCATAAAAACTATAGGTATTAATGCTTGTAATAATGTTGGTTTCTTTTTTGATGTATTCATTTAAATTCCTCCGTTTATTTATTTTTCTACATTATTTATTAAGCAATTTCTATGCCAACTTTTATATTTATCGCTTATTTTTTAAAACTTAAAACATAAATCATTGGAGTCTATTTTTATTTAAGGCATAATACAAGATTCATCTTCATTATATAAGCTATAATTTTAGGAGAAAATAATGAAAAGGGTTAATCAATTAAGATTTAACCCTTTTTATCCCTTTCTCTGATATTTTCGTCCCTTTTAATCCTTTATTAATATCTATATATCCATCATTTCTTAATTTTTTCATTATACTTCTTACTTTTCCTTCGCCAATACCATAACCTTCTTCATAAGATACAATGGATAATGTTCGTCTACCTATTCCTTCATATTTATAAATCTTTTTTAATACCCATAACTCTTTTTCATCTAAATCTTCTTTTATTAATGATTGATTACTTAAACTATCTTCTTTTTCATATTTAACGGATTCAATTATATACTTTGGAAAGTCATTTACCTCCACTTTTGAATCAATATCTTTTATTGTACATACGTATTCTACAATATTTACTAATTCCCTTATATTACCTGGCCAATGATATTCTTCAAGTAATTTTATAGCATCATTTGTAAAAAATAACTCTAAATTATCTATTTTAACAAATTTAAATAAGTAATATTCTAGTAATAACTTTATATCCTCTTTTCTATTACGAAGTGGTATAGAGTATACAGGCATTACATTTAATCTATAATATAAATCTTCTCTAAAGTTTTTTAACTTAACTTCTTCAAATAATTCTCTATTAGTAGCTGCTATAACTCTTATATCTATAGGAATTGCCTCTGTACTACCTACTGGAGTTATCTCCCTTTCCTGAAGAACTCTAAGTAATCTAGACTGTAAATATAAGGATGCATCACCTATTTCATCTAAAAATATGGTTCCCTTGTGTGCCTTTTTAAATAAACCGACTTTACCGCCCTTTTTTGCACCTGTAAAAGCGCCTTCTTCATATCCAAAAAGCTCACTTTCTATTAAGTTCTCTGGTATTGCTGCAAAGTTAATAGCTACAAATGGATAATCTCTTCTTTCAGATTCATTATGTATGGCTTGAGCTAAAACTTCTTTTCCAGTTCCAGTTTCACCTTGAATTAAAACAGTTGAATTTGTTTTAGCAATTTTCTTAGCCAAGTTTATATTTTTTATTAAAGATTTACAACTACCTACTATATCATCAAAAGTATACTTAGAATAACTATCTTTAGACTTTTCTTTTCGTCTTAATTCATCATCAATTTTATGTATATGCTTAACCTCATTAAGTACAATCATATTGCCACTATAAATATCATTATTTCTTATATTTTCTTTAGATATTAAAACCTCTTTATCACTAATACTAATAATGTCTTCTTTTAAATCTTTAAAATGCTTATAAATATTTTCACCTATAATATTTTCTTTAGACGTATTTAATAACTTAACTGCTTCTTCATTTAATGTTATTACATTATCTTCAGTGTCCGTATAGATAATGCCATTTCTTTGGTTATCTACTATACTTGTTAGAACTTCTTTTACTTTATTACTTTCTTGATACATACTTATATATTTCTTAGAAATATCTATAATATCTTTATAAAAGTAAGATGAAATTAAACTTTCATACTCTTTCATATAATTTAGTTTCATTAGTATTTCTATTAAACTTATTACATCCATCCTCCTAGGCTTTATATCTATAACCCTTTTTATCCCATTAGGAACCAAATGAGGTTCTCCTGGTGTAATAGCTATACTAGCGTTTTTATAATTAATAATACCCGGATAATAAGAATAATAATTTACATGATCTATTCCTTGATTATTAAGTTGATTAATAACTTCGTCACAACTTTCTTTAGTATCATTTACAACAAGTATATCTTCATATTTTCTTATTTTTAAAATCTCATCAATACATTCATGCCTTATTACCCTTTTTAAAATTACATAATCTAAATTTTTATCTATTTTAGGAAGGCATATATCCTTAACTTCTTGGCTAGAAAATATAACTAAGTCACCATCTAATTTATAGTCACAACTACTATTTAAAATTAAATTATTTATATTAACTTTATCTTTCAAGATATATTTTAATTGATTTTTTATACTTAATCCTGTATGTTCTCCAAATGATATTATTAAAATATTTTTCACTTTTTGCCCCCTTTATTATGTTTAATTTAAATAACATTATATAGTAATACTATAAGGTAAATCAAAATCTATTTTTAACAAGTAAATATAATAAAAAAGATTTATTATTAAAATAAAGCTTGCAATGTAAGATTATATTTACATTACAAGCTTTATTAACAATAAACCTTATATTTTCTGTGCTACTCTAAGCTTTGCACTTCTACTTCTTGGATTAAATTCTACTTCTTCCTTGCTTGGTAGTATTGGCTTTCTTGTTATAACCTTTACTTCAGCTTCTTTATCACATTGACAAATAGGAAGCTCTGGTGGACATATACAGTCCACTGCTAAATCTCTAAATGCATTTTTTACTATTCTATCTTCTAATGAGTGGAATGTTATTATACACACTCTTCCACCTTCATTCATTATAGATACTGCATCATTTATCATCTTAGTTATTACTCCAAGCTCGTTGTTAACTTCTATTCTTATTGCTTGGAAAGTTCTTTTTGCTGGATGCGGTCCATCTATTCTTGCCTTTTTAGGTATTGCCTTTTTAATTATTTCAACTAACTCTCCAGTAGTTTCAATTGGCTTTTCACTTCTTCCTTCAACTATGAACTTAGCTATTCTTTTAGCCCAATTATCTTCACCATAATCTTTTATTATTTTAGCAAGTTCTTCTTCACTATAAGTATTTACAACATCATATGCTGAAAAAGTACATCTAACGTCCATTCTCATATCAAGAGGTGCATCTTGCATATAAGAAAATCCTCTATCAGCTTCATCTAATTGATGAGATGAAACTCCTAAGTCTGCTAAAACTCCATCTATTTTATGAACACCAATCTTAGCTAACTCTTCTTTTATATTTTCAAAGTTACTATGAACAAATCTTACTCTATCTGAGTATTCACTTAATCTTTCTTTTGCTGTTGCTATTGCATTTTTATCTTGGTCAAATCCTATAAAAAGACCTTTATCAGATAATCTTTTTACTATTTCTTTTGAGTGACCAGCTCCACCCATTGTACAGTCAACATAAACACCGTCTGGTTTTATATTTAAATTATCAATGCACTCATTTAAAAGTACCGACACATGATGAAATTCCATATTATATCTCCTTAGTACTACTTATTTTGATTCTTCTTCATTTGTATTATTATTTTTCTTTGATAAATAAATATGCGCTATTATTCCACCTATTACTCCTACTAAACTTATAACTTGAGCCATTCTAAGTGGACCTATCATTAAGCTATCAGTTCTAAGTCCTTCTATAAAGAATCGACCTAGCGAGTAAAATATTATGTAGTAAATGGCAAGTTGTCCTTCATATTTCTTTTTCTTTCTAAACATCCATAGAAATATGAATAAACCAAAATCCCATATAGATTCATAAAGGAAAGTTGGATGAACTTTAACACCGTCAACTATTATTCCCCATGGTAAGTTTGTAGGTCCTCCATGAGCTTCTCCATTTATATAATTTCCCCATCTTCCTATTGCTTGTGCTAGAGGCATACCTATTAATGCTACATCTGCCATTTTGAAGAAATTAATTTTCTTTATTTTTGTATAAATAAATCCAGCTAATATACCTCCTATTAAGGCACCATGTATAGCCATTCCTCCACCTCTAAAATTTAATATTTGAGATGGATTTTGAGAATAGTAACTCCAATTAAAAATAACATAATAAAGTCTTGCACCTATTACACCTGATGGTATTGCACATATTGCTAGGTTCAAAACATCATCTTCACTTATTCCTACTCTTTTAGCTTCTCTTAATGCTAAAAGCGTACCTAAAATCATTCCTGTAGCCATTAACACTCCATACCACATTACATCTATACCAAATATAGTAAATGCTACTCTATCCATTATTATTGCTCCTTATCTTTTAAATAATTTACTAAAAAGTCCCTTTTTTTCTTCATATCTGATTGCCTTAGGTATAATTATATCCTCATTTTTTATAATTAAACTCTGATTGTTATTAAATAAATTATCTGCAACTTCTTTTGAATATTTATTTTCTACAAAGTTATATGCTTCTTTTAATTGAGGTCTTCTTCTTTCGCTTCCATGAGCGTCACTTGCTATTATATGTACCATATTATTATCTAATAAAATATCACTTGTTCTTTTTATTTCTTTGCCATGCTTTCCTAATATACTAGAAGCATTTACTTGTATTATAGCTCCTTCTTTAATACAATCATATATTATATTCGGATTTTCTATAATATTATTATATCTTTCAACATGAGCTAATACAGGTGTATATCCTTTTAACTTAACTTCATAAACTACATCGGCTAAATTTTTATGAATATTCATAGGTGAAAATTCTATTAGTACATACTTACTTTTATTTAATGTATAAAAGCTTAAAGTATCTAGATTTTCAATTATCTCATCTGTATAATATATTTCATTTCCTAACAATACTTCTAAGTTAATCTTATTTGCCTTTAAAGTTATATTGAATCTATCTACTATATCTACAAGTTCTTCTCCCATTATATACTTAAATTCAGGATGAAAATGGGATGTATTTATTATTTTTTTTATACCTTCTTTTTCTGCTATTCTTGCCATTTCTAATGCTTCTTCTAAATCAACTGCTCCATCATCAACTCCTGGCAGTATGTGACAATGTATATCTATCATAATATTTTCCCCTTACTATAATACTGATTTAATTATAAAAGTTTATTTTAATATTATAACAGTTTTAAATTTATAAAAAAGTATTTTGACTAAATTTATAATAATATTATTATAAATGTCTAATTTACTAATATCACATATTTGAATAATTGATAAAATAGATTATCCTAAAATAAAATATATAATAAGCGGAGGTCTTATGAATAATTATAAATTAATTACAATATCTAGATATTTATCTTTATTTATGATATTTATAGATTATTTTATTAATATAAACTTATCATCAAGTTACTCATTTTTCTTAATACTGATATTTATAATAAATAATCAAATTAGGTATTTTAATTTGTAATACAAAAAAATATTTATTCATATATCACTTATAATAGAATTTATTTTAATTTATATACTTTCTAATTATATTGATAAAATTAATGTATTTTTCTTTATCCCAATGATTTTGGATATTACAAATTCTAAAAAAATCTATAACAAATATATTTACTTAATAATAGCTATAATTTTTTCATTAATAATAAATATTGATTATTCATTATTAAGTGCATTTGAATATTCATTTTTCTTATTAGTTATATCTATACTTTGTATCTATATACATAATGAAAGTTTATCTAAATTAAACTCTCAAAAAATATATAATCAACTTAGGATATCTGAAGATAAGTTAAAAAAAGCAAATTCTGATTTAGAAATTTATATAGATTCATTAGAAGAACTTACTATACTTAAAGAAAGAAATAGAATATCAAGAGAAATTCATGATAGCGTAGGACATGCTCTTTCTACAACAATAATTCAACTTAGTGCAATAGAAAAGTTAGTTTCTTATGATAAAGATTTAAAAGAATTAGTATGTGAGCTTAGAGAGTTTGTAAAAATGAGTTTAAAGAAGTACGAAATGCTATAAATACTTTAAAACCTAAAGAATATGAAAAATATGAAAATCTTTTTAAAATAAAAGAATTAATAAATAATTTTTCAAAGATGACTAATATAGATGTTAAAATGACTGTATCTAAAAATACATGGAAGCTTTCTAGTATACAATTAACTTCTTTATATAGAGTTATTCAAGAAGCTTTATCAAACTGTATAAAACATTCTAATGCAACTAAAATTCAAATATTTTTAAATTTTAATAATGATAATTTAGTTATAAATATAAAAGATAATTGAACTACATGCAAAAATATAATCAAAGGAAACGGACTAAAAAGTATTACTGAAAGAATGAATGAACTTAATGGCTTAGCTAGATTTAATTCTTCTAATGATGTTTTTTTAATACATGCTTCTTTTCCTAAAAATACAAGAGGTGAATTTATTGAGTAAAATAAATGTTTTAATTGTCGATGATGAAAAACTTATAAGAACAGGTCTTAAAATAATACTAAAATCTTATGATGATATAAATGTTATTGGTGATGTAGCAAACGGATATGAAGCTTTAGATTTTTGTAAAAATAATAGTGTAGATTTAGTTCTTATGGATATAAGAATGAATATATGCGATGGTGTTTTAGGAACTAGATTAATTAAAGAATATGATGAATCTATAAAAATACTTATACTTACTACTTTTAATGACGACAAATATATAAAAGATGCTATGAACCTAGGTGCATCTGGATACCTTTTAAAAGATAGCTCTAATGATGTTATATATGAAGGAATCCGCTCTAGCTTTTATGGAAATATAGTTTTAGATAAAAGTGTTGCATCAAAGGTCATTAATAATGAAACTAATAATACAAATGAAATTATAAACACACACAATTTATCATCTAAGGAAATTGATATAATAAAGCTTATAGCAAATGGTCTTACTAATAAAGAAATAAGTAATGAATTATTTCTATCTGAAGGAACTATAAAAAATAATATAAGTAATATATTATCAAAACTTAACCTTAGAGATAGAACTCAAATTGCTATATTTGCTTTTAAAAATAAAATAGTGACTTAAGTCACTATTTTTAGTTACTTTAAGTTATAGAAAAACCTCCCGTAATTTTTTATTATAGTATTAGAAAATTACGGGAGGTTTTTATGAGCTTTATAAAAATAGAAAATATAACAAAAAGATTTAACGATAAAATAGCTTTAGATAATATTAGCTTTAATATCAGTGAAGGTGAAATATTTGGACTTATAGGTCCAAATGGTGCTGGTAAGTCAACATTAATAAATATTGTATCAGGACTTACTTCACCTAATAGCGGTACTATTCAAATAAATAATATGACTATGGACAAAGACTCCATAAAAGTAAAATCTTTAATAGGATTAGTTCCACAAGAACTTGCAATAATAGAAACTTTAACACCTTATGATAACTTAGAGTATTTTGCTTCATTATATGGACTTAAAGGTAAATTATTAAAAGAAAGAATAAGCGAGTGTTTAGAAATATCAGGTCTTATAGATGTTAAAAAGAAAAAAGTAAGTAAATTATCTGGTGGTATGAAAAGAAGACTTAATATAGCAGTGGCTTTAATTAATCATCCTAAAATATTAATACTTGATGAACCAACAGTTGGAGTTGACCCTCAATCAAGAAATCATATTTTTACAGTCTTAAAAAATCTATCAAAAGAAAGAAATACAACTATAATATATACATCTCATTATATGGAAGAGGTAGAAAGTCTTTGTTCTAAGATATTTATTATGGATGAAGGAAAAGAAATTGCTTTTGGTACTCAAGATTATTTAAGGAACTTAGTTTCAAGTAACACTAATATATCCATATGTGTAAATAATTTAAATGGAAATATTATATTTGAACTAAAAAATCTCAAGGGAGTTATATCTGTAAAAGAAGAAGACGGTTTACTTTTACTTAGTACAGAAAAAGATTTTTCTATATCAAAAGCTTTAAGTATATTAGAAAGTAACCATGCTTGTTTATCTAATATTTCTTATAATAATTCTAGTCTTGAAGATGTGTTTTTAAATCTTACAGGAAAGAATCTAAGAGATTAGGAGGATATTATGAGATTATACTATAGTATTAAGTTTTTCTTTAAATCACTTAAAAGTAATTTATTTATGAATATATGTAACTTTATACTTTTACCAATTTTTATGGTTTTCTTTTTAGGAAGTATAAGTAAGTCAACATTTGAAAGCCCTAATGTTACTCAAATTATAAATATAAACTTTGTAGATAATGATAATACTACTTCATCAAATCATCTTATTAGTTATATTAAAAATAATTATAGTGAATTATTTAGTATAGAAGATAAAAATAAGGATCTTAATTTAGAAATACAATTCCTAAAGGATATGAAGTTAGTTTAGAAAATAATAATAAAAATTCCATAAATATAAAAGAACTTCATAAAAAAAGCTCAAACTTCTCAAGCATTGCTAAAAATATTATAGATAATTATCATGAAGAATTATATTTTAGTGATGTTGGTACTTCATTTATAGAAAGTAAATTTGTAGATTCAAATATATCTAAGTCTTCATCTGAGTATTTTGCTATATCACTATTAGGTTTTTTAATTATATCAATGATATTTAATAATACTGCATCTGGTTATGATGGTGAAGTAAGTAATTCTTATATAGGAGAATACTCTGGATTAAATAAACGAATATACTCTATGCCTATATCTAGAGTAAGTAAGTTAATTTTAAGCTTTGTAAATTTATTTATATATTCTTTAATTTTTTTAATTTTATATGTGTTTATTAATAGATTTTTAGGAACTGCATTTACTGGAAATATATTTTTATTAATTATTATATGTTTAATTACATCCATATTTATAGCTTCAATATCAAAGTTCATAAGTTCATTTATTCCTAAAAAATATGGTGTTATCATTACATGTATTTTAAGCTTTGCTGAGTTAATTTTAGGTGGTACATTTGTTCCTTTTTATGAGGATTTATCTAAATTTTATACTCTATCACCTACACATATTATAAATAATTTATTTACTAATTATAGTGTATACGATAATTTTAGCTCTATATCAACTTCATGTATTTTAATACTATTAATATCATCAATATTATTTATTTTATCAGCAATAAAAGAAAAATATCATTGGAGGGAAATATAAATGAATATAATTAATTTAACTTTAGCAAATATAAAGAGGTATTTAAAATCACCTCATTTAATATTACCAATGATATTTGTACCATTAGTTATGATATTTTTTGTAAGCTCATCAGTAAATAACTCAAATGGATCTTTATTTGAGCAACAAATTGCCTTGGTATGTAACAAAGATGGAAAATATGAAAGCAAACTTATAGATGAACTAGGAGATAATATGACTTTATTTGATATTAAGGATAAAGAAAAAGCTATAGATTTACTAAAAAATAATGATATTTCTTCTGTTATAGTATTAAATAATAATTTTTCTGTTGATATTGATAATTCAGTTAGTCCTAAAGTTACATCATTTAAAACATCTAATGGTGGAGGAAGTTTATTAACTGAATCAAATATAAATAAATTTATAAGTAAATCGTTAAAATATAAGGAAGACGGTAATATAAATACAAGTATAATAACTTCTAATATAATAAAAAAAGAATCTTCTCTATTAGGAAGCGACGTATTATCTGTTTTTATGATTTCTTATTTTTTATACTTATGTAGCGGTGTATTTTGTATGGATTTATTATCACTTAGAAAATCAAATGTATTAAGAAGAATGTTATCTACTAAAAATAAAGATTTCCATATTATTTTTAGTTTATGTTTCTCATTATTTTTAGTTCAAGCATTCTTTTCTTCTTTAGCTTTAATCTTAGCAAATATAATTCATGGAGATAATATAAGTATACCTACTATATTATTAATTTGTGCTAACTCATTTGTTTCTACTGGTTTAGTAATTTTCATATGTAGGTTATTTAAAAAAGAATCTTATGTATTTCTTACAACTTCATTTTATTGTTTAATTAGTATCATTTTATGCTTAGGTGATTTACTACCTTCATTAAATATTAATAGTCAATTATTTAATAAATTATCTATGATATCTCCATTTTATTGGATATTTGAAGTAGCTAATGGAGGTAATATATATATATCTATATTTGCTTTATTGTTAATGGGATTAGTCTTTATGACATGTGGTAGCTTTAAATTAAAAGACTTTGCTAGAAATTAAAAAAAGAATTCACTAAATAGTGAATTCTTTTTTTATTATTTAGGCTCAACTATAGATATTACACAATACTCCTCTTTTAAATGCTCTTTAAGTCTTTCTTCTATTTCTTCAAACTTAACTTCTTTTATAACATCTAAATAATCTAGTACATTCATACCCTTAAAGTTATATGCTATAAAGTTATTTGCAATAAAGTTAACAGAGTCAAAATATTTTAAGAAATGTCCAATTTTCTTTTTCTTAGTTCTTTCAAAAGCGACTTTATCTAAACCTTCTTTTTTATATTTTTCTATATATTCAAGAATTATTCTTTTTACTTCCTTGGGATTTTTAGAATCTCCACCTATTATAGTAAACCCATAATTTACTTGAGATGAAAATCCTGATCCAAAGTTTTCATTTATTAATCCTTGCATGTATAAGTCTTCGTAAAGAGCTGTCCCTCTTTTAAAAATCATATCTATTAATATTTCTGTAATTATTTCCTTTTTCATAAGCTCTTTACCAGACATACCTACATTATTATCTTTAAATGCTATATTAAACATAGGTATTGATATTGAAAACTTTTCAATTACTTCCTTTTCATTTACATGATTAGGTTCATCTGGATAAAATGTTTCTATTTTATGTTCTAATTTTTCTACATCATTATGATTATATTTTTTTACCGTATCCATAACTTTATTTACATCCAAATCTCCAACTACAAATAAAGTCATATTTCCTGGATTATAAAATGTATTGTAACACTTATATAATTCTTCTTTTGTTATTTTATATATACTATCAACGCTACCTGCTATATCAACTCTTACTGGATAGTTTACATACATTGCTTTTAAAGCGTTAAAATATACATTCCAATCAGGATCATCATTGTACATTTTTATTTCTTGTTCTATTATTCCCTTTTCCTTTTCTACATTTTCATCTGTAAAATAAGGAGTCTGAACGTAATCTATTAAATGAGCTAAGCATTCATAAAAATACTCAGTACAAGAAAATAAGTAAGCCGTCATTGTAAAATTAGTAAATGCATTTGCACTTGCTCCATACTTAGAAAATTCGTCAAATGCATTTTTTCCATTTGGTTGTTCAAACATCTTATGTTCTAGAAAATGAGCAATTCCTTCGTTTACTCTTATTGGCTTATTCTCGCCTATTGGCACAAATTCTAATTCATTTGAACCATAATTAGTTGCAAGAACTGCATATTTTTTTGTAAATCCCTCTTTAGGCATAAAGTAAACATCTAATCCATTTTCTAATTTTTCATAATATATCTTTTCTTTTAAAACTTCATTAGTAATTTCTTTCATATTTATGCCTCCTTAGTTGCTTAAGAAATATACAGTATCTAATTTTATATCTTTTACAACTTCAACTATATCTTCTACACTTATTTTATCTAATTTATCTATTATTGATTCTATAGTAGAATTAGTTTTTCCCATTGCTTGAGCAAAGTAAAAATCACTTCTTCCACCTATATTATCTGCTATTGTTCTCATAGAACTTATTAAAGCACTTTTACTGTTATTTAACTCTTTATCAGATATTTCTCCATTTTTCAATTTACCTAATTGCTCATTTATTAAATTTATTGTTTTTTCATAATTATTGGCTTCTATTCCTGCTGATATAAATAATATTCCTTTATATTTTTCTATTGAAGAATATACATAGTAACATAGACTTTCTTTTTCTCTTACATTTAAGAATAATTTAGAGTCTGGTCCTCCACCTAATATATTTGACCCTACTACTAAGGCAAAGTATTTTTCTTCTTCTAAGTAATCTATATTACTTCTATAACCCATTATAAGTTTTCCTTGAGTTATTTCCATTTTTTCATTTACAGTTTTAACTTCTTTTATTTCTTTTATAAATTCATCTCTAGGTATATCTATTATATTTCCTCTTTCAAATTTAAAGTTATCAGTTATTACTTTTATAACTTCATCTTCATCAAAATCACCTTCAACTACTATATCTATTGGTGATGTTCTTAAGATTTCTTTATAGTGTTCATATAACTCTTTAGGAGTTATTTTGTCTATATCTTCTTCATATCCATATTCACTTATGCTGTATCTTTCACCTTGGCACATTTCTTCAAAGGCTCTTTCAAGTGCATATCTTCCTTTATCATTAATTTTAGCTTGTATTCTATCCTTTAAATTTTGCTTTTCTATATTTAAAAACTCTTCTTTAAATCCACCATCTATTACTAATGGATTGTTTACTATATCATTAAAGAATTCAATTACATCTTTAAATATATTTTCATCTAAATATTTTTCATTTGTACTTATTATTTTAAAACTAAGTACTTGGCGCTCTCCTCTTTTAGTAATATCTGCTCCCATTGAAGATCCATATAAGTTATCTAACTCATTTGATATTTCTCTTGCACTAGGATATTTCATACTACCACTAGTTACAATCTCTGGTATTAAAGCATTTTTTGTAGCTTCATCTTTATCTAGTAATCTTTGTATATATATACTTACAAGATTAGATTTAAATTTCTTAGAATGAATTAACGTTAAGTTAATTTGTTCTCCTAAAGATATATTTTTTATTCCGTCCATTTTACCCTCCTATTGCGCTTAGTAATGATATTCTGTCAAATATCTCATTTACTATTAAGTCGTATTTTTTATCAGCATCTATATAATAAAGCTTTGTATTTCCCATGTCTAAATTACTAAGTATGCTATCCACTAAGTTTTTAGTATAAATACTATCAATTATACTTGTTGGTAACACTATATATAGACCATCAATTCCATATTCTAGTAATTCCTCACCACATTTAATTATATCCTTTTTATTATTTTCTAAAAGAGGTAATTTTATTTGAATGTTACTATTTTTTTCGTCTTGCAATATGTAATCTCTTATTTTTTCTCTAAATAATATATCTTGTTCTACATTGTTTTCATTTTGAAAACCAATTAATAACACTCCTATATCTTTATTTTTACTTGATATAGTTTTTAATATTTCATTTTTATATAATGTTGCTAAGTTATTTGATTTGTAGAAAGTTTCCATTATTTCTACCTTATTTAAATTGTATTTACTTAAATTTAAACTTTCATATCTTTTAGTGAAAACATCAAAATCTTCACCTTCTGTCATAAACATAGGACAAATAATTATATTTTTATATCCTTTTGAAATAATATCTTCTATACTATTTTCAAAATAAGGTGATGAATAAAGATAAGAATTTACTACTTTATAACTATTGCCTAACTTTTCTCTCAAATTTGATGCTATATATTCTGCATCTTCTTTAAAATCACTTGACCCAAATTTTTCATAGTACATTTTAAATGTATATAAATCTTTTATTCCAGTTAAGTATGATTTAAATCCCTTTTCAAAGTAAACTTCACTTGCCCTTTCTTTTAAATCATAGTTTGAACTTTCACCTCCAGAAACCAACAACACTACTGTTTCTGGTTGGTCTTCTAGTGGACTCACATCTTTTATAGCTATTTTATTTCTAAATATTGATATAGTTATAATATTTATTCCAATAAAAGCAATAATAAGTCCATATGCTATATATTTATAATTTTTATCTATAATTATCTGCTTATAAAAAAGAAGTGTGGCTAAAACTATAAATATATTTTCCATATAACCTGTAAATATAAAACCTAAAAATATACATACAAATAAAAGTATTGAACTTAGCATAAAACCAACTCCATAATAATGTATAGTTTACATCTGTTATATATATGATGTATAATCAGTATGTATGTCTATAATGAAGTTTGTAAATTTGTAAAAATCAGCTTTATTAGTTGTGTTCACGACTTAGAAGGTTGTATAAATTTATATATAAATTTCAATATCAAATTAACATAAAGAAAGGAAGATACAATTATGAAATTAGGTATAGTAGGTTTACCAAACGTAGGTAAAAGTACGCTTTTCAACGCTATAACTCAAGCAGGTGCAGAATCTGCAAACTACCCTTTCTGTACAATAGAACCAAACGTAGGTGTGGTTGCTGTTCCAGATGAAAGATTAAATAAATTAAAAGAACTATATGATTCAAAGAAAATAGTTCCAACAGCTATAGAATTCTGCGATATAGCTGGTCTTGTTAGAGGAGCTTCAAAAGGTGAAGGTCTTGGAAATAAATTCTTATCTCACATAAGAGAGGTTGACGCTATAGTTCACGTTGTTAGATGCTTCGAAGATCCTAACGTTGTTCACGTTGATGGAAGTGTTGATCCACTTAGAGATATAGAAACTATAAACTTAGAATTAATATTCTCTGATATAGAAATATTAGAAAGAAGAATACAAAAAAGTGCTAAAGCTGCTAAAGCTGATAAGTCTGTAGCTGCCGAAGTTGAATTCTTAAAAGAAATACTAGCTACTTTAGAAGATAATAAATGTGTTAGAACAATGAGCTTTACTGAAGATCAACAAACATTTGTTAATTCATTAAACTTATTAACTTCTAAACCAGTAATATATGCTACTAATGTATGTGAAGATGATTTAGCTGATGAAGCTGCTAACAATGATTATGTAAACAAAGTTAGAGAATTCGCTGCTACTGAGGATGCTGAAGTTGTAGTTGTTTGTGCTCAAATAGAAGCAGAAATAGCTGAACTTGATACTGAAGAAGAAAAGAAAGAATTCTTAGAAACTTTAGGTCTTGAGCAATCAGGATTAGATAAATTAATAAAATCTTCTTATGCTTTATTAGGACTTATATCTTACTTAACAGCTGGACCTCAAGAGGTTAGAGCTTGGACTATAAAACTTGGAACTAAAGCTCCTGCTGCAGGTGGAAAAATCCACTCTGATATAGAAAGAGGATTCATAAGAGCGGAAACTATTGCTTTTGATGACTTAGTTCATGTTGGTACTATGACTGCTGCTAAAGAAAAAGGATTAGTTAGACTTGAGGGTAAAGAATATATAGTTAAAGATGGAGATGTAATATTATTCAGATTTAACGTTTAATAAAATAAAAGCTATATTTGGGATTAAAACCAAATATAGCTTTTTTTATTATGATATAATTAGTCAATAATCTAAAAATAATTAATTAGGGGGGATATCATATGGAATTAAGATTAGCCAACTTAAACGATGCAAGAGAGATTTTAAATATTTATAAATATTATATTGAAAATACTGCAATTACATTTGAATATAAGATTCCTAGTTTAGAGGAATTTGAAAATAGAGTTAAAACTATATCTAAAGATTATCCTTATATAGTTGCTCTTATTGATAATAAAATAATTGGATATGCTTATGCATCTAAATATAAAGAAAGAGATGCTTATAATTGGGATGTTGAATTGTCTATCTATGCTAATGAATCTTATCACAATAAAAATATAGCCTCTACTCTATATTCTTGCATTTTAGATATTTTAAAACTTCAAGGATTTTATAATGTTTATGCTTGTATTACTGTTCCAAATATAAAAAGTGAGAAATTCCATAAAAAACATGGATTTAATCTTGTAGGATGTTTTAGTCATGCCGGCTTTAAATTTAATAAATGGTGGGATATTATTTGGATGGAGAAAAATATTATAGATTTTAATATACCTCCAAAACCAATAAAACATATTAACTTGATTAAAAATAGTGAGATTCAAAATATATTTAATATGTATGTATAAATATACCTTTAGGCCTTTTAAATAATATTATCCTTTTTAAGCATAATATTTATGAGGTGATTAAATGAAAAAAGCATTATTAACTTTAAGCATAGTTTTATCAATTATTCTTACTCAAGGATTAACTGCTTTATCTTATTCTAAAGAAACATATAAGTTTGAGGTAAAACCACTACCTTACTCTTACGATGCTTTAGAACCTTATATAAGCAAGGAGACTATGACTCTTCATCATGATAAACACTATGCTAATTATGTAAAAAATTTAAATGCAGCCCTAGATAAATATCCTGATTTACAAAATCTTACTTTATATGAATTATTAAGTAATTTAGACTCTTTACCACAAGATGTTAGAAACATAGTAAGAAATAATGGTGGCGGTGTTTACAATCATGAATTATTCTTTAATATAATGTCTAACAAAAATAATCCTGTTCCAACAGGAAAATTAAAAGAAGGCATAGAAAGTACATTTGATTCTTATGAAAACTTCAAATCAGAGTTTAAGAAAAGTGCACTAGATGTATTTGGTTCAGGTTGGACATGGCTTGTATTAGATAAAAATAACAATCTATGCATAGTAAATACACCTAATCAAGATAACCCAATATGTTGTGGATTAAAACCAATAATAGGTATAGACCTTTGGGAGCATGCTTATTATCTTGACTATAAAAACGATCGTTCTAAGTACATAGATAACTGGTTCAATGTACTTGATTGGAATCAAGCTCTTAAGAATTATAAAAATTAAATAAATTATAAAAGCTAGAAAGGATAATAACATATTATTAGTTACAATCCCATCTAGCTTTTCATTATGCAAGTGTTAAGTAATTCTTTTCAGCTAAAACGCTCTTAGCTGCATTCATAGCTATTTCTTTTTCACTAAAAGGTACTCTATCACCTTTTATTATTTGATAAGTCTCATGACCTTTTCCAGCAAATACTATCATATCGCCTTCTTTAGCTATTTCTATAGCCATTTCTATAGCTAACTTTCTATCTGGCTCTACTATATATTCACAATTACTATTTTCAAAAGATTTTGCTATATCACTTATTATATTCATTGGATCTTCAAAATCAGGGTTATCCGAAGTTAGTATACATAAGTCACATTCTTTAGCTGCAACATCTCCTAACTCTTTTCTTCTTAACTCTGTTCTTCCACCTACTGATCCAAATAAACATATTAATCTATTATGATCGTATTTTTTAAGTGTTTGAAGTATATTCTCTAAGCTTACTCCATTATGAGCATAATCAACTATAACTGTTGCATAAGGAAGTATTGGTAAAACTTCTACTCTTCCATTTACCTTAGCTTGTCTTAAAGAGTTTAACATAACTTCTTGTTCTACATCTAAATATCTACAGACAGCTATTACTGCTAATGCATTATATATACTAAATTCTCCTGGAGAACATATATAACAAGGGAAATCTTCTTCTCCTACATGACAAGTGAAACTTACCCCTAATGAGTCTATAGATTTTGAGTACTCTATATTTTTAGCTACTAAATTTGAATTATTTGATATAGAAAATGTTTCTATATCACAAGTTGCTTTATTCATTATTTCTTTAGCATGCTCGTCATCTATATTTATTATTCCATGTTTAGCTAGTGTAAATAGTCTAGCTTTACATTCTAAATAATGTTCAAAAGTTGGATGTTCCTTTGGACCTATATGATCTGGTGATAAATTTGAGAATATTGCAATATCAAAATCTACATCCTCAACTCTATTCATCATAACTCCACCTGATGAAACTTCCATAGATACACACTTTACTCCATTATCTAGCATTGTTCTAAATATTCTATGAAGTTCATAACTTTCTGGAGTTGTGTTAACTGTTTTTTCACTTATACCATTGTAAAAAGTACCATTAGTTCCTATAACTCCTGTATTAAGTCCTGAAGAATTTAGAACTTCACTTACATAGTTAGTTATTGTAGTCTTACCTTTTGTACCCGTTACACCTATAATTTTTAGCTCTTTTGATGGATTACCAAAATAGTTTGCTGACATTTTTGATAAAGCTATTCTACTGTCTTTTACAAATAGTTTTATAGCATCATTTCCTAATTCTATATCATCATTTAGTATAAATACTCTACATCCTCTTTTATAAGCATCCATGCAGTATTTATGACCATCAACAGTTTCACCTTTTATAGCAACAAATATATATCCATCTTCACATTTTGAAGAATTATATGCAATATCTTTTATTTCGATTTCTTTTATTTCGTCCCAAGGCTTATCACAAGTAAATTCAACATCTTCCATAACTTTAAATAATTTCATTACTAAGCCCTCCTTATCCTTGGTATATTCATAAACTGTAGTATATCATATTATTTTTAAATTTTACTTAGAAAATCTATGTTAAAATTGGAATATCATTCTAAGATTTAAATCCTAAAAATAGAGTAGCTTTAACTACTCTATTTTTTTATATTTTATTATTTAACTCTTTTATTGCAATTTTCTATAGTTTTAACAGCTAAAACACCTAATGAATCTATATAAAACTCATCATCTAAGTTATTATCATTTTTTAAAATTGATAATTCTGTACATCCTAAAATTGCACCATCACAGTTATTTTCTTTTAAATTATTGACTATGTCATTAAATTTGTTCATATTAGCAGGGTTTCCACTTTTTATATCATCATATATTATAGACATTATATTAGCTTGTCTATTTTCATCTAATACTAAATAATCTATATCATATTTCTTACACATATTTTGATATAAGTTTGTACTTATATTTCCTGTTGTTGCTAATATTCCTAACTTTTTATGACCTTGTTCTTTTGCATGTTTTACAGTTTCTTCGATTATATTTAAAACAGGAATATTTACACTTTTCTGTATTTCATCATAGAAATAATGAGCTGTGTTGCAAGTTATAACTAAAAAGTCACTTCCAAAGTTTTCTAATCTCTTTGCATCTTTTTTTAGTATATCTACTGGACTGTTTTTGCTTTTTCCAATTATATAATCAGTTCTATCTGGTGTTGTTGCTCTATTAGCTATAACCATATCTATATGATCTTGGTCAGTTTTTGCATCAGTCATCCTTACTACCATATCATAAAAATATACTGTAGCCATAGGTCCAAGTCCACCAATAACACCAACTGTTTTATTATTTTCCATTTTATATCACCACTTTATTTGCAGTATTTATTAAACTTTCTTACTTGGTTTATATTGTATAAGAATACATACCAACTTCTCTTAAAGTTTCCTTTTAAGTCAGCATCATATCCAAATGATGTTGCACTCTTACCTTCTGAATCTAATTTCTTAGCAAGATTTACTAATTCTTGATTTTTAACGAATTTATAAACTACATTCTTAGGTATTACACGCCAGAAGAAAGGTTCTTTTTGTATTTTTAAATCTAATTCTTTATTGTAAACTCTATCTTCAACTACATACTTAGCTATATTATTACCTGAAGATGTTACATAGAAGTTACTTCTACCTTGTCTTAAGTTAATTTCAAATACTTTATATGTGTTATCTCTACTATCATATTTTATATCAAAGTTAGAAAAACCTGTGTAGTTTATACTTTCTAAGAAGTTCTTAAATTTCTCCATTAAAGGACCATCATACTCTGTTATTATAGCAGCATGATTTCCTATTCCTTTTGGTGTATGCTCTTCTAATAATACATGTCCTAAACACATCATCTTAACTTTACCATTTTGGTCTGAATAACAAGTTAAAACTCTCATATGTGAGTCATCACCTGGTATAAAGTCTTGTATTATTAAGCTCTTATCATATTTTCCATTATATATTGAAGTCGTTATTTCTTTAAACTCTTCTTCGTTGTTAGCAAGATAAGCTTTTTTCATTCCTTCAAATGGATGTTGCCAGAATAATACACTATCTGAAGGCTTTATTATAACTGGATACTTAAATCCAAAGTCTGTTATTTCATCACCTTTTGAGTATATGAATGTTTTAGGGTAATCTAATCCCTTTTCTTCACACATTTGATAGAATAATTCTTTTTCTATAAGCTTTTCTTTTAACTCTTTCCCTATATAAGGAACTATATATTTTTCTGATAATATATCTCTATGATCTATTATTAACTCTGCATATTCATCAGTACATCCATGTATAATTAATTTTTTATTAGGTGCTGCAAGTTCATCTGCAGTGTCTAATAATACTTTTATAAATTCTTCTTCTTCAGTTATTCTTGGGTCTATTCTAAAATCTATTATTTTACTATCCTTAGTTGCACCTAATGCATATCTTCCAAATGCTATTGACTTAACTCCATAAGCTTCATGATATGCTCTTGCTACACTATAGCAGTTTATATCTCCTCCAACTAAGACTGGTTGAATTGTTATATTTTCCACGTTTTTCCACCTCTTACATTTTAAATTCAACGTACTAAATAAGTATACTGTATTTTAATACTTATGTCAAAATACTACTGTTTTAATCTATATTTAATGTATTAAACTAGAAAAAATATATATAAATACAATATCCTTGGTCTTTCACCATTTTTTTACAAACTCATATTATATACAGACAGGTAAATTTTAATGCCTGTATATATATAATAAAGGTGTTGATTATATGTCAAGTTTTGAAAGTCTAACACCACTTAATGGTTTAGATTTTAACAATTTAATAAATGCAAGACAAAATAACTATGCCTGGTCAATTAGTGGTTTAGGCGATTATATATATGTTGGTACTGGTAGAAATATAATACCTCTATACTCTAGCTTATATATACAAAACTTAAGATTCCCACTATCTTTAACTCCAACAGTACAGGATGATAGAGCTGAGATTTGGAGACTAAGAAAAGATGGTAATTCTACTTGGGAGAAGGTGCTTAAAGCTCCTTATAATAGTAATATCTATGGATTTAGATATATGGTTAACTATAGAGCTTATAATGGTAATCCAGCTCTATATGCAGCTGGCACATGTTTGCCACCTAACAAACTAAAAATATACAAATCAGTAAATGGTATAGACTGGATGGAAACAAAATCTACGGTTTATAATCGAGGAACACTAGAAGGAAACTCTTCAAGAGCTATGGTTATATTTGATAATAAACTATATGTAGCTAATATTGATGAGGGTGGTCAAGTAACTTATCCTCTATTATATAGTAATATAGACCCAGAATTTTTCTCTTGGGAACTAGAAACTTATCCTAGCTCAACTCCAAATTTTGATCCAAATAAAAATCCTTCCGGTGCAATAGTAAATATGGCTGTTTTTAATAATCGTTTATATTTAGCAACATCTATAAATAATAAGATAAGAGTTTGGAGAACAGATACTAATAAAACTGAACTTAATAAATGGACACTTGTAGTTGATGGTTTTGGTAATCCATCTAATACTGTAACTTTAGCTATGGGTGTATTTAAAAATCATCTTTATTTAAGTGGAACAAAAGAGTTGCCATTGTCTTGGATAATACCTCAAGGATTTGATCTAATAAGATTAGATAAAGATGATAAGGTTGAAATGATTGTAGGTCCTAATAGTATATCTGGTATTAATTCTGGTTTTAACAATCCATTTAATGTTTATGGATGGCAAATACAAGAATATAATGGTGCTTTATATATAAGTACTTTTGATAGTGCTTTATTTATGCAACTTATATTAGAAATATTATCTTCTTATAGATCTGATGATGCTTTATCTTCAGAGTTAGTTGATACCTTAATTAAAATGTATAGAATTATAGTAAGACTTTTAAATGAATTTAACTATCCTTTTGGATTTAATTTATATAAATCCTTAGATGGTGTACACTTCTTACCAGTATTTTTAAATGGTTTAGGTAATAGATATAATTATGGAGGTAGAATTTTATATGTAGATTCTTTAAATGACTTATATCTAGGAACTGCTAATCCATTCCAAGGCTTAGAAGTTTGGAAATATAACCTTAAATACCCTAGTAATGATATGTTTAATACACAATCGCTTCCTAATTACAATAAGTTAATTGACTCTATACAAGAATTCTTCCCAGAACTAAATGAATCTACTATGAATCTATTCAAAACTTTAATAGATTCATTATCTATAAACTAGTTAACTATCTAAACAAAAAGGTTGAACATAATAATGTTCAACCTTTTTTTATATTATTTATTTTGTTATAGTAACTCTATTACTTTCTTTTAAATTACATTTACCAGTTTTTACTGTGATTTTTTCATTTGATTCTAAGTTCGTAAATATAACTGGAGTTATACTAGAAGTTGCATTTTCTTCTATATATTTTAAATCCATTTTAGCAAGTTTATCACCAGCTTTAACTTTATCTCCTACATTTACAGCTAAATCAAATCCTTTACCTTCTAGTTTAACTGTTTCTATTCCCATGTGTATAAGTATTTCTCTTCCTGCATCAGATTTTATTATTACTGCATGCTTAGTTGGGAATATAACTTCCACACTACCATCAACTGGAGAACATATTACTCCATCACTTGATTTTATTGCAAATCCATCTCCCATTAACTTACTTGAGAAAACTTCATCTGGAACATCTGATAATTCTAAAATTTGTCCATTAGTTAAAGACATTACCTCTTCAGAACAAGATATTGCTAACTCTGTACTTGAATTTTCTTCAATTTTAGTAACTTCTTTTTTAACTTCTTTATTTTCAGATTTATTAACAATTAATTTACCTGATATTATTTCGTTTATTTCTGATTTTAAAGTATCTGATTTTGTACCGAATATAGCTTGTACATTGTTTCCTACAACCATAACACCAGCTGCACCAAGCTCTTTTAATTTATCTTTATCTACTTTTTCTATATCTTCAACTTGTACTCTAAGTCTAGTTATACAAGCATCTAAACTCTTTAAGTTTTCTTTATTTCCTAAAGCTATTAATATTTCGTTTGCTAATTCACCTTTTCCTAAGCTAGATGAAGAACTTACTTCTTCTGTTTCATCTTCTCTACCTGGAGTCTTTAAGTCAAACTTTCTTATCATAAATCTAAATCCGAAGTAGTATATTACTGCAAGTCCTGCACCTACTACTAAAACAAAATACCAAGGTGTTCTATTTGGTATTATACCAAATAAAGTAAAGTCTATAAGACCACCTGAGAATGTCATACCTATTTTAACATTTAATATTTGCATTAACATAAATGATAAACCTGCAAATACACAGTGTACTGCAAATAATACTGGAGCTACGAATAAGAATGCAAATTCTATTGGCTCAGTTATACCAGTTAAGAATGAAGTTAATGCTGCTGATGCCATTATACCAGCAACGTATTTTTTCTTTTCAGGTTTTGCTTCATGTACCATAGCTAAAGCTGCTGCTGGAAGTCCAAACATCATGAATGGGAATTTACCAGTCATGAATGTACCAGCTGTAAATTCTACACCATCTTTAAGTTGTGCAAACCATATACTTTGATCTCCCATTACAAGATCTCCTGCACTGTTTACATACTCACCAAATTGATACCAGAATGGATTATAAAATGCATGATGTAATCCAAATGGTATTAACGCTCTTTCTATAACTCCAAATAAGAATGCTGCTAAAGTTCTGTTAGCATCTATAACTGTTTGAGAGAATGACATTAACCCCATTTGTATTGGAGGCCATACGAATGTTAATGCTACACCTATTAATAATGCTAATACTGATGTTATAATAGGAACGAATCTTTTCCCTGCAAAGAAACCTAAATATTGAGGTAATTCAATTTTATAGAATTTCTTATACATACTTGATGCAAGAATACCTATGATGATACCACCAAATACACCTGTTTGTATTGTAGGTATACCTAAAACATTAGCATACATAGGGCCAGTCATATCAGCTGTTATTCCAGCTGTAACACTCATAGCCTTATTCATTACTAACATACCAACGATTGCTGCAAGAGCTGCAACACCCTCACCATCAGTTAAACCAACTGCAACACCTACTGCAAATATTAAAGGTAAGTTATCAAATATTATTTGACCACAACCTTCCATCATACTTGCTATTAAAGCAACTGTACCATTTGCTAAGAATGGCATATATGATATAACATTTTCATTTACTAATGCATTACCTAATCCTAAAAGTATACCTGCTGCTGGAAGTATAGCAACTGGTAGCATTAGCGACTTACCAACTTTTTGTAAAACACCGAATAATTTCTTAAACATTGCTTTTAATCTCCCTTTCTTATTTTATAATTGTTAAAATTTATTTGATTATTGCTATAAAAAAAGACTTAAGCTTATAGAAATATACAATTATCTTTAATAGATATAAGTATCTAAGCCTACCCTAAAAGTATGCGTATAACCTAAACCTACTAAAACAATAATCATATATTCTTATAAACCTAAGTCTTGCCTGCCAAACAGTAACAACCTTAATACGGTTTAATTTATGATTGATTTTTCTTCTATTTTTATAACTTCTATTACCCTATTAATATGAAGTATTAAGTATAAAAGCTCATCTTCACTGACAACATATTCATAGTGTTCTTCTATAAATGTTTTTATTTTACTTGCACATTTATATGAATCTTCATATTTTTCTTTTATAATTCCTAAAAGTTCATTTTGTTTATTTTCTTTGCTTTCATTTTTTATTAATCTTTTTGCAAAAAACTTTAAATGAGTTAATAATCTTTCATAGTTCATTTCATTTTGATTAAACTCAACGGAGTAATAATACCTTATAATATTAAGTATTTCTTTAACTATCTTTGTCATTAAAAATGATTCAGATGTATTTTCATTATAATTGGCATTTACTATATGCATGGCTATAAAAGCTGCTTCATCTTCTGGTAGGTTAACATCAAATTCTTTATTTAAGTAACCGATTGCCCAAATACCAATTTCAAATTCTCTTTTATGAATTCTTCTTATTTCATAAAGTAATTCATTTTTTATTTCTATATTTTCTTTATGTCTTTTAAGTGCAAATGCTATATGATCTGTAAGTGCCACATATATATAGTCATATAATTCAGCTTTTAGCTTTGTTTCAGCATATTCAACTATAGCCGAACTAGCTTTAAATACATCTTCATCAACCTCAAGGGCTAGTTTGCTTATCTTATTTTTGAAACCTTCATCTTCAGCTACAAACTTTTTTTCTATTTTACTCTCGTCAGCTAATTGGCCTAATTTTTTTTGAAATCCTATACCACAACCTGTAAGTATTAGCTGTTTATTGTTTTCATCTTTTACCAATACCACATTGTTGTTATAAACTCTTTCAATAATCATCCTTACTTGTACCCCCTCTAACTGACTATAAATATGTATAAAATTAAAAATACCTAAATTAAGATACAGCAATGCTGTAAAACTTAACCTAGGTATTGCCTGCATTATCAGTAACAATCCAATAATAGTTAATTGAATTAGTTTTATATTTATTATAATTTAATTCTAGTATAATACATATTTAGTGTCAAGTTTTTTCTATTTAAAATATATAATATTTTTATATTACATTTCCTTTATTAAACCTTTTCTATACGCTAATAAAAGTAATTTTAAATCCTTTATTTCATCTTGTATTTTTTCTCCAGCTTCAGTATCTTTAACTCTTCTTCTTTTTACCTTATGTTCTACAACAACAGTAGTTGATAATATATCACTTTCGTTCGCTATAGCTTCTTCTGCTGAGCTAAAAGGTTCGTGAGATACTAACTGTAAGCTATAAGAATTGTATATTAAAGTATACCCAGCAATACCAGTTTTCTTTTGATATGCTTTTGAGAATCCTCCGTCTATAACTAAAATTCTTCCATTAGCTTTTATTGGGCTTTCTCCATTTTTACTTTCTACAGGAACATGTCCATTTATTATATGAGATTCTTCAAAATCCAACTCAAATTCATCGAAAATTCTTTTACATATTGTCTCATCTTCTCTTAAGAAATAATATGGATTTTTATTTTCTTTATGAGCTTCTTTTTCTGATATAAAGTATCTTTCAAAAGTTGTCATATCATCTTTTCCAAATAAAGATGAGCATTTTCCAGTCCATAAATACCACATAATATCCATTCCATATTGTTTTTGTAATGTATTTTCAGCAAAGAAATAACCTTCTCTAGCTAAAGCTTCCATTTTGTCCATTAAGGCTCTACCTTTATATTCTTTATTTTTTATATTCATAGGCATAAAGCTTCCGTCTTCATTTAATGGTATACATCCATGGAATAATAAATTTGAATTTGCTTTTAAATAAATGCTACCCTTTGAAAATAAGAATGAAACATGTTTTTGAAGTTTTTCACTTCCTTTAAAAGAAGATATTAATTTTTCTACTAAGATTTCTTCTGCTTT
Source organism: Romboutsia sp. Marseille-P6047 (assembly GCF_900604535.1). Taxonomy (NCBI): domain Bacteria; kingdom Bacillati; phylum Bacillota; class Clostridia; order Peptostreptococcales; family Peptostreptococcaceae; genus Romboutsia; species Romboutsia sp. Marseille-P6047. Next base: position 289,424 of record NZ_UWOT01000001.1, read on the forward strand.
AGTTAGCTTATATGGATTTTTAGGGTCTATTGTTGGGAAGTAATTATCTTTTAATTTATATACTTTTCCTTTTAAATTAATCGTTCCTTCTTCATAGTTTATCTTATCTAGTAATAATCTATGATTCATATCAAATTCAGGTCTTCTATTTATTACTTCTCCCTCTAGTTTGAATTGTATTATACTTATAGCTTTATGCATTTTTGCAATAAGACCTTTTTCACTATTTGATACGTTTTGTTCTCCTACTTTAGGTAAAAACTCCTTACAAGGGTCATCTTTGTAAGCATCCATTGCAAAGGTAGCAAGTGGCAATAAGTTAATTCCATAAAAATCTTCCGCTATATCTAAATTTGCATATCTTGCACAAATTCTAAGTGCATTAGCTATATTAACAGGTTGTCCAGCAGCTGCGCCCATCCATAATATATCATGGTTCCCCCACTGTATATCTACACTATGATGCTGCATTAGCATATCCATAATAATATCAGGTCTTGGACCTCTATCATATATATCTCCTATTATATGTAACCTATCAACTACTAATTTTTGTATTACTTTAGATATTGCTATTATAAACTCTTTAGCTCTGTCTATTTCAATAATAGTCTCAACTATACTATGGTAGTATTCATGCTTATGGTCGCTACTATTATCTGGATGTAATAATTCCTCCATTATATATCTAAATTCTTCTGGTAAGAATTTTCTAACCTTAGATCTTGTGTATTTGCTTGATGTATACCTGCAAAGTTCTATAAGTCTATACATGTTTATTCTATAAAAATCTTCTATGTCAGTTTCTTCCTTAGATATTAAATCTAATTTTTGTTCTGGATAATAAACAAGAGTCGCTAACATCTTCTTTTCCGATTCTCTTATGCTATTAGAAAAAAGCTCTTCTATCTTTCTTTTTATAACTCCTGATCCATTTTTTAATACATGTACAAATGGTTCATACTCACCATGTATATCAGTTAAAAAATGTTCTGTTCCCTTAGGAAGATTAAGTATTGCTTCTAAATTTATAATTTCTTCACTAGCCTTAGATATGCTAGGGTACTGTTTCGATAGTAATCTTAAATATTTAATATTATTATTTAAATAATCATCTGACACAGTTGATAATTCTCTCATTATTTTTCCTCCAACTTATCTTTTTCTACTTAATTATTATAACATATTTATGTATATCTTTTTTTATATGCTATACTATTTATTTCAAAAAAATCTTGGTAATATAAATACATATTTATATATACCAAGATTTTATTTTATTTATTTTTTATTTGTTTTGCAAGCACTATCTGATGGACAGTTTTTACAACTACATCCACAGGTACTTTTTCCACTTTTGTAAGATTTAATTCCATTTTTTATAACATAAAATACTATTAAGAAAGCGCCTATTCCAATAATATAATTAATCATTAATTTAATTCACTTCCTTATTATTTAAAATATCATCTGGCATATTATATAAGTTAAGAATGCAACTATCCATGCAACTATCATTTGGAAACCAACTGTAATACCAGTCCATTTCCAAGAACCCATTTCTCTTTTTATAGCTCCTACAGCTGCAAAGCATGGCATACATAATAAATTAAATATCATATATGAAAATGCTGATGCTTGAGTAAATACTGCTGCTACTTGTGGTATTGCCGCACTACCTTCCATTGCAGCTTCAGTTATAGCATCAGATGCTCCAAATAAAACTCCGAAAGTAGATACTATATTTTCTTTTGCAATCCATCCTGTAACTACACCAACTGAAGCTCTCCAGTCACCAAATCCTAAAGGAGCAAATATCCATTGAATACTTCTACCAATAGAAGCTAATATACTATCTTCCATTTCACACATTCCAGATAAATTAAAGCTTGATAAAACCCATATCAATATTGTTGATGCTAAAATTATCGTTCCTGCTTTTATCGCAAAACCTTTTACTTTTTCCCATGCATGTATTAAAACACTTTTTAATGTAGGTATTCTATATTGAGGAAGCTCCATTATAAAGTTTGATGCTTCTCCTTTTAATACAAACTTACTTAATATTAGTGCAGATACTACTGCAACAACTAGACCTAACATATATATTGTATACACTATGTTAGTTTGATTACTAGTTGCAAATAAAGTTGCTGCAAACATTAAATATATTGGAAGCTTTGCTCCACAAGACATAAACGGAGTTATCATCATAGTTATCTTACGATCTTTTTCATTTTCTAAAGTTCTAGATGCCATAAGCGCTGGAACAGAACAACCAAATCCCATTAATAATGGAATAAATGATTTTCCTGATAAACCAAATTTTCTAAAAATCTTATCCATAACAAAAGCAACTCTAGCCATATATCCACTATCTTCAAGTACTGACATAAGTAAGAATAAAACTAGTATTTGTGGTAAAAATGATACAACTCCACCTACACCAGCAAGTATTCCATCTCCTACAAGAGATATTGCCCACTCAGCAGCTCCTAAATATTCTAACGAACTTAGTATAGTTTCAGTTAATGGTCCATCCCAAAAATCACAAACTATAGTCTGTAAATAAACACCAATTCCTATTATACTTTCTCCAAAAGTAATAGAGAAAAGTAAATACATTACAGCTAAAAATATAGGTATAGCTAAAATTCTATTAGTTAAAATTTTATCTATTTTATCTGAAGTTGTTTCTTCTCTTTTTCCATTCTTAGGTTTTGATTTAGAAACCGTCTTATTTACTATCTTTGAAATAAATTTATATCTTTGATCTGCTATCTCTGACTCAATATCACCATCAAATTCTTCATTTGCTTTTGATAAAATATCTTGGATATCAATTTTTTCTGATACACTTAATGATTCATTTACTATAGCATCTTCCTCTAAGATTTTTAATGCTTTCCATGTATTTATATCACTTTTATCACTTAATTTTGAATGTATTTTTTGAACATACTCTTCTATTTTCTCAGAAAATACATCAATACCTAAATCTAAACTAAGCGCTTCAGTTCCATCTACAGATATATGTACATCTTCTATGTCTTTTATAGAATCATGGTTATACATCTTAGCAACTTCTATAGCTGTATCCATTAGTTCTTTCATACCTTTTCCACTTCTAGCTATGACTGGAACAACTTTTACACCTAAGTATTTTTGAAGTTTTTCTATATTTATTTTAGTTCCTCTAGCTTCAACCTCATCCATCATATTAAGAGCTATAACTGTAGGAATCTTCGTTTCAAAAATTTGTAATGTAAGATACATATTTCTTTCTATGTTTGTTGCATCTATTATATTTATAAGTACATCTGGTTTTTCATCAATAATATAATTCCTAGCTACTATCTCCTCTTGAGAATATGGAGATAAAGAATAAATTCCTGGCAAATCTACTATATTTATATCTTTATTTTTCTTATACTTACCTTCTTTTTTCTCTACAGTTACACCTGGCCAGTTACCAACATGTTGTTTTGAGCCTGTTATTTCATTAAATACTGTAGTTTTACCACAGTTTGGATTTCCTGCTAACGCTATTGTATATCCCATAACATTTCCCCTCGATTACTTTAATACTATATTTTGTGCCTCATCTTTTCTAAGGCTTAATTCATATCCTCTTATATTTATTTCTATTGGATCACCTAATGGTGCTACCTTAATAACTTCAACTTTTACACCTGGTGTTACTCCCATATCCATTAATCGCCTTCTTATAGGCCCTTTTTCACCTATACTTTTTACTATTCCTGACTGACCAGGATTTAAATCCTTTAATGTCATCTTTATCCCTCCTTAAGAAACTATTATTTTATTTGCAATTCCTTTATTTAAAGCTACTTTAGATCCTTTTACTAATAAAATAAGCCCACTTGGATTTTCAGCTACTATTTCTACTTTTTCGCCAACTATAAATCCTAAGCTTTGTAAATGCCTTTTTACAGAATCTTTAGCCCTTACTTCTACTATTTTTCTCTTTTCTCCAATGCCTATCATACTTAATGCCATTTTAACATCTCCTTCTCGTAAATAATTTTGAAAATCATTATCATCAATTCAATTGTAGTCCTATTGGTAATCATTGTCAATTAATATTTATTTTTGATATATAAAAAATGAGTTATCTCCTTTGAGATAACTCGTTTCACTTTATAACTTATTATTTAGCTGATTTAATTAGTTGAATTTTTATTACTTTATTCGTCACAGCAACATATTTGTCCAGATATAATTATTCTTCTTTGATTAACTTCACCTGGTTGTAAAGTAGCAATTGTAACAGTAAGCAATCCATTAACAACACTAATATTTGGTTGTGGATCTAAATCATCACCATTTGCATCTCTAACTACTACATCACCTTCATCAAAGCAGAATCTTGAATCAAATAAGTCTGTAACTACTACATTTGTAGCAGCTATAGTTCCTGTATTTATAAGTCTTATTGTATAAGTTAAATCATCACCACATTCAACACATCTAACATTTCCTCTAATTGCCTTAAGTACTTCTACTCTAGCATATCTAATAGGAATATTTTGACTATCTAATTGAAGATCTTCAACTTCATTAACTGTAACTGTAACTGTATTATCAACAGATTGAGATGCACCTACATCAGAGTTAACTTGAACTTTATAAGAGAATATAAACATGTCATTTGGATCTAATCCTTCATTTGCAGTTATTATTAATGGATCTGTAGTTCCAACAGTAAAATCAACATCTTGATCAGTACCATTTGGAACATGAAGAACTACTTTTGCACTGTTAGGTACATATGTTGATATGTTATCTAAGTCATCTGAGATTTGTACTCCAGTTAATACTGTATCTCCTGTATTAATTACTGTAACTGTATAAAGAATTATATCTTCAGGTTCTGTAGCTTCTTTAGAAGCTGATTTAATAATTCTAAAGTCAGGATTTATTCCATTTACTATACATGTTCTAACTGGATTACTAATAACAGAAGCTTCTTCTGCCTCCGCTTCAATTCCATCTTCAACTGGTCTATATTGATAATTTACAAATGCTACATTTCTTATTTCACATCCATCATCACAAGTTTCTGGACATGATGTTTGTAATTTTTTCATAGTACTATCTTCCACAGTACTTTCACCTCTTAATATTGTATTAGTAGTAATTACTACTTAATATAATATATAAAATTATGTCGATAAACGTTACTATTTTTAAAATTCATGTCATAATTTATGTTTTTATGATTTTAATATTCAAATTTTGTAACTGAACTTACTTCAATCAAGTTATTATTTAATATTTTATAGTTTGTACTTAATACAGTGATATTTATTTCACTTACTCTATTTTTATCAAATGGTACACTATATTCATAGTTTTTATAATAATCATAATAGTGACTATGACCTTGTTTATTATAATAGATACGTAATTTTAATCTAAATCTTATAATCAAGCATTTATTATTGTGTTCTATATAATAATCATGTAATTCTGCATTACCTTTTATAGAAAGATTATATATTTGTTGTTTATTTAAGCAAAGTTCACTAAGATCTACACAACCTTTAATACATTCAATTTGATAATAATTACATCTATGAATTTGAATTGATTCTGTATTGCTTTCTGTGATCTTAGTAATTATCTGGTCTGAATTATTATATGAATAAACAACTTGTGCTTTATTTTTTAATACACAGTCATCGGATTTTTCAACCATAATTATTCTCCTTTAAGTATAATTACTTTAATTTGGATTAATTTAGATATAATTATCCCCTATATAATATACAAATTGTTGCAGATTTGTTACTTATTTTACATAAAAGCAAAAAAAGAGCTATCTCTTAATGAGATAACTCTTTTTTATATATTAAGATTTTAGTGAACTAACTCGTAGCTAGCTAATCTCTTATAACTTTCTAATCTTTCTTTAGCACTTTGTTCAGCTTGAGCAAATAATTCTTCAGCTACATCTGGGAATTGTTTTGCAACAGCAGAGTATCTTACTTGATTTAATAAGAATTCTCTGAAGCTTTCAGTTGGCTCTTTAGAGTCTAAGCTGAATGGATTCTTACCAGATGCTTGTAATTCTGGGTTGAATCTGTATAAATGCCAGTATCCAGCTTTAACAGCTTTATTTTCGTTTTCTACACTACGTCCCATACCTTCTTTTAATCCGTGAGATATACATGGAGCGTAGCAGATTATTAATGATGGTCCATCATATTTTTCAGCTTCTACTATAGCTTTCATGAATTGGTTCTTATCTGCACCCATAGCTACTTGTGCTACGTATACATTTCCATAAGACATTGCCATCATACCAAGGTCTTTCTTTCTAGTTCTCTTTCCAGCAGCAGCGAACTTAGCCATTGCAGCAACTGGAGTTGACTTAGAAGATTGTCCTCCTGTATTTGAGTAAATTTCTGTATCGAATACAAGAACATTTACATTTTCACCTGATGCAAGAACATGGTCTACACCACCGTAACCGATATCATATGCCCAACCGTCTCCACCAAGGATCCATTGAGATCTCTTAATTAAGTAATCTTCTCTTTCTTTTATTTCTTCAACTAAAGCTTTAACTTCAGCATTTTCTATATTGTGAGAGTTTGCTAATACTGCACTTACTTTAGCACTTGCAGCCTTAGAAGCTTCTCCATCTTCTTTAGCATCTAACCAAGCAGTAAATGCTTCTCTTGCTTCATCACATATATCCATAGCTAATAAGCTTTCCATATTTTCAGCTATTTTAGCTCTTATATGTTTAACTGCTAAATACATACCATATCCGAATTCAGCATTGTCTTCGAATAATGAGTTTGCCCAAGCAGGACCTTTACCTTCATGGTTAATTGTATATGGAGATGATGGGTATGAACCACCCCAAATTGAAGAACATCCAGTAGCATTAGCTATCATCATTCTATCTCCAAATAATTGAGTTACGTTTTTGATGTATGCAGTTTCACCACATCCAGCACAAGCTCCTGAGAACTCATGTAATGGTTGTCTGAACTGACTTCCTTTTACAGTTGTTGGTGCCATTATGTCACCTTTTGGAGCAACTTTTTTATGATCAGCTGCGAATGCCCAGTTATCAACTTCTTGTAATTGACTTTCAAGAGGCTTCATAACTAAAGCTTTATCTTTAGCTGGACATATGTCAGCACAGTTTCCACATCCTGTACAGTCCATTGGACTTAATTGTATTCTATATTGTAATCCTTCGAATCCTTTACCTATAGCTTTTTTAGCATTAAATGATTCTGGAGCATTTTGTAATTCTTCTTCATTTACAAGAACTGGTCTTATACATGAATGAGGACATATGAATGAACATTGGTTACATTGGATACAGTTTTCTAATATCCATTCAGGAACATTAACAGCTATACCACGTTTTTCGTAAGCAGCTGTACCATGTGGCATAGTACCATCTTCTAAACCTTCATTAAATGCAGATACAGGTAATTTGTTACCTTGTTGTGCAGTTATAGGTCTTAATATATTTTTGATGAAGTATGGTTCTTCAACTTTTTCAACCTTTTCATCATTTGCATTAGCCCACTCAGCTGGAACTTCAACTTTAACTAAAGAGTTTATACCTCTTTCAACAGCTTCGTAGTTCATGTTAACAACTTTTTCACCTTTTTTACCGTAAGCTTTAGCTATAGAATCTTTTAAGTATTCTACTGCTTGTTCTACTGGTATTATGTTTGCTAACTTGAAGAATGCAGATTGCATTATCATGTTTATTCTATTTCCAAGCCCTATTTCTTGAGCTATCTTAGTAGCATTTACAGTGTAGAACTCTATGTTATTTTGAGCTATAAATTGCTTTAAGTGAGCTGGTAAATGTTCTTCAAGACCAGCTTGATCCCATATTGTATTTAATACAAATGTTCCACCTTTTTTAAGACCTTCTAATAATCCATCATATTGATATACATAAGCTTGAGTATGACATGCTATGTAATCAGCTTCGTCTATTAGGTAAGTTGATCTTATTGGCTCATCACCGAATCTTAAGTGAGACATTGTTACCCCACCAGATTTTTTAGAGTCATAATCGAAGTATGCTTGTACATATTTCTTAGTATTATCACCTATTATTTTTATAGCTTGTTTATTAGCTCCAACTGTACCGTCAGATCCTAATCCCCAGAACTTACATCTTACAGTTCCTGGAACCGCAACTTTTAATGGTTCTGATAATTCTAATGATCTGAAAGTAACGTCATCGTCTATACCTACTGTGAAGTTATTTTTTGGATTTTCTGAAGCTAAGTTATCAAATACAGTTTTTATTTCTGTTGGAGTAGTATCTTTTGATCCTAATCCATATATTCCACCTATTATCATAGGAGCATTTTCTTTATTGTAGTATGCAGAACGTACGTCTAAGTATAATGGTTCTCCTGGAGCACCTGGTTCCTTAGTTCTGTCTAATACACATATTCTTTCAACTGTGCTTGGTATAGCATCCATTAAATGTTCTATTGAGAATGGTCTGTATAAGTGAACTTTTACTAAACCTACTTTTTGACCTTGTGCATTTAATGCATCAACAGTTTCTTCTATAGTTTCTGTTACAGAACCCATAGCTATTATTATGTTAGTAGCATCTTCTGCTCCATAATAATTGAATAATCCGTATTTTCTTCCTGTTAAGTCGCTCATTTTGTTCATGTATTTTTCAACTATTCCAACTATATCTTCATAGTATCTATTTGAACTTTCTCTAGTTTGGAAGTATACATCTGGGTTTTGAGCTGTACCACGAGTTACAGGATGATTTGGAGATAAAGCTCTATCTCTGAAAGCTTGTAAAGCTTCTCTATTTAATAAACTTGCGTAATCTTCATTTTCTAATAATTCAACTTTTTGGATTTCGTGAGAAGTTCTGAATCCATCAAAGAAGTTTATAAATGGTAATCTACCTTCGATTGCTGCTAAGTGAGCAACTGGAGATATATCAGCTACCTCTTGAACAGAACCTGATGCTAACATAACACATCCAGTTTGTCTTGCAGCCATAACGTCTTGGTGATCACCGAATATAGATAAAGCTTGAGCAGCTAATGCACGAGCACTAACATGGAATACCCCCGGTAAAAGCTCTCCAGCTGTTTTATACATATTTGGTATCATTAATAATAAACCTTGTGAAGCTGTGAATGTAGTTGTTAAAGCACCTGCTTGTAATGAACCATGGAATGTTCCAGCAGCACCTGCTTCAGATTGCATCTCTACAACACTTACTTTTTGCCCGAAGATATTTTTTCTACCTTGAGCTGACCATTCATCTACAACTTCTGCCATTGTTGAAGATGGAGTGATTGGGAATATAGCAGCTACTTCTGTAAATGCATATGCAACGTGAGCAGCAGCTGTATTACCATCAACTGTTTTCATGAATTTTGCCATACTACGTAATCCTCCTTAATATATTACTACAAATGTAATCTTTGTGAGGTAAATATTTGTTCTATGTATTTTGCACACAATTATCTCACTGATTAAACCAATTCTACATAATGGGATAAAATCCTTCTATTCTTTTTAAACTTCTCAGTTATTAAGAAATTTAAGATATCTTCTTCTATTAATCAAATAATCATAATATGATATACCCATATATGTTTTATTTTAAACCTTTTTCAAAAATTTATTTGTATTCTTAATTAATAAAAAATATTTTTAATATCCACCGTCAGATACTTCATCTCCACTTACTATAGCTATAGATGCACTTGCACCTATTCTACTAGCTCCAGCATTTATAACAGCATCTGCGTCTTTTTTACATCTAACTCCACCTGATGCTTTTACTCCAATGTGTGGACCTACTGTATCTCTCATTAACTTGATGTCCTCTGGAGTTGAACCACCTGTTCCAAATCCTGTAGAAGTTTTTACATAGTCAGTTCCAGCTTTTACAGCTAGTTCACAAGCTATCTTCTTTTCTTCATCAGTTAAGTAGCAAGTTTCTATTATTACTTTTACTAAAGCATTTTTATTTGCAGCATCTACAACTGCTTTTATATCTTTTTCAACTAAGTCATAATTTTTATCTTTTAAAGCACCTATGTTTATAACCATATCTACTTCATCTGCACCTTTAGCTATTGCATCCTTTGTTTCAAATGCTTTAACTTCTGGTGTGTTAGCACCTAAAGGGAAGCCTATTACTGTACATACTTTAACATTAGATCCTTCTAACTCTTTTTTTGCTAACTCTACGTGAGTAGGATTTATACATACAGAAAAGAAATTATGTTCTTTTGCTTCGTTACAAACTTTTATAACATCTTCTTTTGTAGTCGTAGCTTTTAAAACTGTATGATCTATCATGTTTGCTATTTTATTAGTCATATTAAGTCTCCTTCTTTAATCAGTAATTTAGTACATACTATATATTACCACATTTTGGATACCTTTTAAAATTATGTTTATTAATAAATTGTATTAAGTTTATTAATAATTTATATAAAATATATTTTCCATAATAGAATTAATTATTATAAAATTTAGTAATATAAATTTTACCTGAATTAATAATATAACTTTGAGTACTTTTTTTAAAGTAGGCACTTTTTTTGTATATAGTATACAAAAGTATACCTCCTATATTTTTAGATATCACCTTTTATGGTATAATATAAAATATCAACTTTACAAAATAACTATTAATTTAAGAGGTGTTATATAATGAGTTCAGAAGTTTCATTTCACAGCAAATGTCACAAAAATAATAGCTGTGCTAAATATAATACTTGTCCAATGTTTTTATTTCATAAATTAGTTTCAGGGAAATGGAAACTTCTAATACTTTGGTATTTAAGTGACGGTTGTTTAAGATTTAGCGAATTAAAGAAAAAATTGCCAGAAGTTACACAGAAAATGTTAACAAATCAATTAAGAAGTTTAGAAAATGATAAACTTATAACTAGAAAAGTTTATGCTGTAATACCACCAAAAGTAGAGTACAGCTTAAGCGAAATGGGTGAAAAAATGATTCCCTTATTAGAAAACATGTATGCATACGGAATTGACTACTTAAAATCTTCTAATGTTAATGATTCTACTAACGAATAAGCACTTCTCTATATCAAAATCAATCTAGTTAAAATAATTTCATTTATAGCTTAATCTATAAAATTTTTAATCCTAACTATAAAGTGTATAAACAAAAATCCTAGTCATTTACAACATATTTTAGTTGCATGACTAGGATTTTTTATAAAGTTATTTAAAGTAGATTATTTTACTAACTCTACTAAGTCTCCATTTCTTACACCAGCAGCGTTTCCTTCTTCCATGTCAACGTGCATTTCTAAAGCGAATTTTTCACTAGCTCTAACTAATACATTTTCGAACACTACAGCTCTTGGTCCAAAAGTTCTAACACTTACTATATCCTTATCTTTAACACCGAATTTTTCAGCATCTTCTAAGCTCATATGTATGTGTCTAGCTGCAACTATAGTTCCTTCTGGCATTTCAACTTCACCTTTAGGTCCTACTAATTTTAATCCTGGAGTTCCTGCTATATCTCCTGATTCTTTTATTGGAGCTTTTACTCCTAAAGCAAATCCATCAGTTAAAGATATTTCAACTTGAGTAGCTGGTCTAGCTGGTCCTAAAACTCTAACTCCTTTTATAGTTCCTTTTGGTCCTACTAAGTCAACTTTTTCTTCACAGGCAAATTGTCCTGGTTGAGATAATGGCTTTAATTCAGTTAATTGATGTCCTTCTCCGAATAAAGCATCTATGTCTGCTTGACTTAAATGTATATGTCTGTTTGATAAAGCTATTGGTAATTTCATTTTGTATCCTCCTACAAATTTTATAAAATATTCACTCTAATTATACATAAAAATAATCCTAAAATCAAACAGTATATAAATTATTTTGACAACTCTTTAAGTAAATCAAAATAACCAGGGAAAGATATATTTATGCATAATTCGTTATCTAATTTAACATTTCCATCACTTATTAAGTTTGCTATAGAGAAAGCCATAGCTATTCTATGATCTTTAAATGTTTCAATATGAGCGCCTTTTAACTTTGATTTTCCCTTGATTATCATTCCATCTTCTAATTCTTCTATATCTGCACCCATATTTTTTAAATTATCTACCATTGCTTTTATTCTGTTACTTTCTTTTACTTTTAATTCATGAGCATCTTTTATTATTGTTGTTCCTTCACATTGAGTTGCAAGAACTGCAATTACTGGTATCTCATCTATAAGCCTTGGTATAATTTCTCTATCAATAGTTGTTGCTTGAAGTTCTTTAGTGTATTTTACAAGTAAATCTCCAACAACTTCTCCACCAACAAATCTTTTATTTAGAATTTCTATATTACCATTCATTTTTTTTACTACATCTAGTATTCCAGTTCTAGTCTCATTTAATCCAACATTTTTTATAAGAACTTCTGAACCTTCACTAATTAAAGCTCCAACTATTATAAATGCCGCTGAAGAAATATCTCCAGGAACATATATATCTTGGTTAAATAATTCATCTACTGGATTTATTTTTATTTTCAAATCATCAACACTTATATTTGCTCCAAAAGATTTAAGCATTATTTCTGTGTGGTTTCTAGATTTCACTTTTTCATGTATTATACTCTCTCCATCAGCATAAAGACTAGCAAGTATTAAAGCAGATTTTACTTGAGCTGATGCTACTGGCATATGATAATCTATTGCTTTTAAATTTCCTCCATGTATAGTTATTGGAGTATAATTTGCATCATCTTTTCCTTGAATTGTACATCCCATCTGTTTAAGAGGGTCTGTAACTCTTTTCATAGGTCTTTTGCCTATTGATTCATCACCAATTAAAGTTGATTCAAAATTATTTCCTGCTAAAATTCCCATCATAAGTCTTATAGTTGTTCCAGAGTTTCCAACATCTAAAATATCATTAGGCTTTTTTAAATCTTTTAAACCATTACCTTTTACAAAAACGTCTTTTCCTTGTATATCAATATCTACACCCATTTTTCTAAAACATGAAATGGTACTTAAACAATCTTGCCCCATTAAGAAGTTACTAATTTTATTATTCCCTTTTGATATAGATGAAAACATTATTGCTCTATGTGATATTGACTTATCCCCTATAAGTTCAAAACTTCCTCTAAGCATTCTTTGACTCCTTTATTATACCTAGTATTTTTTCTTCTGATATAGTGTTTATTACTTCTACCTCACCTAAACCTACTGGTAAAACTAAATTTATTTTTGAAAAACTATTTTTCTTATCACTCTTCATTATATTAAGTACTTCTTCTTCATCTGCGTTTTCAAAATTCATTGGTAAAGAGTATTTTTCGCATACTTCTAAGAATTTATTACAGTATTCTTCTTTTATGAAACCTTCTCTTAAAGCCATTTTAAATGCCATATTCATACCTATACTTACAGCTTCTCCATGACTTATATGACATAACTTTTCAACTCCATGACCAAAGGTATGACCAAAGTTTAATATTTTTCTAAATCCGCCTTCTTTTTCATCTGCCTCAACAACCTTTGCTTTTATAGAAGCACATTTTTTTACTATGTAATATAATTTATCACTTTCTCTATTTATTATAGATTCACTATTTCCTATTAAATAATCTATAAATTCATAGTCATATATAATGCTATATTTTATAACTTCGCTCATTCCACTTAAGAACTCATCTTCAGATAAGGTTTTTAATGAATCAACATTTATATATGTAAATTTGGGTTGATAAAAAGTACCAACTATATTTTTAAAATTCCCTATATTTATCCCAGTTTTTCCACCTATAGATGAATCTACTTGAGCTAGTAAGCTTGTTGGTACTTGGATAACATCAATACCCCTCATATAAGTTGATGCTACATAACCTGCTAAATCGCCTACAACACCTCCACCTAAAGCAATAATTACTGACTTTCTAGATAAATTTATTCTTACACAATACTCTATTATTTTTTCATATGTATCAAGAGATTTAGAATCTTCTCCTGGTGATACTATATATTCATATACAATTCTTGCATTAATATGTTTTATAAATTCATGGCCTTGAGAATTATATACATTACTATCACTTATTATTAAAACTAAGTCATAATTACCTTGTTTTTTTAAATTTTCTTCAAAATTTTTATAACTGTTATCGATTATTATATTACAAACTTTATTATCTATCTTTTCCATCCTCTATCACCTAACCTTTTTATATATGAATCATAATTTGCTCTTAAATCTTGTAAGTTGTCTCCTCCAATTTTATCTAAGAAGTATTTACAAATTACAAAAGCTACTACATTTTCACAAACAACACTACATGCTGGAACTGCACAATTATCAGATCTTTCTATACTAGCTTTATAACTTTCTAGTGTATTCATATTTATAGAGTTAAGTGGTTTATATAAAGTTGGTATGGGCTTCATTGCACATCTTATAACGACCTCTTCTCCTGTTGTCATTCCACCTTCTATTCCACCTAATCTATTAGTACTTCTCTTTATACCATCTTCTTTATTGTATTTTATTTCATCCATAACTTGTGATCCATAGCTATTTGCCACGTCAAATCCAATACCAATTTCGACACCCTTAATTGCCTGTGTTCCCATTAGGTGCATAGCTAATTCACCATCTATTTTTTTATCAAAATGAGTATAAGAACCAAGACCTGGTATTAAGTTTTTAACTCTTACTTCTACTACACCACCAATAGTGTCACCATTTAACTTTACTTTTTCTATTTCATCTATCATCTTCTTTTCAATTTCACTATTTACACATCTAACTTGGCTTTTATCTACATTTTCTTTTATATAATCAAACTCATATATATTGTTATCTCTTACGCTTCCTATTTGAACTACATGAGATATAAAATCTATATCAAAGTTTTTTAGTATTTGCTTACATATTGCTCCTACTGCAACTCTACTTGCCGTTTCTCTAGCACTAGATCTTTCAAGTACGTTCCTAGCATCATCAAAGTCATACTTTAATGCTCCAGCTAAATCAGCATGTCCAGGTCTTACGTTATTAACCTTTTTACTTTCTAAATCTACATCATCCATAGGATTCATATACTTAACCCAGTTTTCATAATCCTTATTTTTAACTTCAATAGATATAGGACCTCCAAGAGTTTTTTTACCTCTTACTCCCCCCAATATATTTATTTTATCTTGTTCAATTAACATTCTACCACCACGACCATATCCTGATTGTCGCTTCTTTAATTCCTTATTAATTTCATCTATATTTAATTCTATATTTGATGGAACTCCATCTAGTATAGATATTAAACTTTGACCATGTGACTCTCCACTAGTTAGGTATCTTAACATAATATCATTCCTTTCTATATATGTAGCAAAAGGGCTTATCTCAAAATAAATATTTATTTTGGGATAACCCCTTCTATCATTTTATTTTAATACTATAAATTATAGTCCTTTATCTTATTTCTTTCACGTATTTTTCTAAATTTATATCTAAGTTTTTTGTAAATTCTAAATTTTCTTCAACTTTACATTCATCAGTTTCATTTACATATATATTTTGAGTAAGTTTTGTGTTTATACATTTAAAGAAAAAGTCCATAATTATCTGTCCACCCTTAAACTGTGTATCATACCCAGAGGCTCCTCCTACTGCAATATACATACCCACACGTTTTTTATATCTATCTATAGATGGCTTTTTTAGTATGTATTTACTTGCATAAAGCGCTTGTGTTCTATCTACTAATGTTTTTAATTTAGCACTTACACTATCAAAGTAAACTGGGCTTATAACAATAGTTCCTTTACTTTTATTAAACATTTCATACATCGGAGTCATTTCATCTTTTATTCTGCAATAACCTGTTTTTTCACAGAACCCACATGCATTACAATATTCTATTTCCATATCGTATATGTTAAATGTTTTATAACTTATATTGTTTTCTATTAATTTACTTTCTATTTTTTTTGAAATAAAATAACAATTCTTATTTTTTCTTGGACTTGCATTTATTATTAAAATCTCTACATTCTCCAATATCCTATCCCCTATCTATTTTTAAGCATTACAATCATTATATCATCGTCAAAGCTATCTGTAGATGCAAATTCTCTTAGATCATGTTTAAGGTTTTCAATCATCTTTTGCTGATCTAGATTATAATTTTCTTGTAAAAACTTTTCTAATCTTCCTATCCCGTACTCTTCTTTTTCTTTATTTTTTATTTCTAAAACACCATCAGTATACATGCAAATCATCGGAGAATTATTTGCATCAAAAATATTAGTTTCATATTCTGAATCTTCTAGTATTCCAAGCGGTATCCCTTTTATGCAATTTAAGTTGATTTTAATACTTCCATCATTATTTACCATTATAGGACTATAATGACCTGCATTTGATATAGCTATTTTATTATTTTTAGTATTAAATACACTTATTAAGCAAGTTGTAAATACACCCATTTTGTCAAACTCATCATATAACATTTTATTTAAATTAGTCATTATTTCTCCAGGTGTTTTATACTGATTACAAAGGACTTTAAATGCACCTTTTATCATAGCAACTACATAGTTAGATACTATACCATGACCCATAACATCTGCTACTATATAAACTATATTCTCATCATCAACCTTAGTTGCGTAGTAAAAGTCTCCTCCTACAACTCTTGCTGGTCTATGATAGTAATATAATTCTTTTTCATCATTACACTCCATCATACTTTTATCCATTATAAGTTTTTGCTGTTTATTTAAAATATTAAGCTCGTTAGCTAATAATTTATGCTTAACATCAACAAGGTTGTACTCATATAGTTTCATTCCAACTGCCACTTGATTTGCTAATATACTAAGTATATTTAAATCATCATCCGTATATCCATCTCCATTTGCACAAACTATACAACCTATTTGCTTATTCTTATCAAATAATTTATAGTAAATATAATTATCTATATTTACATTATTTACAATACAACAACTTGCATTATTGCAGTATCCTCCACGATTTTCCTTAGCTAGAATTTCTCCTATAGAAGAATACACCTCTGTTGTAGTCTTTCTTCTTTTTTCCATATTATATGAACTAAAAATCTTATTATTATAACTATCTTCATCTATAATAATTAGCGCTTCCTTACTATTAGTAATATCACAAGCTTGCTCGCTTAAGTGATCTAAGAACTTATTTATATCTTTGTTATGATAAAAATTTTTAGTTGCTTCATTTATAGAACTTATTGCACTTCTTAACTTATTAACCAATCTTTGAATATTGTTATTCTTAGTTGTTATTTCAATAGATAAAGCCATAAGAGATGCTACAGAAGATATAAAATCTATATCATAGTCAGATATAGTGTCTTCTTCATTTAAGAAACATGTCATGAATCCTACTACTATATCATTTACTATAAGTGGAAATATGATTCTACCAACATATCCTTCAACCCTTGCCATCTCTCTTTCATCTTCAGCTCTTTCATCTTCAAATACATTTTCTATATATATTACTTTTTTCTCTTTTACCGATTCATGTATATACTTAGGATATGTTGAGAATTCAATCTTAACTCCTATAGGTTCACCAATAGGAAAGAACCCCGGTATCTTTTCTAAGGTTTGTGAACATACTAAATAAGCATGCTTATAATTATTTTTATAAAATAAATTAACACATGCTTTAGCTGGATGAACTACTTCTAACATTTTTTCTATTATTTTATCTTTTATACTAAAGAAATCTGATGATTCAGCTACCATAGATGAAATCTGAACCAAGTTTCTCATTTTATTGATGTCTTTACTCATCCTCGTCCTCCCCATACAAGTATTTATTCTATTTAATATTACTACATATGTGTTTTATAGTAAATAGAAAAACCGCCAAAAAGCTAAGGACAAGTATATAGTTAAAACCACTTAAAACTCCCATTATTAGTAAACTTATAAGCACATTTATACCTGATTTTCCTCTCTCATCAAGTAAATTTACAGATGTTACTTCTATACTATTTTTTATATTTTCAATTTGTTCTTTCACTTGTATTTCTAAGTTTCTCTTATAAACTATATAAGCAAGTTCTAATAATAAAACTTCTATTCCTAAAATAATTTTTATATTAAAAGCAAATATTAAAATAAATAATCCAAATATAAATTTTAATCCTTTAAAAAATATGCTATCTATTTTTAATGTTATATTTTGAATATCCTTACATTCATCTCTTAATTGATACTCTGATGATGGTAGATTTTTTATCTTTGTTTTTACGACTTCTGAATAAAATAACTTTATAATTCCATTTATCATAAATTTTACCTTCTTTCTCTACTATTACCTATATATTTTTACAATTATAATATTTTTTATACTTGTCAATAATAAAAAAGAAGGATTTTATTTATATTTCTAAAAAAGGAGTGTTTCCATCATGGAAATTGTAAACTTAGACCTAGAAACTAGAAGCAAAATTTATAGCTATACTAAAAAAGTATTAAGAAAGTATCAAAAAGGTATTATAACAGGTAAGTTAACTGCAGATAAATTTGCAGAAAATATTTTATCAGATGGATCAATAAATGACATATTAGATGAGAAGTATACTCACGAGCCAGAATTTAAGGACTCATACATAGACTATATAAATACACTTATAACAATACAAAATGATAACATCTCTAAAGGTAAGAAGAAAAAATATAAAAATGAACCTAAGACAAAACCTAATATACCACAAAAGATAAAACTTAAAAATTTATTAGAATCTACTGGATTTACTTTAACCATACCAATGGAATATTTAAATTCTAATGACTTAGACAATATAATAAAATACATACAAACTGGTTCTATTGACTTAGGTAACGAAAAAATTTATAACTATGTTAATACAAGTAATACTCATTAACATAAAAAAGAATTGTATAAATTATAAAAATTAATTTACACAATTCTTTTTTTATGTTTATAAATTGTATTTCTTATCCTAAAGCTTTTTCTAATTTTGAAAGATGTTGTATTGGGTAGTACTTTAATAACTCTCTAAATTGTTCTACTGATAACCCTTCTGTTGTAGTATAGATTTTTATTTTCCCATCTACATCAGCATTAATAAAATTAGTTTTTATTTCTTCAAAGTTTACTGTACTCATAATAACACTACTCCTTATGTAAATTTATATCTTTTTTTATTTTGTCCATTGATATTATTTTTATTACATACCTTTATTAATAAATAAAATAAGCCCTATGAAATTATAGGGCTTCTATTATATTTATTTTTTATTTTATTATTGTTGTTGTTGTCCTGACATTTGTTTTTCTGCCATTTCAACTAATTTTTTAGTCATGTATCCACCTACATAACCATTTTCTCTAGCTGTAAGGTTTCCTTTGTCAACTTGTTGGTAGTTAGCCATTCCAAGTTCGTTAGCTATTTCTAATTTCATTTGATTTAAAGCTGCTTTAGCTCCTGGTACCACTGTTTTGTTATTATTATTGTTGCTTGCCATTGTTGATTACCTCTTTCCTTAATAATTTTGTTGCTTGGTAGTATTATATGGAGCTTATATTTTTTAATGCAGGTAAATTATGACATATTCTAACAATTAATACCAGCTAAATATCCTGTCGAGAAAGCTATTTGAAGATTAAATCCACCTGTATAAGCATCTACATCTATAACTTCTCCAGCAAAGAATAAACCTTGAACTAATTTAGATTCCATTGTGCTTGAATTTATTTCGCTTACCTTTATTCCTCCAGAAGTAACAATAGCTTCTTCAATAGGTCTATATCTTTTTACTGTTAATGTAAAATTCTTCAATAAATTAACTAATTTTTTTCTTTGTTCTCTTGAAACTTGATGTACTATTGTATCTTTTGGTATTCCACTTTGTTCAATTATTATTGGTATTAACTTCTTTGGAAGTAAATCATTTAAAGAATTTTCAAATCTTTTATTTGTGTACTTTTGAAAATCCTTTTGAACTCTTTTATCAAGTTTATCTTCATCTAATGCAGGTTTTAAATCAACTACAATCTTATAGTTATCCTTTGTTGTATCTTTCATCCTACAACTTGCAGATTTTATTATAGGTCCATCTATTCCATATTTAGTGAATTCCATTTCTCCAAAATCATCATATATCTTCTTATTCTTGCTATTTAAAACAGTTATAGAAACATTTCTAAGTGATAGTTTATCTAAATCTTGAACGAACTTTTCTTGAACCTCCATACCTATTAGGGATGGTTTTGTATCTATTATTGTATGACCTACAGATTTTGCAAATTTATATCCATCTCCCGTAGATCCTGTTAATGGATAACTAAGTCCACCAGTTGCTATTATTATAGAATCACACTTTATTTCTTTTTTATTGCTTAAAACAACACCTTCTACTTTATTATCTTTAACTAAAATCTTACTAACCTGAGCATTTAGCTCTAATTTTACTTTTTTATTATTTAATTGCTTTTCTAAAGCATCTACAACATCTCGAGCTTTATCACTTTCTGGAAAAACCCTTTTTCCTCTTTCTACTCTAGTACTAACACCTAGCCTATTAAACATATCTATTACATCATCATTAGTATATGTATAAAACGCACTATATAAAAACTTACCATTTGTAGGCACATTTTCTATTAACTCTTCAATGTCAGCTGCATTTGTTATATTACATCTTCCTTTTCCTGTTATTAATAATTTTCTTCCAACTCTATGTTGCTTTTCAAGCAAAATAACATCCATTCCTCTATCCGCTGCTGTAGCAGCTGCCATCATACCAGCTGCTCCTGCTCCTATAACTACTACTTTTTTCAAAAAATCACCTTCTATATCTTTCTGTCTTAATTTTCTTTTAGTTATCTAAATTTAAAACCTTAAACAAAGCAGGAACTCCTGCTACTGCATAAAATACAACTATTGAGTATCTAATATAATTTGTTACCATATCAAAACTATCTATATTTGAAACATCAAAATAATTAGGTATAATACCTACTGTATACTTTAATATTATATAAACTATACCTAAAGAAATTATACCAACTAAAAATCTCTTTATATTTATAATTAATGAACTTTCATTTTTTCTATTTTTACTAAAGTTTATATATCCTTTACTTTTTCTGTCTGTACTAAAGTTTATAAATATATCTTCTACTATGTAACCAAGTACAAAGCCTGTTAAAATTCCAAAATACTCTATGTACGACTCACCGTTTAAAAAATATCCTACTACTGAAAGCATAACTAAAAGTAATAGTAGTATCCAGTATTTTTTATTTTCATCTACGTAATCAAATATCTTTATTAAAACTATACTAAAAAATATTCCAAATATCCATCCAAAAGCTACATCTATAGGCCAATGAACAGCTAAATACAATCTAGATATCCCTACAGCTAAAATCATAATGATTCCAAGTATATACATCCAATTATTTTTTGCCAAAATCATAAAACTAGTCCAAAAACTAGTAGCTGTTTGTGTATGACCACTTGGGAAAGAATATCCTGTAGCAGTTGATACTCTCAAAGATTCTAGTCCGTCTGTCCCTATTGGTCTAGGAGCTCTTACATATTCTTTTATTCCAGTATTTACAACAAAGTTTCCAATTAAAGAAAATAATATCCTTTGTCCAAACTTCTTATTTATACACCAATACATTAGTGCCGAAAATAATACTATAATAGGTACCTCTGTACTAATTGTAAGAATTAAAAATAAAGCATTTAAAAGTGGTGACCTTATACTTTGTAAGTACATTAATATTTCTAACTGAATGCCCATATTTGCTTTCCTCCTAATAATTTCTACTTATTGCAATTATACATAATTTCATCAAATAAATACATCTTTATTTAATTGCATAATCTTATTTTAAGCTTTTATTATTAAATTATATAAAAAAGATAAAAATATAATTCCTTATAATAAAAAAAGCTATATATATTGATATACTCATATCAACTATATAGCTTTTAATTTATATCTCTAAAATTTTCTCTTTTTTAATTCTTTTTACAATCATAAGTCCTAATATTCCAACTAATATAACGTATATTAGATGTAAACTATACTTGTAATAATAAGTAGAAGTTAAATATTTCATCCCCATATTATTTAACCATGTTCCAAGTACAAATAAAAGTGGTATTTGAATACCTATGGCACTTATATATGTATTTACTTTCGATGATACCAAAATAGCTATCATACATGTTATAAATGCAATAATATAATTTAAAATTACTGATAAAATTATATATTGTCCAAAAGTCATATCATACCAAGATGCCATATCACTTATAGCTGAGTTTATACTACAATCCCAGAACATATATGTATTATTTGATTTATAAACTATAAATAATATACCTAGCTGTACTGTTGCTATTATAAATGATGATATTATACTTGCTATTATTTTCTTTTTAAAAAGTTTTCGTCCTATATTTGAACTATATTGAAGATAATTAACTTTATTTTTATTATCATTTATGAAAATTGAAATTATCATAATAGGCACACAAATTAATATAAGTAATGTTATACCAAATATTAAACTATGATAATTACCAAGTATTCTAAAGTTTAAAGGAGAATAAGATGTATCACTATTAATAAGCTCTTCATGTCTTTGTTTTTGTGATGAACTTTCATCCATACCTCCTAGACCTACCCAAAAATCTTTATCATCATATCTTTCAATTACATAATCTAATTCTTGTAACTCCCAAAATAAATAATTATTTTCTTCAAAAAATAAATCTTCTTGTAATTTATCCAAATTTTTTCTAGCATTAGAATCAAGAGTCTTATTTTCTTCTCTATTTAAATATTCATCATAAGTAGAAAGTCCTGAATTTATAAATTCATCTTTAGTTAATAAGTATTGTGTTGCTTTCTCTACTCTTTTTTCTCTATAATTTTTTAAATCTTTAAATTCTTCTTCATCCATTGATATTCCATATTTATTTAACATATATACACTAATATCATAAATATATTTATCTGATCCATTTGGAAAATACTCTATATTAAAACTTATAAATAATATCCATATTATAGCTGTGATTAAGGATATAATAACTATATTTATAGGTCTAAAAATTTTTTTTATTTCATTGTTAATTAAATTCATAATCTCTCCCTTTAGCTTATGTCTTCTTTTTTAAATCTTTTAATAGTAAATATTGACCCTATAACTATTAATAAAATATTAGTTATTAATGTAATCACTTCATAATTTTTCATTGTAAGTGGTCCCATATACATAAACCACATATGAGGATTTAATATTAATTGAAATATATTATATTGAGAATATATCAAAATTATAGAACTCTTGCTTAATATTTGAGGTATTATTAAGCTTATTCCAAATAATATAAAATATAAAAATCACTAAATAACTATTTTTTATTAGGGTACAAATTATAAAAGCAATTGTACAGAATATAAGTGCACAAATAAGTATTATTAAACAACTTAAAACTAATCGTTCTATGAAAGTATGATTTAATAAACTTATATATGGTAGTTTATATTCCCAATTAAATGCTGTACTTATAGGTATATTCCAAATTTGACTATAATCAAATGTAGTAAAATAAGATAGTAAAGTTCCTCCTAAGATAATGCAACTTACTAATAATGAGAAAATCATACAAACAACTAACTTGTCTTTAATATTTTTTCTACCTCTTTTGGTTGAATAAGCTAATAAATTGGTTTTACTATCAAATTCAAAATTTACTAAATAAGCTGTTATAAGTACTACCAAAATCATTATTTCATATATACATTTCGATAAAGTTTCTCTAAATAATAAACTATGCATTCTATATGTACTTCCTAAGAAAAATAGATGTTTATGTTCATTAGTTGACTTTATTTCTTCAAATCTATCTGATAGATTCTGATAGTTTTTTCTTGCCATAGTAGCTGCTTGTCCACTAAGTCCATACCCTTGTATTTCTGATTCACCTATTTCTTTTATATTTAACTCTTCATAAGACTTAATTAAATCAATACTAGCATTTGAGTATATTTCTAATAAGCTAACTTCATTAAAAAATTCCAACTCTTCACTAGTAAATACTCCACCATCATAATTATTTGTATAGTATTCTTCGCTTATAATAAATTCGCTTATGCTGTTATAATTCTTATTTACTTTTTCTTTTGTTATTTTGTTAACTTCTTTTAAGCTCTCTTTATATTTATTTTTCATATTACTTATCATTTCATCATTTATCTCAGGTCCAAGTTCTAAAATAATTTTATTAATTATTTTTATATCTTCTTTGAAATATGATGAACTCAATATATTAACTATATTAAACAAAAGAAAAACTATAGTTAAACCAATAATCACGGGTGAGGATATTATCTTTTTAAATTCATGTATCTTTATATCCATAAGCTATACTCCCACAAAATCATCTTTATATTCATATAAAAATACATCTTCTAAATTTGGATAAACTAAATCCCAATTTTTATTACAAGACTCTTCACATATAAATCTTACTTTAACTTTTTTATGTTCTTGTTTTTCTGATAGTAATAAATATTTTCTTCTAAAATCATTTATATCTTTATTTTCTATTTCTGTTTCAAATACTTTTCCATGTAGTTTTTCACAAATATTATCTATAGTATCTTTATAAAGTAATTCTTTATCTTTAATCATTACTATTTCATTTGATATAAATTCAATATCTGAAACTATATGAGTAGATACTATTATTATTCTATTTCTTGATAATTCACTAAGTAAATTTCTAAATCTTGCTCGTTCTTTTGGGTCTAGTCCTGCTGTTGGTTCATCTAAAATTAATATTTTAGGATCATTTAAAAGAGCTTGAGCTATACCTACTCTTTGTATCATACCACCTGAAAATTTCTTCATTTTTTTATCTGCCACATCTTCAAGAGCTACTAACTTTAATAATTGTTTTATTTTTTCCTTAGCAACTGATTTTTCTATTCCTTTTAATGCTGCTAAATACATCAAGAATTTATTTGGTGAGTAATTTTTGTAATAACCAAAATCTTGAGGTAAATATCCTAATATATCTCTATATCTTTCATCCATAGCTACTATATTCTCTCCTTTATAAAGAATTTCACCTTCACTTGGGAAAATTAAAGTTGCTATCATTTTTATTAAAGTAGTCTTTCCTGCTCCATTTGGTGCAAGAAGTCCATATACTCCATTTTCAAATTCCATATTTATATTATCTAGAGCTGTAAAATCTTTATATCTCTTCGTTACATTTTTTATTGTTAACATGAGTTTCCTCCATAGTTTATTAAGTATATATTTAATTGCAATTAAATTTGTATCATATATTTATTCGTATTAAGTTTTAAAATAGTTTTATTTTTATAAATTTATTTTTATTTTTCTATATCGTATTACTGTCATATGTCTTGTTGTATCTTGATAAAATTTTTATATTTTTTATATAAACCCACATTGATGCTATAGTTACCAGTAAATAAACTACACTTGGTATAGTTTCTAAAAACACAAAATATATATCTTCACTTAATATAAGTAAAGTAGCATTAGATATTATCCAGCTTATTACAACTATATATTTAACTAGTACATTTTTCACTTT
This sequence comes from Romboutsia sp. Marseille-P6047, assembly GCF_900604535.1. NCBI lineage: Bacteria > Bacillati > Bacillota > Clostridia > Peptostreptococcales > Peptostreptococcaceae > Romboutsia > Romboutsia sp. Marseille-P6047. The sequence continues at coordinate 315,128 of NZ_UWOT01000001.1, forward strand.
CACTATTGAATATAAAAGAATAGCTGAGAATAAAAATATTGATGTTATACCAATCATCATTCCTTTTAATAAATTTATTTGATTATACAAACCTAAAATAAATACACTACTTAAAAGCATTGATATTACACTAAAAACTATCATTCTAAGTGCTGATACTTGGTGTATATTATATTTACAAATCATCTCAATATCAAAAGTGTTATTTTCTATTACATTAACAAATGAAAATATATTTGTTAATAAATAATAAAGTGGCGAAATTATAAATATAAAAGTATAAATACGCTCTTGTGATATAAAGTAATTGTGTCTAATAGACACTACTCCATAAGCTAAAATTGAAACTAATAATATTCCTATAAAAGTTAACTCTGTAAAATCATGAAATAAATTTTTAAATCCTATTTTTTGATACATATTTTTTACATATGAATAAAAAGATTCTTTTTTCTCTAATCCCTCATCTAAAATAAAGCTAATTTCTTTTCTTATTTCTAAGTTATTTGGCATATCTATATCAAACTTATCCATACTAACCTCCTAAACTTCATTAAATTCGTTCTTAATCTTTTTTATAATTGAATAGTATTTAGTCTTAACAGTTGATTCACTCACATCTAATATTTTTGATATTTCTAAAAAAGTAAATTCCATAAAAATCTTCAATCTAAAAATTTCTTGATGCTCACCACTTAACTTATTTACTATATTTTGTATCTTTTTTAAATCTTCTTTATGCTCTAAATTAATTGTAAAATTACTCTTATCTTCTACTTCTTTTTCATCTATATCGTCCAACATAGTTGAATACTTATAATTTTTTGACCTAAAATAATCAACTACCTTATTAGTAGCAATCCTATAAATCCATGTCCTAAAAGATGCTTTATTTTCATCAAAACTATGCAAACTCTTAAGCATACTTATAAAAATTTCTTGTGTTAAATCCATAGATAATTCTTTATCACTTGTCTGTTTGTAGACATAAATATAAATTTCTTTATAATAATTAGAAATTAGTTCATCTGCAGCCTTCCTGCTATTTCGTTTTCTTATCTTCTTAATAAGTCTTAAATCCTTATCCATTTTCCACCCTCATCTATTTTCTTCTAGTTATATATTCGTAAATAAAGTACTAAAAGTTTTAATTACATAAAAAAATGATCTATAAATAGATCACTTTAACTGACATCTGACTATATCAGCTTTTATATTCAAATTTATTTTCTCGGTTTTAACTTAATATAAACTTATTATAATAAAAAAGCCACTTAAGATAAATATCTTAAATGACTTTTCCTAGATAAAATTTATATAATAACCTTATTCTTCAACATCTTCTACTATACCTATATATGGTAAGTTTCTATATTTTTCAGCATAATCTATACCATATCCAACTATGAATTTATCTTCTATAACAAATCCAACATAGTCAACATGTATATTAGCTTTTCTTCTTTGTGGTTTATCTAATAAAGTACATAACTTTAAAGATTTTGGATTTCTTGTTTTTAAAGCTGCAACTAAGTTGCTTAAAGTTAATCCTGAATCTATTATATCTTCAACGATTAGTACATTTCTTCCTTCTATATCAACATCTAAGTCTTTTAATATCTTAACTGTTCCAGAAGATTCAGTTGAGTTACCATAACTTGATACACTCATAAAATCCATATTTACATCTAAATCTATATTTCTAATTAGGTCCGCTACAAAAACGCTAGCACCCTTAAGTATTCCTACTACTAATAGATCTTCACCTTGAAAATCTTTTTCTATTTTCTTTGCTATTTCATATACTTTCGCTTTTATTTCTTCTTCAGATAACATTACTCCAGTAACTTTGAACATATTGCCCTCCTGATTATTTCCGTATGTTTTACTTTATCAGTATATCATAAAACTGTATTTTTTTGAATATTTTTATTCATTTTTATTTTATAATTCGTATTTTTATTTTATTTATTAAAGATTGCCTTAAAATCTTGGCTTAAATTTTTTATTTGTATTATACTCTATGTATACACATAATAATTATATATATATTATGTCCACTTATGACTATTTAGGAGGAAATTTAATGAGTGTAAATCATGGAGCAAACTTATATGATTTATCTAGCAAATACGGTTTTTCAAAAGAAGAATTTATGGACTTTAGCTCTAATATAAATCCTTTTGGTACATCAACTCTTGCTAAAGAATTTATTATAAATAATATTGATATAGTATCAATGTACCCAGATCCAAATTATAAAAATTTAAAAAAATCTATTTCTAGTTATTGTAATTGTCTACAAAACAATATAGTTTTAGGAAGTGGTGCTACAGAGCTTATATCTTCATTTATAAAAACTATAAATCCTAAAAGTGCATTATTATTATCACCAGCTTATTCAGAATATGAAAATGAACTATCTAAAATAAACTGTGATATTACGAAGTACTTTGCTAGATATGAAAAAGACTTTAAAATAAATGTTTTTGAGTTAATTGATAATATAAAAGAAAATAACTACGATTTAGTGATAGTATGTAATCCTAACAATCCTACTGGATTTACTTTCTCTTGTGATGAGATTAAGCAAATTTTAAGTTCTACATCATCTTTTGTAATGATTGATGAAACTTATGTAGAGTTTACAGATACTAGTGTATTTTCTTGTACTAAGTTAGTAGATACATATAAAAACTTATTTGTAATAAGAGGTACATCTAAATTCTTTTCTACTCCAGGTTTAAGACTTGGTTATGGACTTATTGGTAATGAAGATGTTAAAAACAGTATAAATTCACACTTAGATTTATGGAATGTAAATATAGTGGCTTCTTCTATGGGTGAAATTATGTTTAAAGATAAAAACTTTATAGACCATTGTAGTGATATTATTCTTAGAGAAAGAGATTTTTTAATTAATGAATTAAGTAAGATAATTGATTTGCATGTATATGAAAGTAATGGTAACTTTATTTTATGTAAAATAAAATCAAAATCTATTACTGCTAAAATTTTAAGAGAAAAACTTATCTCTAAGAAAATTATAATTAGAGATTGTGCTTCTTTTGATGGGTTAGATGAGTATTTCTTTAGGGTGTGTATTTTAAAACCTGATGAAAATAAACTTTTACTTAAATCTATTAAAGAAGTTTTTAATGCATAATAAAAATGTATCAACTATAAAAGTAGTTGATACATTTTTTAATTTTATCTTAATTTATCTTTTACTCATCATCTTTTATTTCAAAATCAACATTTTCTATTATATTTGGATCTTTAGTTCCTTTTATCATAGATTTATATTTTTCTATTTCTTCACTAATAATTCCAAGACTCCAAAGTAAAACAAGTGCGTCATCAGCAAGTCCAAATGCCCCTAAAAATATCTCTGGAATAAAGTCAATCGCTGATACAAAGTATAAAACCGTCACAGCAATAGAAAAAACAACCTTAAGTTTGCTAATTATACTAACTCTATTATCAGTCATAAAATCTGGTATTTTAAAAATATTAACTATAAAAAGTAATCCAAATTTAGAATTTTTAAATCTTACTAAAATCTTTTTTAATTTATCTAGCAATAAATTTAATATATATGCTAATTTTTCCATTTTCTACTCCTATAATATATAATTTAACTTTTATTATACATTATAAAGTATCTTATATAAATACTATCCAATATCATTTAATAAACTTGATGATTTCTTATCTTTTACTAAAGAGCCAACTATTGCTCCTCCTATTGCTGGAAGTATCCAGTTAAATCCTAGTGAAGCTAGTGGTAGTTTTGTCATAAATGGAGCTATGCCCCATAATCCATTTGCTACACTTAATAAACTAACTACTAATGTAGTATACGCTGCAAATTTAAATATATTATCATTTCTAACTCTTGAAAATGATAATGATAATAATACTAATGCCATAAGCACTGGATAAACTATTTCAAGTATTGGTGCTGAGAATTTTATTATTGTTCCAACTCCAAAGTTTGATACAATTGCACTAAATACACAGACTGCAATAACTATAGTTTCATATTTTAATTTTCCTTTTGTAACATTTGAGAAATACTCTCCAGTAGCTGAAGTTAAACCTATAGATGTTGTTAAACAAGCTAAAGATACTATTACACATAATAATATTTTTCCTGGGTTACCAAGTAAAGCTGAAGTTATTTCAACCATTAATAGTGCTTGTGGTGTTTCTACATCAAACTTAGTCGATAGTGTTGCACCTAAATAAGTAAGTCCACCATATATAACTGCTAGTGCTACTGCCGCAACTAATCCTGACTTTATAGTTAATTTTACTTTTTCATCTGCTCTATTATATCCTTTGCTTGTTATTGCATTTATTATTACTCCTGCAAAAACTCCTGCTGCTAATGCATCCATTGTTAAATAACCTTGAGAAACTCCCTCTGCAAATAAGTTATTACTTATCATAACATCTGGGCTTATTTCTCCAATAGGATTTATTATTCCAAGTACTATTAAAGTTATAAGAGATAATATTAATAATGGCGTTAAAACTTTTCCTACTATATCAACAACCTTAGATGGTCTTATTGTAAGTAATAATGTTAAACCAAAGAATGCTATAGAAGCTATTATTGGTGCTATATTTCCTGATGAATTTAACATTGGTTGTATACCCATTTCATATGTAGTTGCTGCTGTTCTTGGTATAGCTAAAAGTGGACCTATACATAAAACTGCTGATGCACCTATTATAGCAGCTAGTCCCTTGCCACCTCTGTTTAATACACTTTCTAATTTTCCAGTTCCTTTTACTACAGCTAGCAATACTAGTAAAGCTAATCCTACATCAGCTAGCACAAATCCACCAAGTGAAGTTAGCCAACTTTCACCTGATACAAGCCCTAAATATGGAGGGAATAATAAATTTCCTGCTCCGAAAAACATAGAGAATAGGGCAAATCCTACTACTAGCGTGTCTACGCTTTTTTTCATATACTTAACCTCCCCTTTTTAATTTTCAAAATATTTAATAAATTTAAAGTATATATAATTATACATTCATAAGTAATTTAAGTCAACTTTTTCCAAATTATAGAAATCATTTTTTTCTTGTGATAATATTACATACCCATTTATATATATATTAAATTGTAATTTTTTAATTTATTAGTATATAATTTATATAATAGAAATAAAATTTATAATATTTTTATTGTAGGAGGTTTTATGATAATCTTTGCTCATCGAGGTTATAGCGGTCGCTATCCTGAAAATACAATTTTATCCTTTCAAGAAGCTTTAAAACTATCTATTTATGGAATTGAATTCGATGTTCATAAATCTAAAGATGGTAAATTAGTAGTTATTCACGATGAAGACGTTAAGCGTACTTTTAAAGGTAAAGGCTTAATTAAAGATTATAATTTAGAAGATTTAAAAAGCTTCAAATGTAAACAGCTTAAATATAGAAATAATGAACTTTGCAAAGTCCCTACCTTAGAAGAAGTTTTCGAACTTATAAAAAACACTAATTGTATTTTAAATATAGAAGCAAAAACTAATGTGTTTAACTATCATTTAGAAGAAGATGTACTTAAATTAATTCAAGAATATAATCTAGAAAATAGAGTTTTAATCTCAAGTTTTAATCATAAATGTATAAAAGATTTTCAAAATCTTAACTCTAAAATAAAATATGGAGCTCTTTATTTAAACAAGAAAGACTATTATCCAGAAAATAACGTAGTTGATCATGCAAAAAAGTTAAATGTTTATAGCATTCACATAAGTAGAAAACTAGCTTCAAAAGAAATAGTTGAATTAGCACATAAAAATAATTTAAAAGTCTTTGTGTATACAATAAATTTTCCTTGTTTAATGAAGAAAATGATTAAACTCAATGTAGATGGTATATTTACAAATTATCCTATTTTAATGAAAAAAGTATTAGATAAAAATAAAGTTGACAATATCAATAATTAGGAGTACATTATTTAATAAATAATTTAGCTATCAGTATATTGGATACTTATTTTGTTTAAATTATTTATAAATATAATAAGTTTTAAAGATTATCGGAGGATATATAACTATGAACGTATTAGAAGTTTTTGTAGAAAATTTATGTGGTAACTTTAATAATGATGAACAAATAAGAAATCAAGAAGAAAACGGAAATATAACACATCCAAAAGCAAAACATATCAATGGGGTTTGTAATAGCAAAATAAAAAACTTACCAAAAGATTTTAATGGCTACTTCGTAATAGAAGAAAGTTATTATAATCAAGGTGGTAGACAAAACATACTTCCTCATTTATTCTTATTCACATTAAATGAAGATAATAAAGTTGTACTAGAATCCTATGAATTGCCTAACAATGTATCAAAAGAGGATTTTAGAAATGACAATGAAAATCTAATAATGGACTATAATGAGCTTGTAAAATCAGAAAAGTTTAATCCAATGATATATAACGAAGATAATGGAGTATTTACTGGAGAAAGTACTAGTATGTTTTCACCAGTAACAAAATTTATATTAAAAGAAAAAATAGAAAACAACACTTTATACGTAAGCGAGATTTTCTATAAAAACAACAAAAAGACCTTCGGCTTCGAAGATCCTATCATATATAAAAAGGTTAATTAATATTCGGATTGTTCAGGATGAATTAGTGCAGGAGGATATATGAATTTTAAGTCATTTGCAGTATCTTTTCAACTGCATGACTTAAAATCATATACCTCCAAGCTAATTCATCCGTCTATCCGAATATTATTAGCATGTTGCTCCTCCTACTAAATGAAGGTCTGCGTTTAATATTTCTTCTTTTCTTTCTAGTATGTTTCCGCTTAGTATTTCATCTTCTATTTTTTCAAATCCTATTCTGTCTATCATATCTCCAAATCTTTCACCTGTTTTACCTTGTTCTCTGTATAGTAATATGGTTTTTTCTAGGATTTCTTTTACTTCTTCTATTGAATATATTCCTTTTATTGGAGTTCCTGGTCTTGAAAGTTTCCCCCATTTTCCTCCCAGTATTACTTTTAAACCTTCTTTTCCACCTTCTATTGCATCAAAATGACATTTATCTATGCATAAACCGCAGTTGTTACATTTATCTTTGTCTATAATTAGTTTTCCATCGACTACTTTCGCAGCTCCTATTTTACAAGAAGCTTCTACTGCACATTTTTTGCATCCTGAGCACATGTCTTCATCGTACTTAGGTACATGTTGACCTATCAGTCCAAAATCATTTAAACTTGGTTTTATACAGTTATTTGGACATCCACCTATTCCTATTTTAAATTTATGTGGTAGTTTTACATCATAATACCTATTATAAAATTGTTCATGTAATTCTGTTCCTAACTTTTGTGTATCATAAAGTCCAAATGTACAGACAGTACCTTTGCATGGTACTACTGGTCTTACTCTTGATCCTGTTCCCCCTGATTTAAGACCATCTTTTGCCAAATGCTCTTTTACATTTTCTATATTTTCAAATTCTATGCCAGGTACTTCTAATGTTAATCTAGTCGTAAGTGATACATTTCCATTTCCATATTTTCTTGCTACATCACATACATTTTGTAATTGGTCTACATTTAAAGCTCCATTTTCAGTTACTACTCTACAAGAAAAATGTACTCCATCATTGTTTGATAAAAATCCCTGGCTCTTTACTGCTTTTCTTTGTTCTGCACTTATTTTTGGTTTAATTGCCATTTTATAAATCCCCCATTTCTTTGTTTAGTGATAATCCACCTTCTAATATACTTAAGTTTTTATATCCGTAATATTCCATTCTGTTGTAAGTTAAATATGCTCTTTTCCCTCTTTGGCATACTAATAATATTTTGTCATCATATTCAAGTCCATCTACCTTACCATCTATATCAGTTAAATTTACATACATAGCATCTTCTATACTTGGAGCTTTGTTTACATCAACAACTTTATAACTATCTTGATTTTCTATAAAATCTTCAAATTTTATTATATTTACACTTTCATAAATCTTGTTTAATAAAACATTAGCAACATGACCTACTGGAGATATTGCTGTTGAGAATGGTGGTGCGTATGCTAAGTCTAAATCTTGTAAATCACTTACCTTAGCTTTAAAGTGAATAGCTGTTGCAATTGTATCTATTTGCTTATCTACACTACCTTTTCCAAATACTTGAGCTCCAAGTACCTGTTCAGTATTTTTATCAGCTATTAATTTTATAAATAATAATCCTGCACCTGGATAATAGTGAGCTTTATCATCTAGTGGAACTATTACACTTTCAACATTATGACCTAAAGCTATTGCATCTTTTTCAGTAAGGCCAGTTCTTGCTGCACTTATATCTAATATTTTAACAATTGAAGTTCCAAGTACTCCTTTAAATCTACTTTCTTTTCCTACTATAGTCCTTGCTACGCATCTACCTTCTTTATTAGCTGATGATCCCATTGGTGACCAAGTACTTTCATTAGTTATTATATTTTTTACACATGCACAATCACCTACTGCAAATATATCCTCATCATCTGTTTGCATGTTATAGTTTACACTTATAGTTTCATTTTTTTCTAAGCTTAATCCACAATCTTTAGCTATTTTTGAATTAGGTCTTATCCCTACACTCATTACTACTAAATCAGCTTTCATAACTCTTTTATCTGTTTTAATTTTACTTACTCTTTTTTCTCCTATTATAGAAGTTACTTTTTCATCTGTAAGTACCATAATTCCTTCATCTATTAATCTTTCTTGTATGTATGATGATACCTCTTTATCAAAACCTGGAGGTATGTTTTCATTGGCATCTATTATAGTAGTTTTAATATTATTTTCAAAAAGGTTTTCTGCTATTTCAAGACCTATAAATCCACCACCAACGACTACTGCTCTTTTTATATCTTCTTTTTCTATAATACTTCTTAAGTTAATTGCATCTTCTGGAGTTCTTACATAATAAATTCCTTCTAAATCTATCCCCTCCAAATTAGGCTTTATTGGACTTGCTCCAGTTGCTATAACTAATTTGTCATATGAAAATTCCTTTTCTTCATTTGTTATAATATTTTTTGTATTAACAGTTTTTTTATCTCTATTTATTTTTAGAGCTTGTGTATTTGTAATAACCTTTACTTGGGTAAGTTTTTCGAAAGTTTGCGGAGTATTAACTATAAGACTTTCTTTATTTTCTATTACTCCACCTACATAATATGGAAGGCCACATCCTGCATATGATATATCTTTTCCGTTTGTAATAATAGTTACATTAAAATCTCTATTTTCTCTTTTTAATTTTGCAGCAGTTTTAGTACCAGCTGCAACACCACCTATAACTAAAATATCCATTTTTATCACCCTTTTAGATTTTTTTAATCATTATTTACTTTAATTGTAGTTAGGTTTTTATATAATGTAAAATTATAAATATTTATTGATTTATAAATTCTTCTTATATACAATTTTCTTATAGGGGGAAGTGGTATGATTGATTTTAGATTAAAAACATTTATAGATTTATGTGATACTAAAAGCTATACAAAAACAGCTAAAAACTTGTCTATAACTCAACCAGCAGTTAGTCAACATATAAAGTATTTAGAGGAAAAATATAATTTAAAACTTTTTAACTATATTAGTAAGAAACTTAGTTTAACAGAAGAAGGATATGATTTTTTATGCTCTATTCAAAAACTCCAAACAATGTCTACTAATATAGAACACCATTTGAAAGATTATCAAAGTAAAAGCAAGTCCTTAGTTTTTGGTGCAACTCGAACTATTGGAGAGTTTTATTTAACTCCCTATTTAAAGAAATATCTTAAGTTATATCCAAATAATAATATTTCTATGATTGTAAACAATACAAAGTATTTACTTCACAGCTTGAATAAAGGTAGTATAGATTTTGCAATAATTGACGGTCATTTTAATAAATCTGATTATAATACTTACCCTATTAGTAAGGAGAATTTAGTTGTAGTTGCTTCTCCTTTAAATAAATTATCTTATAAAAAATCAATTACATTTGAAGACTTATGTAACGAGACATTAATTTTAAGAGAAAAAGGTTCTGGAAGTAGAGAAATTTTTACAATGTATCTTTATGAAAACAACTATTCTTATAGAAACTTTAATCATGTTATTGAAATTGGAAATATAAGTGTAATTAAAGAATTAGTTAAAGACAACCTAGGCATTTCCATAATGTATGAAAAAGCCGCAAAAAAAGAAATTGAAAGAAATGAATTAATAATATTAGATATAAATAATATGTCTTTATCTCATGAATTTAATTTTATCTTTTTAAAAGAGTCTATATTTACTAATGATTATACTAATTTTTATAACTTTCTAATGAGTACTTAGTTTAATTATTGTGTAAATGAAATATCCATACTTATAAAATTAATTGATTTTATAAGTATGGATATTTATATGTCTACTCTATATTTAATTAACTTGCTTTGCTTCTACTGATAAAGTATATTTTTTACCTAAGCTGGTAAGGTTTTCTATATCTTCACTTGATGGACCTTCATTACAGATTATGCTTTGCTCAACTAAGATTCCTCCACACTTTTTAACTCTTTCTTCCCAATCTTGCATCCATTCACCATCGCCCCATCCGTATGAACCAAATAATATAATCTTTTTACCGCTTATATCATTTGATATACTTTCCATAAATGGTTCCATTTCTGTTTCTTCTAACTCTTCATTTCCCATAGATGAGCATCCTAAAAATAATATATCTGCTTCCTTTACATCATCTAAACTAGCATTTTCAACTGAAAGTAGCTTAACATTTTCGCTACCCTTACTTCCATCGTAAATTGACTTAGCCATTAATTCTGTATTACCTGTTCCACTCCAGTATATTATATTTACTCTATTACTCATATCTTGCCCTCCTTTTTATTAATGATAATCATTATCATCTTAATTTTATAATAGCTATTTATCTTCTCTACGTCAAGTATTTTTTGATATTTATTTTCAATAGATTTTACTTATCATTTTAAATTATATATTCTATATTTCCCCAATCTATTGTATACTGTATATCTACAGTACTTTAGGGGGATATTTATGTATGAAATTTATTTTCTAATATTTTTATTTGGAGTGCTTGGTTTTTTATTTAGTAGAGTGTTATCTAAATTAAACACAAGTAGAGATACGGGTAAATTTAAAAATATAAGATTAAGTTATAGTAAATATATTATGATTATAAGCTTAGTCATAATTATCTCTAGTATTATATCTACACTTATAGAGTTTTTTACATTTAAACTGTCCTGCACTGAATGGTATATTGTATTTGGGACAATGAATTTATTTTTAAGTATATCTTGTTTATTAATTTTATTTTTACTATTTATAGGTTTTACTATTACAAATTTAATTGCCTATATCAACAAAAGAATTGCTAAATAAAAAACTAATAGAATGGCATACATAAATTTTATGTATGCCATTCTTATTAAATTTAACTAATTAAAAATATATATCTGAAAGTTCAGCTATTGTATTTTTAGTTTCTATATTTGAACTATATATTATTTTTGATGATTCAATTTTCTTTATAGGTAACTTAATAGTAAATTTGCTTCCTTTTTGATATTCTGATTTTACATCTATAGATCCATTATGTAAATCTACAAATGATTTTACTATAGCTAATCCTATACCACTACCTTCATTTAGTCTTGTAAGGCTATCATCTATTTGTACAAATTTTTCAAATATTTTCGATAAACTTTCTTCTTTTATTCCTATACCTTCGTCTTCTACGCTAAAAATTAAATTATCTTCTTCTATTCCTATATGAGTTAAGATTGTTCCTTTATCATAAGAAAATTTTATTGCATTTGAAAGTAAGTTAAGTATAATTCTTTCTATCTTATCTATATCTACTGCCATAATAAGCTCTTCTACATCAGTATCTAAAATTAAGTTTAAGTTTTTATTTTCAGCAAATGGAACTACTGAAAGAACAGTATCTTCTATAAGACTTATGATTTCTGTATTTTGAAGGTTTATACAGCTAGAACCCTTATCTGATTTTGTAACATCTATAATATTATTTATAAGTCTTATTAATCTTGAAGAGTTTTGTTGTATCATATTAATATTAGAAATTAAACTTTCTTTGTTTATTTCTCCTTTAATTTCAAGATTTCTCTTTATAAGTTGTGATGATGATGATATTACATTAACGGGTGTTCTTAATTCATGACTTATATTAGTTATAAAATTACTTTTAGCTTCATTGGCCTTTTCAGCTATTTCTTTAGATTCCTGTAACTTTTTATTTATATCTTTATTTATTTTTTGTTGATTAATTAAAAATGCTATTATTAAACAAAGTATAAGAAATGTAATAATAGCTGTAATAAGCTCTTCTGTATAAGCGTCTATAAATTCTTCTGCTTCATATATATATTCAGCATCGTCAGGTAATTGTAACTTACTTATAAAGTTTTTAGTCATTTGTTTTTGATTAAATATTAAAGTACTAGTTTCCTTACCTTCTACTAAACTGTTATATTTACCAGTAGATTCTAGAGAATCCTTTACTACCTCTCCTGTAACCTTACCCATCTTGTAAAAGTCTGTAGTATATCCACCTAACATTCCATATTCTATACCTTCACGAATAGTTGTAAATATTGGTGCATTGGTTACATTTTTTATACAATTCAAAATTTGATTAGCTGACCATAGTTTTGTTTCTGTATTTTTTACATCCTGTGATGAAGCTGAACTATTTGGCATATAAAATAATATAATGTCTTTTCCTTTTGAGTATTCTGATAAAGCATCCTGTAGTTCTTCTTCACTCTTAAATCCTAGCGTTTTATTTTCAAACTTCAACCTTGGAAATTTTTCCTTTAATGAATAAAATTCATCAATTTCTTCTTTATATATATCTTCAGGTCCTGTAATTAAGGTCAAAGTTTTCATACTTCTAGTATTTCTATATATTTGACCTATAATATTTACATTATCTACAATAGGCTTAAACTCTTTAATTACACATTCAATCCCATTATTCTTTGAATATTCAACTATTCTTTCATCTAATACACTGGATAAAAATAACTTACTTTCCCCAAATAATTCTTTATGTTTTAACCCAAATGAACTAGCAATATCATCAACAAATACAACTGCATCAAAATCCGGATACACCTCAAGTTTATATTTTAATAAGGAGTAAAATGATTCTTCTCGCTCTAATTTTGGATATTTAAATGTATTCATATACTCATAGTATATTTCATAATCATCTCTTAAAAAATCATCAAACCCATGCATTTGACTTTGAGTACCTGTATATGTAGGAGATCCTGAACTTATATATAAAACTTTTTGCCTATTTTCTGCACTAGCATCTGTGCTGCTTAGAAATACAAATAAATACACTAATAATACCTTTATTATTTTACCTTTTATCTTTTCCATTTTTATTTATCCCTTTATTATACATTTAACGACTATTTTCTATTATATCAAAAAAAGAAATTTATGGTTAATCAAAATTATAAAAATTCAAAAAAGTTTGAGTTTCCTAAATTATAAAAAATAATATTTTAAAAATAAAAATAGGCGTAATATTAATTACACCTATTTTTATAAAATTATATACTTAATCCACTTCTAAATTGACTATTATATAAGTTAGCATAGAATCCATTAGACTCAAGTAACTTATCATGATTTCCTTCTTCTATTATCTCTCCATCTTTTAGAGCAAGAATCTTATCTGCATTTCTTATAGTACTTAATCTATGAGCAATTATGAAAGTAGTTTTTCCTTTCATTAAGTTAACCATAGCTTCTTGTATTTCAACTTCAGTTCTTGTATCTATTGACGAAGTTGCTTCATCAAGTATAAGTATTGATGATTTTGAAAGTATCGCTCTTGCTATTGCAAGTAACTGTCTTTGACCTTGAGATAAGTTACTTCCATTATCAGAAAGTACTGTATCATATCCATCTTCAAGTTGCATTATAAAATGATGTGCATTGGCAAGTTTAGCAGCCTTAATTATTTCTTCATCACTTGCATTTAAGTTTCCATATCTTAAGTTTTCACGAACACTAACAGAGAAAAGATAAGTATCTTGTAATACAACTGCTACTGATTTTCTTAAACTTTCCATGCTAAAATCATCTATGTTTTTTCCATCTATAGTTATAGTACCACTATCAATGTTATAGAATTTATTTAATAAGTTTATAACAGTAGTTTTACCAGAACCAGTTGGACCTACTATTGCTATAGTTTGACCTTTATTAGCATCTAAACTAATTTTATTTAATATCTTTTTATCTTTATTGTAAGAGAACTCTACATCTTTTAATTTGACTTCACCTTGTAAGTCATTTACATGTATTGCATCTTCTTTATCTTTTTCTGGATTTTCATCCATAACTTCAAATACTCTTTCAGCACCAGCTAAAGCTCCTTGAAGTGAGTTTGATATATTAAGAATTTGATTTATTGGTTGATTGAAGTTTCTCATATAAAGTATTATTGAAAATACTACACCAACTGTTATATTCATTCCTTTTAATATAAATACACCACCACATACTGCAAGTACTAAGTATGTTAAGTTGTTTATAAAGTTATTTAATGGTCCCATACAACCTGAAAGTACATCTGCAAGTATTGCACTTTTAGTTATACTTTGATTTATGTTATTAAATTCTTCTTTAACATTTTCTTCTTGACCAAATAAAAGTACTGCTTTTTGACCAGATACCATTTCTTCTATATATCCATTTAGTTTACCTAAGTCTCTTTGCTTTTTTATAAATAAAGGTTGAGTATATTTCATTATGCTTCTTGTTCCAAATATTGTTATAGGAACAGTTAGTAGTCCTATTATTGTTAAACTGGGACTTAACATAAGCATTGCTATAAGCATACCAACTATATTTATAACTCCTGATATTAACTGAGTTATACTTTGAGATAAAGTCATATTTATATTGTCTATATCATTTGTAAGTCTACTCATTAAATCTCCACTTGAGTGAGTATCATAGTAGCTTAATGGTAAGTGTTGCATTTTTGAATATAAATCTTTTCTTATATCTGCAGAGGTTTTTTGAGCTATACTAACCATTAATCTATTTTGAATAAATGTAGATACGGTTGCTACAACATACATTCCTATAAGCACAATACAAATTCTATATAAACCACTTATATCTCCTACTGCTATATACTTATCTACTATATCTCCATTTAATTTAGTTCCTAATATACTAACGATTGTTGTTATTACACAGAATACAAATATTAATACTAAAGAACCTTTTTTACCTCCTATATACTTTAATAACCTGTTTATTGCTTCTTTTGGGTTATTTAATTTTTCATTACTTTTTACCATGTGCATTCCTGGACCTCTTCCAGGTCTATCTAAAGAAATTCCTTTACTAGACAACTTTTAGCACCTCCTCACCTAATTGTGAAACAGCTATACTTCTGTATATGTCATTTCTTCTTAGTAATTCATCATGTGTTCCTATATCTGAAATTCTTCCATCATCCATAACTATAATCTTATCTGCATCCATAACTCCAGATATTCTTTGAGCTATTACAAGTACTGTAGAGTCTTTCATTCTATTTTTTATAGAATTTTGAAGTTTAGCTTCTGTTGCCATATCTAATGCACTTGATGAATCATCCATTATAAATATTTTAGGGTCTCTTATTAAAGTTCTAGCAATTGATAAACGTTGCTTTTGTCCTCCAGATAAGTTTTTCCCCCTTTGTTCTACTTCACTTTTATAAGTATTTTCTTTGTTCATTATAAACTCATAAGCTTGAGCATCTTTGGCGCTACTTTCCATGTCTAAGTTGTTTGCATCATTTTTTCCAAATCTTAAGTTACTTTCTATAGTTCCTCCAAATAATATACTTTCTTGAAGAACTATACCTATGTTATCTCTAAGATGATTTAATTTTATATTTTTAATATTAGTTCCACCTATTAAGATTTCACCTTCTGTTGCATCATAAAGTCTTGGAATTAAGTTTACAAATGAACTCTTTCCACAACCAGTTGAACCTATAATTCCTATAGTTTCTCCTTGTTTAGCTTTAAATGATATATCTTCTAATACATTTTCACTGTGCTCATTGTATCTAAAGTAAACATTTTTAAACTCTATATCAAAGTTTTCTACATCAACATTATCTTCTTTATCTTTTATACTACTTTCAGTTTCAAAAACTTCATTTATTCTAGTAGTTGATGCACTTGCTCTTGAAAATGTAAGCATTATATTTATTACCATAACTACAGAACCCATTATTTGAAGTAAGTAATTTATAAATGCCATTATCTTACCAATTTCAAGGTCTCCATTATTAACCATATTTCCACCAAACCAAAGTACTGCTACTACTGTTAAGTTCATTATTAATGTAGCGATTGGCCAAAGTATTAAGTTCATATTTTGTGAAGCTATACTTTCATTAGTTAAGTTGTCATTAGCTTCATTAAATCTTTCACCTTGTGTTTTTTCTATAGCAAATGCTTTTATAACCTTAACACCAAGTATACTCTCACGCATTACTGTGTTTATGTTATCTATTCTTTGCTGTACTGATGTAAATAGTGGCAATGATTTTTTTATTATAAATAAAATTGAAACAAGTATTATTGGTAATGCTACTATGAAAATACTTGCTAATTGTTTACTTAAAATTATAGCCATAACTAAACCACCTATTGCTGTAAGTGGCGCTCTTACCATCATTCTAAGTGACATATTCATCATCATTTGAAGCTGAGTTACATCATTTGTAAGTCTTGTTATTAATGAGGATGTTTTTAATTTATCTAATTCTAAGAATGATAAAGTTTGTATCTTATTAAATAGACCTTCTCTTACACCTTCTCCTAATTTCATCGATGCTACTGCTGCTAAATAAGAACATGCTGCTCCTGCAAATAATCCTATTACTGCAACAATTACCATCTTTATACCTACTACTAATACGTAATTTAAATCGCCATTAGCAACACCAATATCTATTATATTTGACAAAAGCGTTGGTTGTAGTAAGTCCATTGCAACTTCTAAGCACATTGCTAAAGGTGCTAAAATTGCACATACTACTGCTGAACCTTTTAGATATTTCAGTAATTTTATCAATTCAATCTCTCCTTACTTATTAAAATTTACTCTTTGTGCTTAATTAAATTGTCATGTAATTTATTTAATATTTTTATAGTTTCTAACTTTTCTTCTTCACTAAAACCTTCAAAGCAAATATCATCTAACTCTAAAAATACTTTTTCAACTTTTTTTTGTGCATCTATACCCTTTTCTGTTAGAAATACATTTAAGATGCGCTTGTCATTAGCATTTCTCTCTCTATATATAAGTCCTTCTTTTTCCATTCCTGCTAATATACTTGTAGCTGTAGCTGGTTCTATCTTGCAATACTTTGCTAATTCTCTTTGACTACAACCTGAATTATTAACTAAGAAATCTAAAAGCCTTGGTTTACCTTCTGTTAAGTTTACTTCTTTAAACATGTGACTAGCTCTTTTTTTATGAGCTCTATGTAATTTCATTAAAGTAGAATGTAATGTATTTGGTCTTATATGATTTTTTTTCATTTGTTTTACTCCATTTCTAAAATTAATTAGATGGCTAATCATTAGCACTCTAACGTTTAATATAATATCATAATAAAATTGTATTGTAAATAATTATCATTTCTATTATTATGTTTTATTCAACATGTATATTTTACCTAATATATATAATATAGTTATACTTCCTATTATAAATAAAAGAAATAGTAAAATTTATTACATTTGTTTCTGTAATAAATTGACATTTAGCTAATATTAAAATACTATTCTATTATAGACAAGCTTAAATCTCAAAAAATTTTTAATGACCTAATAAATTCTAATCTTATCTAAAATAAATCTTAAAAATAAATACATCATTTCAGTTATGCTTTATATTTCAGACAATAAAAATAAATATTTTCATCACAATTTATATGACTATAAATATGAATATAGTAAATAATACAAAATAAGAAAATGTATATCTTAATTTATATATATTTCTATTGTTGTGCTTTACTTGTTTATAAATTATATAGTCATACTCATAGATTATTTTTTTAATAGAAGCCTTAATAGGATAAGTTATGAAGGCTTACTTTTATTACTAAAGAGGAGAAAGAATATGAGAAGAAGATTTAATATTTTTAAAATGATTTTTTGTTCTGCAATAACACTTGGTTTAGTTTGTGTTTTCACAAATTCAAAAGATTCCCAGCAAGAAGTTTTTAGTGCTATAAAATCTAATTATATTAATTATAGTAAAGATTTAAACGTTGTATCTGAAAGTAAATTAAGCTTAAAAAATATAAATGACATAAATTTAGACCTAGATGTTGATGATGTTACATTCCTTGAAAATACAGAAGATAAAATTAAAATAGTTGAAAAATGCAATAGAGAGTTATCTGAAAAGGAGCAATTAAAAATAGAAGAAGGCGATAATTCAATAAATATTTACAGAAATTCAAAACTAGATATAAATTCAGTTGCTAAGTCATTTAAAAGAGAACTTTTAATTTACTTACCTTCTTCTTATAATAAAAACTTAAATGTTACTCTTTCTATTGGTGATATTAATTTTACATCTGATTTAAACTTAGAAAATCTTGAAATTTATTTATCTACTGGAGATGTTAATATAGATAAAAATGTAAATTGTAAATCATTTATAGCTGAAAGTAGTACAGGAGATATGAATATAAACTACTTATCTGCAAATAGTTATGGTATAGGGTTAAATACTGGTTCTGTAGATGTTTCAACTTTACTAGGTCAAGGGTATATAAATATTACTACTGGTGATATAAAATGTGGTATCTCTAATTTAACTGGAAATACAGAATTATCATCAAGTATAGGTGATATTACTGTTAATATACAAAAGGAAAATAAATTTTTACTAGATACTTCTTGTGATATAGGTGAAGTTGATACAGACTTCAAGTCTAATAGTATTGGTAAAAATCCTAAAAATATATTAAAAGTAAAATGTGGATGTGGGGATATAAAAATAAACAAAAATTATTAAATATCTATAAGCAGATTTAGGAATAATACTTATAAATATATTTTTAGAAAGGAATGAAATAAATGAAGGTAACTTTAGATGAAAAAGCTACTCTAGCTTTAAAAGATGTTTTAAAAGATAAAAATCCTGATGCAAAAATAAGAGTTTATTTTGCAGGCATTGGTTGAGGTGGGCCATCTTTTGGCCTTGCTCTGGATGAGCAAAGAAGTGATGATGAAACATATACTGTAGATAATATTCATTTTATAATGAGTAAATCTGATTATATGCAATATGGAGATATGATGATAAAAGACACTGGTTATGGATTTAAAGTATCTCCTGAAAATTCTAACGATGATGGTTGCGGTGGAGGTTGCTCTGGCTGCGGACATTAAGAAAGGATTATTTAATGATTGCAATAGATGATAAATCTCTTTTTAATATAAAAAATAAGATAAAAGAACTTAATGGCGTTGGAAATAACATAAGAATTTATTTTTCTGGCGTTGGATTTGAAGGTCCTAATTTTAATATGACTTTAGATTCTCCAAAAGATGATGATTTAGTTTATAAAATAGATGATCTTACATTTTTATTAAGTCAATATGAATATATGCAATATGGTGATATTAAAATAGACTTAGATGAAAATAATAACATTCATATTACACCTAAAAATATGGAACTTAGCATGTGTTGTGGGCACGGATGTCCAGATTGTCCATATTAAAATAAAAAAGTATACCTGCATTTGCAGATATACTTTTTTTAATTATTATTACATATATAAAATAATTTCCTATTTATTTGGAACTATTATTTTTCCATTTACTATTTCTTCTATTTTTCCATTTACATAGTTTAATGTTTCTTCAGATAAGTTATCAGTAGTTGGAGCTAATCCTATACTGTTATCTTCTAATCCATATCTTAAAGTTGTTCCACCTGTAAATTTACCTTCAGCTAATAATTTAACTGCATTGTAAACACCTTCATTAACTTTCTTCATTGCTGAAGTTAGTATGTTTTCTGGAGCTAAACTACTTTGGTCTCTATCAACACCTATTGCAAATAAATTTTGCTCTTTAGCTGCTTCTATTGCACCAACACCAGTATCACCTGCTGCAGAGAATATTATATCTATTCCATTAGAATACATTTGTTGAGCTATTGATTTTCCTTTAGCTTGATCTGAATAAGTATTTGCATATTGAACTTTAACTTCACAATCTGGGTTAGCTTCAGCTACTCCAGCCTTGTATCCAGCTTCAAACCTCTCTATAACTACATTATCCATTCCACCAATAAATCCAACTTTATTAGTTTTAGTTTCCTTACCTGCTACTAAACCAACAACATATCCTGCTTGTTCTTCTGCAAATGATATACAAGCAACATTATCAGGAGTCTCATCACCATAATCAACATCAACTATAGCAAACTTTTGCTCTGGATAATCTTTAGCTGCTTTTAATACTGCATCTTGTAATGGGAAACCTGTTGCTAATATTAAATCAGCACCATCATCAACAGCTGTTTCTAAATTAGCTGCATATTCAGCTTCTTGCTTTGATTCTATATAACTTACTTCTATATTATCGAAATCTTTTTTTATTTGTTGTAAACCTTCCCAAGATGATTGGTTAAAACTTTGGTCATTTACTCCACCAACACTTGTTACCATGATTACTTTTATTTTATCATCATTACTTTCATTTGAGCTTGAGCAACCTACTAAAGCTAACATAGCTAGCATTAAAGTTGTACATAAGCATAATATTTTCTTCACGTACTATTCCTCCTAGTAAATACTATTTACATTTATCTCGCTTTGTTATAATATCAGATAGTGACAGCGACATAATATGACATTTGTCATATTATCGAATATTTTTTTAGGAGAATTAAAAAATGTTTAAAATAGATAATGAATCTAAATTAAATTACTATATAAATAAATGCAATATAAATGAGATGTTCAATACAGATATGACTAAGTACATGGAATTATATCACTTTAAAAAAGGAGAACATATTTGTTCGTCAGGTGAAGAGTTAAATCACCTATATTTCTTTTTAAAAGGAAGAGCAAAAGTTTATATAAGCGCACCAAACGGAAAATCCTTACTAATTAGATTCTACTCACCAATACAAATAATAGGTGATACAGAAATACTAAACAACACAACAATAGACTGCAACATACAAGCAATAAAAGACTGCCTATGCTTAGCGATACCAAGGGAAATAATAGAAAAAGTAGCTTTAAACGATGCAAAATTTTTATCATATACATGTAGACAGCTAGCGTTCAAACTATCAAGTGCGTCACTATCAAGTTCAATAAACATGCTATATCCACTAGAAAACAGACTAGCAAGTTACATCCTAGCAACATACTCAACAGAAGAAGGATATGACAACAGTTCTGATACCCTAACCCAAATATCAGAACAACTAGGCACAAGCTACAGACACCTACTGAGAGTACTAGATAAATTCTGCAGTGAAAAAATAATAAAAAAAGACGGAAAAGACATAACAATCCTAAACATAAAAAAACTAGAAAAACTAGCAGGAGATTTATATCAGTAATATATTCGCAAACATTAGGCAAAGGGAGCAAAATCAAAAAAATCCTAGACTTTCGCAGCATTTTTCCAGCTGCTAGTCTAGGATTTTTTGATTTTGCCCCCGGCCGTTGAGGGAATCTATTACATATTAAAAGTTTTCTCTACGTGAGCTTTTATTTCTTCAGCTTTACCCATAGATAATACTTCATCAGCAAACTTCTTCATATCTTCATAATTTACAGAAGTTATAAACTTTCTAGCTGGAAGTATAGATATTGGTGACATAGAGAATTCATCAAGACCAAATCCAAGAAGTATTGGTATCATTCTTTGATCTCCTGCAGATTCTCCACACATTCCTACCCATTTTCCTTCTTTATGAGCATTATCTATAACTGTTTTTATAAGTCTAAGTACAGCTGGGTTAAATTGGTTGTAAAGATAACTTATCTTTTGATTCATTCTATCAACTGCACAAGTATATTGTATTAAATCGTTAGTTCCTATTGAGAAGAAATCAACGTGTTTTGCTAATATATCAGATATAACAGCAGCAGATGGTATTTCTATCATCATACCTACTTCTACATTATCAGCAAAAGCTATTCCTTCAGCTTTTAATTCACCTTTAACTTCTTCAACTACTTCTTTAGCAGCTAAAAGTTCTTCTAAAGATGATATCATTGGGAACATTATTCTTAATGTACCATGTACACTAGCTCTATATAAAGCTCTTAATTGAGTTTTGAATATATCTTTTCTATCTAAACATATTCTTATAGCTCTGTATCCTAAGAATGGATTCATTTCTTCTTCCATTTCAAAGTATGGTAATTCTTTATCCCCACCTATATCTAATGTTCTTATTACTATAGGCTTATTATTCATTCCATCTAAAACTGCTTTATAAGCTTCGTATTGCTCTTCTTCAGTTGGGAATGCATCTTCTTTATCCATATATAAGAACTCTGTTCTATAAAGACCAACACCTTCAGCATCATTCTTTATAAGACCTTCAACATCCTTTGGACTTCCTATATTTCCAGCTAACTCTACATGTCTACCATCTAAAGTTACTGAAGATTTCCCTTTTAATAATTCTAATGATTTTCTATATTCTTCAAACTCATTTTTTAATTGAGTATATTTAGCTATAGTTTCTTCGTCAGGATTTAATATTACTTCCCCTGTATCTCCATTAAATACTATAAAGTCTCCATCTTTAGCTTTAGTAGTCATATCTGTAAGACCTACTACTGCAGCTATTTCTAAAGTTCTTGCCATTATTGCAGTATGAGAAGTTCTTCCACCTATATCAGTTAAGAATCCTAACACCTTAGATTTATTCATAGTAGCTGTATCTGATGGTGTTAAGTCATGAGCAACTAAAATAACTTCTTCTTCTAAAGCTGCTAAATCAACTATTTTAGCCCCTACTAAATGTCTTATTATTCTATTAGTAACGTCTTTTATATCTGCTGCTCTTTCTCTCATATATTCATTATCCATAGATTCGAACATACCTACGAACATATCTCTTATTTCTTTTAATGCAAAATCAGCATTAACTAACTCATCTTGTATCTTAGCTTTAGCAGTATCTATTAATTCTGGATCTTCTAAAACTAATAAATGAGATTCGAATATTTGAGCTTCATGTTCTCCAAGTTCAACTAAAGCCTTTTCCTTAACCTTAGTTAACTCTTCTTTTGATATTTCAACAGCTTTATCAAGCTTAGCAACTTCTTCATCAACATTAGTAATAGACTTTTTTTCTATTTCTAACTCACTGTGTTCTACAACTAATACTTTTCCTATAGCAATCCC
Source organism: Romboutsia sp. Marseille-P6047 (assembly GCF_900604535.1). Classification (NCBI taxonomy): domain Bacteria; kingdom Bacillati; phylum Bacillota; class Clostridia; order Peptostreptococcales; family Peptostreptococcaceae; genus Romboutsia; species Romboutsia sp. Marseille-P6047. The sequence continues at coordinate 338,669 of NZ_UWOT01000001.1, forward strand.
TGGAGACGCCCCTGTTCCTCTAAACATAGTAATATTCCTCCTAAAAAATAACCTGTTGTTATATATAAATTCCTTTTCGTTATTCCTCACTATAAATACAAAAGTAATAACTTAATCTATTAAAATTATCAGAGCTATAAATTTACTAGCAAAGGGTGAACATATAAAATATCGTACATTCGCAGCATCTTTTCAGCTGCATGTGCGATATTTTATATGTCACCCACTTGTCAATAAGCATATAACTCTCTAATTTTAAGAGACTAATTATTACTCTCCAAATCCACCTTCTATTAATTCAACTAAAGTATTAACAGCAGCTTCTTCATCTTCACCTTTAGCAGATATTGTTAATTCATCACCTTTACCTAATCCTAAGCTCATTATTCCCATTATAGATTTAGCATTTACAGTTTTTCCTTTAGCTATAACTTCTACTGTAGCTTTGAATTCAGCAGCTTTCTTAACAAACATTCCTGCTGGTCTAGCATGTAACCCACTTGCATTTTTTATACTTACTATCTTTTCCATCTTTTGAACCTCCAAAATATTTATAATTAAAGTATTTATTTACTTTATTAGCTTTATATAATTATCCTTGGCTTTTAAAGTCACCTATAATTTGATAGGTTACAACCTTAGGTAATTTACTTTTTGATACAGGTATAATCGCTTTATTTTCGTTAATTTCTTCACTATTACTATTAGATTTATAGTTTTTATGAACTGTACCTAATAATTTGGAAAAATCATACAGGTTTACACGATTAATACCGTTTTCTTGAAGCTTTTGCTCATACACTGAATAAAATAATTGCTTATATGAAAATTCTTTGGGAAGATTTAATACTTCACCTATTTTTGGTATAACATTTTCAAATAATGTTCTACGAGATGCTTCTCTTTTTATTCCAAGTGTTTTACACAAATCTTCTATAGTTTCTTTTTTTAAGTTTTTAAATTTTTCGAAACAATAGTCTTCATCATATCTATAATCTAGATTGAAGTAATATTTAACTCCTTCATATCTATCATAAGCCTTCATAGTATCAAGATAACCTAAAAGTATATTTTTTTCAACTATTTCTTTATCTTTATTTAAAGATCCGCCTAAAGGTTCTGATGGAACTATTATTTTTATGTTTATATCTTTATCATTAAACTTATTTAAGTTCATTTTGCCAAGAAAATCATCCACTAATCTAATAACAACTATATCATCATAGCCTCGATCAACTAAAAGCTTTACTGGTATATTATCTGAGAACATCCCATCTAAATAAAGCTTGTCATCCATCTTTTCCAAATTAAATATTGGAAGACTTGAACTTGCAATTAAGTAGTCTACCAGTCTACCTTCTGGTATATCTTCAAGAAAAAGCTGATGAGGTTTAAACTTTTTATCCCAATGTACGGTAACGATACCAAGATCTTTATTAGAATTTCTAATAGCTTCCTCATTAATATTCTTTTCAAGCATTTCTCTTAAAGGTGTTATGTCTATACCTTGATTTTTTCTTGCTTTATTTATTAATTCTATTACAACATTAAAGTTTTTTGCAGTAAAATCCAAGTCTTTATATTTTTCATATGTTTCTTCATCTATATTCATAAAACTAGTATAATCATAATTTCTCCAGATATCTTCCATTATTTCAATATCATTTTGAATTATAAATGCACCATTTAAAGCTCCTATAGATGTTCCTGATACGCCTTGGAATTCAACTCCAAGTTCTTTTAGGGCTTTATAAGCGCCTATTTGGTATGCACCTTTAGTGCCTCCACCTTCTAAAACTAAACCCTTCATATTACCACCTATATCTATTTTTAGAAAGATATATACTTTTCTAAAAATTTAATTATATTTTACCATAAACTTTATTCAAAAGTACATATCTTTCATAATTTTTATATATTATTTGAAATTTTACATAATAAATTTATTTAATTAAACTTTCATCAGGAATAACCTTTACAGACTTAAAAAACAATTTTTTCTCCATAGGTTTAAGATTTAAAGTTCTTGTAAACTGATTATCTTCATCAATTATATAAATTTTTCTATAACCTGATTTTAAAAATGTCATACAAGTAGTTCTTATATCGCTATTATCTTCACATTTAAATACACCTGGTTTAACTACCAAGTTATATTGTGAAAAATTCATTCCTCTACTCATACTTTTATATTTATTTAAAAATTCTCTAGCATCTTTCTTTGTTATATACCCACTAACATCCACATATACTCTTTTTTCGCCTTCTGACACCCTAGATATAATCATTTTTTTGCCCCCTTAAATTAAGATATTCTTTAGATTATATGAAACGAGCTATGTATTAGTGAATATACTCTATAATTTCAAAGAACTTTTTATTAAATCATTTATTTCATATTCTAGTTTACAAATTTCTTCATGATAAAATTCATATTCTTCATATAAATTTTTATTATACAAAATTTTCAATATTTGTTTGCATTTACTTTCTATTTCTTCATAATTATCATCCTTAAATATTTTAATTTCCATAACTTTATTAGGATAATAATCGTAAATTTCTTTTCCCATATTTTTAGCATTTATTTTAAAATATCTATCATATATATTAGAATTTAGTATAGCAACTAAATACTCATTAGAAAATTCATTTATATACTCATCTTTTATATAAAAAGAATATACATCTGCACTACAATATGAATTACTATAATCTATAGCAAATCTATTGCATTTAGATTTATATGGATACATTATTTTTATTCTTTCAAATAATGATTTTTCCCTTCCCCATTGTAACTCATACCACTTTCTTACATTCCTTTTACATTCACGTCTATTTTCTAATTTTGACTTATATGGCATTATAAATTTATCTATTACTTCTTTATAATTATCCTGATTATCTATATCATTAGAGTATATTAAATTATAATTACTTTTTTCTATTACATATTTTTTAATATTTTTATTTTTTACCCATACTTTTAAAATATTATCTGGAACATCTTTTTTATTGTTACCATCTATAATAAATGCTTTATCACAACCTGTAATAACACCTTGAAAACTATTTACAATATCTCCTAAAGAATATTCACATATTGATTCTATATTATTGTAAAACTCTCTGTCTTTACTATTCGTTATAATCCAATTTTTATCTAGTAATTTTTGATTTAAGCTAAATTTATCAAATTCAAAACTATTTAATAAACTATTTAAATCTTCTAATTCATTAATTTTTATATCTTCATTTTTTGCCTTATAAACATCTATGTAATTATTTGAGTTTAAAATTTTACTCATTGTAATTATACAACTTGCAATACCTACATTTTTAAAAACTTTAGCTCCTAAAAAGTCCACTATCTCTTTAATAGAGGCATTGTTTTTAATAAAAAGTCTTAAAGAATTACCTGATGGACTTTCTAAAAAATATCTTGGTGTAATCATAGACATAACACCATTATCATTAAGTAAATCTATAGCTCTTTTATAAAAGCAAAAATATAAATCAGACTTATCTTTATAAACTTGATTAAATTCTTTTATAAGGTATTTTTTATATTCTTTATCTAATGACTTATGACCTACATATGGTGGATTGCCAACTATATAGTCAAACTTAAATTCCCATTCTTTTTTTAACCCATCATCATTATAAATATTGTAATTATAATCTTCATTAACTATATTATTAATATTTGTATCTTTATCACAAAGACTTTGTTTTAAAATTTTTATAGCATTACTATCTATATCAATTCCAAAAATACAATTTTCTACTATATGTTTATGGATATTCTCTAAACACCAATAATCACTTTTATACTTTTCTTTTAAGTCAAAAATATTTTCTTCAAGTAAATCATATAAAATATCATATGCTTGTAATAAAAAATTCCCACATCCGCAAGACATATCTAACACTCTCGGACATGGGTTATTAACTATATCATGATTTTTTAGTGTTTTTTCCATAATATAATTTACTATAACTTTTGGAGTATAGTAAATCCCCTTAGATTTTCTAAACTCTATTTCCAAGCTTTGTTCATAATTTTTTGAACTATAAAAATTATCTATCTCTATTTCCATTTCCCCTAAATTGTGCTTCATATTTTCCTCCAAAATATGATATTAACTTCTCCTTTATTTATTATAGCACAATATTAACCTAGTCTATTCCACTTAGTACTCATCCACTTAATTGTTTCATCTATATTATAGTCTTTACCTAAATTTTTCAAATAATCCAAGGACTCTACATCATCCATACCAATATCTTTATTCATTCTAGGATTTAATCTATGATAATTTTCATCTAAAAGCATACTTGAAAATAATTGACTAGTTTGACTATTACCTTCTAAGGTAACAGATATAATAGGAAAATAAGGCTCTTTACTTATAACCCAATCAATAGCACCCCAACCTGTAGTATCATGTTTTATACTATTATAAAGATATCCAGTTCCTATAGATAAAAGTCTAATATTCTCAGGTTTTTTCCCTAACTTTTGGTCTAGGGCATAAACTATAGTCGCTAAACTAGGATCACTTGCAACAATACCTCCATCTATATGACAATCATAAGTAGGAAAAAATACAGGTGCAGCACTACTACACATAGCTACATCTATAACCCTAGCATTCTCAGTTGGAGAATCTGGTAAATTATTATAAAATATAGGCTTCCACTCACTAGTCTCATTCCCAATATATAAAGAAGGTATAACAACTAACTTCTTAAGATCTTTCAACTTTAACTTTTCAGGAAAAACTTTACGTAAAACATCTCTAAGATGTTTATTATCATACTTAGGTCTTAACATTTCAGAATAAGACTTATCAAATATATACTTAACATTCTCATCAGAATACATATTTCTAACTTCTCTAGGGCTTAATCCATAAGCCAACCCTAAAGCAATCAAACTTCCTGTAGATGTACCACCAATCATATCCGTCCTCTTTAAAGTATCAGGAAACTCCCTTTGAATTCTCTCAAACAAACTAATACTCAAAAGCCCTCTAAGACCACCACCATCAAAATTAACAATATTAAAAGTAGAATCACCCATACATCTCACTCCTAAAAAATATATGCTACTACTCTAATATATCTTTTTTAACACCAATTGTTCCCCCACCCCCAAAATAATTAATAACGTAGCAAAACAAAAAGGCAGAAGTTAAATATAAAATCCAAGCCATTAGCAGCATCCCTTAAGCTGCATGACTTGGATTTTATATTAACTTTTGCCCGTTTTCGACCATTAATTACTTATTAGCATCTATATATGAAAGTATTCCTTGTGCTATACCTTCAGTAAACTCATCTAAATATTTATCACCAGTTAAGTTCTTAACTTCCTCTGTATTAGTAATAAATCCACATTTTATCATAATAGCTGAAACAGTAGATTTATCTAATATATCAAATCTACCTACTCCAACACCTCTGTCTCTTATCTCAACATAAGACTTTATAGAATCTTGTATTAAGCTAGCTAATTCATTAGTCTTATTTATATCATCTTTTTTATAATATACTTCTACACCACTTGCAGTATTTCCACCATATTCAGCATTCATATGTAATGAAATCATAACATCGGCTTTAGCTTTGCTAGCTTCTTCAATTCTCTCAGTTGTAGTTAAATTTTTACTACTATCACTCCTAGACATTACTACATCAACATCAGTATGTTTAGATAACTTTGAAGCAAGTTTCTTTCCTATAGCTAAAGTTATATCCTTTTCATATACTTCAGTTTCCTTGTTTTGCATACCATTATCCTCACCACCATGACCTGGATCTATAAAGATAGTATATTTTTTTGTAGATAAACCTTGCTCTTCGCCCATGTCAAATTGCTTTTCAAGTTCAATAGTTTCAGCTTCACTAGTTTGTGTAGTTTTACTAGCTATATTTTTTACTAAAGTTGTTACACCTTGTCCAGCTTTAAATAATCCAAAGCTTAAAATTAAAATCCCTACAACTAATATAGATAAATTCTTTAAGTTAACTTTTCTTTTTTTTACATTCTTTTTTCTTTTTACATTTTTTACACTTTTCTTGTTTTTTTTATGTAAATACGTAACATTATTTTTACTTCTACCACGTTTATATGACATAGTTTCCCATCCTTTTACTTCTTAGTATATAAATACCATACTACTTAAATTTTATTTTATCATTCCAATATATAACCTTCAATATTTTTGTAAATAATAATATTAAAAATGTTTTCAAAATGTAATTAAAATGTAATCAAACTGTAATAATTTTATTACCTTTTTTGTTAAAAAGTATAGTAAACTATAAAATATAACGACAAAAAAATACAAATTTTGGAGGTACTACATGAAAAAACTAATTTTAATATTATCTCTAGTTTTAACACTAGGATTAGTTGGATGCTCAAAAGGTAGCGAATATAAAAACGTTTCTGCATCTACAGTTGAAAAAGCAATTACATCATCTGGTTTACTAGTTGAGCAGTCTATGAATTACAACATAACTGATTTTGACTATTTCAATGATATAAAAGATTCTATTGAAGAAGGATTTATGATAAGAGCTGCTATTAATATTGCACTTGAAGATATTTTATTTATAAAAACTTCAAGTGAAGATGATGCTAATAAAGCTTTTGAAGCATTAGAAAGTTACAAAGAAGGCATGATCATGAGACCTTTTGGTGATGGATACGGAAAAGAAGAAAATGCAACAAGAGCTGCAAACACAGTAATCGAGAAAAAAGGAAATTATGTATATCTTATATCTGCTGACAATGTAGAAAAGATAAACCAACTTATAATAGATACAATCACAAAATAAGGAGATGATATAAAATGAATGTTTTCAGTAGCATAGCATTTATTTTTTATTTTTTACCTTTAGTATTAATCTGTTATTACTTATCTCCCTATAGGCTTAGGAATCTAGTTTTATTTATCTTCAGCTTATTCTTTTACGCCTGGGGAGAGCCTTTATATATATTTATAATGATATTCTCTATATTTTCAGATTATATACATGCAATAATTATAGATAAAAATAGAGGAAATATAAAATCTAAAATAGCTTTAATATCATCCATAATTATAAACTTGTCACTATTAGCATTTTTTAAATATAGTGATTTTTTAATATCAATATATAACAATATTTCTAATAATAATATTCCTTTATTAAATATTGTCTTACCTATAGGAATTAGCTTTTATACTTTTCAAACAATGTCTTATTCAATAGATGTTTATAGAAATGAAGCCCCAGTTCAAAAAAATATAATTTCTCTTGCATCTTACATAACTTTATTTCCACAATTAGTTGCTGGACCTATAGTTAGATACTCTGACATTGCAAATGACTTAAACAATCGTACACATAATTTTGATAAACTTTACGATGGTGTTTGTAGGTTTATAATAGGACTTTCTAAAAAAGTAATACTTGCTAATAACCTAGGGATAATCTGGTTTAATATAAAAAGTTCTAATTATAATAACTTATCTATATCAACTGCATGGCTTGGTATAATCTGCTTTACACTACAAATATACTTCGACTTTTCAGGATACTCTGATATGGCAATTGGACTAGGTAAGATGTTTGGATTTAGCTTTTTAGAAAACTTTAACTATCCTTATATATCCAAATCTATAACTGAATTTTGGAGAAGATGGCATATGTCATTAGGAATATGGTTTAGAGATTATGTTTATATACCTCTAGGAGGAAATAGATGCGCTAAATCAAGATGGCTATTTAATATTATTGTAGTATGGTTTTTAACAGGACTTTGGCATGGAGCTAGTTTTAACTTTATATTATGGGGACTTTACTTTGGATTTATTTTAATTTTAGAAAAACTATTTTTACTAGAAAAACTAAAATCCTTACCTAATATAGTTAGTCATCTATATGTAATAATTTTAATTTTAATTAGTTTCGTATTATTTGATATAACAAGCTTTAACGATGTATTTAAATATTATAAAGCAATGTTTAACTTTAATAATGTATTAATTGATAAAACATTTTTATATTACTTAGTACCTAACATATCAATTTTAATTATAGGAATACTAGCATCAACACCAATATTTAAAAACATACTTTCAAAATATACTATAATAAAATTTATAGCTTTAGTCTTAGGATTAATAATATCTACTGCATTTTTAGTAGACTCAACATTCAATCCATTTTTATATTTTAGATTCTAAAAGTAGGTGATTATATGAGCAAAAATAATATACTAAAATTTTTAACAGTATCTATATTTTTAATTTTTATATTTATATTTCCAATTATAAATATACTTACTCCAGATAAAACAGTAAGTACATTAGAAAATAAAATACTAACACAATTGCCTAAGCTATCATTAGATAAAATTAAAAATGGTTATTTTATGGAGAACTTTGATAAATACACAGAAGACCAATTTCCATATAGAGAAGAATTTATATCTTTTAAAAATAGTATAAGTTACATGTTAGGAAATAGAGAATTTAGAAATATATATATAACAAAAAACAACAGACTTCTAGAGAAATTTATTTTTAATAAGGAAATTATGTATCAAAATATTTCCCAGGCAAACAATTTAACAGAAAAACTATATAAAGAATACAAAATAAAATCAAAACTGATAGTTATCCCTACATCAATAGCATTTTATGAAGAAGAACTACCTTCATATGCAATAACAGATAATCAACAAGATGTACTAAACTATATAAAGGAAACCACAGAAAACTTTTATACACCATACAACATACTAAAGGAAAATAAAGATAAATATATATACTTCAACACAGACCATCACTGGACTCAATTAGGAGCAATGCTAGCATATAGTGAACTATACAATAAAGATTTAAGTACAGAAGATGAGCTTTACTCAAACTACAAAAAAGTAGCGGAAAGCTTTCTAGGGAGTTATTACTCAAAAGCAATACTCCCAACAATAAAAGGAGACAGCATATACTCCTATAAAAACTACAACAATCACAAAATAGAAATAGACTTTGATAGAAATTACAACACATTATATGATAACGAAAAATTAGAAGGAAAAAACAAATACCAATACTTCCTTCACGGAGACCCTGCATATGCACTAATAGAAGGAAACCCAAATAAAGAAGAAGAAATACTAATCTTAAAAGACTCCTTCGCCCACAACTTTATACCACTACTAGCAAATGAATACAAAAAAATACACGTAATAGACCCACGCTATTACACATCAAACTTAGAAGACTATATAAAAAATAACCCAAACATAAAAGAAGTACTAACAATATGTAACATCCAAACCCTAAATCAAGACAAATTCTTCCCAAAAACTACCCCAACAAAATAAAATATTGGGGCATAAGTGGAAGTTTTAAGTTCGCAGCCTTTTGTGGAAGGTGAAGGTGTAATTTGACATCCATTGTCAGCATTTTCCAGATGCATGTGTGTCAAATTACACATCACCACCCCACCCAAGGCCTTTCACGAACATTATAAAACTACCACTCATAATACCCCAATATCTTCAAATATCTTCTCTCTCCTTCTTTTAGACTTAGTGGATAATTCAACAAATCATAGGTATGCTGACAAATCAAATAATCAATTAAAAAGTCACCTTCAAGAATAACCTCAGTAACAATCATATTATGATAGGCTCTACCCTCATAAACTAATTGAACAATATCACCAAGTTCCAACTCATTATACTCAGCTTCCCTAGCATATATACCAAAGTTACTACTGCTTTCATTATTATTTCCAGTAATATACTTATAAAATGGTTCTGCCGCAGTCCAAGTAGGAGTTCTACTACTATCACTATACCAATACCATTGTTTAAGAACACTATTTCCAGAATGATCAAAAGGAATATCTCCAGCTTTTAAACACTGAGAAATAAAATTAGTGCAATCGCCTCCCCAATCTTCATAATCTTTATATTCTTTATTTCTTCCTAAAGCCCATTTTTTAGCATAAGCTGCTGCTGCCTCTCGATTATAAGGTTGTAGTACTTTCACTAATAACCCCCCTTAAAAAATAATCACTAAAATAGTACTTTGCATCTTCATACATTATTTTAAATTCTAAAATTTTTCTTATGTTGCTTCCCATTTCATATGATGATAAGCAAATTACTAATCCATCTTCTTCTAGATAAAATGCTTGATCTTCGTATATTTCTATGTTGTAAATCATGTTTATTAAGTCATAATTACTTATGCCTATTTCTTCATTGTTATCTAGCATCATAGCTAATTGAATTTTTACCATGTTTCCTATAAATGTTTTATAATCTATTAATTCATCAAAGATGTCTCTTAGTTTAATTTCTTTTTCTTCATTAAAATCATAGTTGTAAGAGTTTATATAATTTATGTTGTATAGTTCTATAAATTGACTAAATTCTATTGGTATACTTATTATATTATTTTTGTTAAATGATATTGTGTATTCTGTCATTAGGTTTACTACACTGTTTATATCTTCTTCTTTTAGAATTTGCTCTACTACATCTTTAAAACATAGCACATCTTCATAAATTTTTCGGTTTATATATTCTACGAAACCATTTTCATTATTTATTAATTTAATTACTGGATAGTTTAATAGGCATTTTACTTGGTCTTCACTTTTATCTAACAACCTATCTTCAATTATAAACATATGCATTCTCCTCTTTTTATTTATATAATAATTAATATGTCTATAAAAAATTTTTGTTAAGTAAAATATAAAAAAAAGACAATTTCTTTAAATTAAGAAATTGTCTTTTTCTACAAATTAATAAACTCTCTTTGCAGTTACAAATCTACTTGCATGATAACTAGAATTTATATTAGATATTTTAACAACATCACCTGGTTTTGTTGCATTTATCATATTTCCATCACCTATGTATATTCCAACGTGACTTATTCCACTTCCATTAGTGTTAAAGAATACTAAGTCTCCTGGCATAAGCTCACTCTTGCTTACAGTTGTACCATATGTAGCTTGAGACTTTGAAGATCTTGGTAAAGTTATACCTTGTTGCTTATACACATAGTAAGTAAGTCCTGAACAGTCAAATGAATTAGGACCTTCTGCTCCCCATCCATATGGCTTACCTAATTGTTGTCTTGCTAAAGCAACAGCTCTTTCTGCTGCACTGCTTATAGTTGTACTTGAATTATTAGAATTACTTTCATTGCTAACAGTTCCATCACTTACATTTAAGTATTGGCCTGATACCCATCCAGTACTACCATTTTTTAAATCAATTTGATACCATCCATTTAAACTTCCTACAATGTTGTATTGTTGTCCAAGTTTTACACTACCTATTCTTGAATAATTAGTTCCTGCTCCACTTCTTACATTTAATGATGAAGTATTTACAGTTCCATATTTATTACTTATAGATTCTTGTGTTCCACCTGTAGATGGAGTTGATGATTCTCCAGAAACTGATACATAGTCTCCATGAATCCAACCTGTACTACCGTTAGCTAAGTTAACCTTATGCCATCCATCTTGAGTATCATGAATATTAACTTGTGTTCCTTTAGATAATTTACCTATCTTTGAATAATGTGTTCCAATTCCACTTCTTACATTTAGTACTGATGTAGTTACAGTTCCTAATTTACTTGAACTTGATGTTCCCCCTGAAATAGTAATATATTCAGATGCTGACCATCCTACAGTTCCATTTGATAGCTTTATCTTATACCATCCATTGCTACTTTCAAGTATTGATACTGTATTGTTTTTATATATTTTTGCTATTATGCTGTTATTTGTTCCTGCTCCACTTCTTACGTTTAATACAGAAACATTAACAACACCACTATTGTTGCCTGCATTTGCTATAGTTATGTCTCCTACTAAAGTAGCCGCTGCTAAAACAGCACTTCCAGCTACTACTTTACATAAAGTATGGTTATTTAAACTCATTTGAAATATCTCCCTTATTAAAAGTATTCAGTATATATAGTATCATATTTATACCATATTTTCCATATTTTACTTTTAATATTAAGGTTTTATTGTCATAAATTGCTATATTATATGAAGTGATAGCATTGTAACTATTACTCCTGCCATCATATTTCCTATTAATACTCCTGCTAAAGCTTCTTTCATTCTCATTTTTAATATTGATGCTATTGCTGATGCTGTCCATGTCCCAGTTGTCGGAAGAGGTACACCTACAAATAGGATTATTCCTAATATTGAAGCTTTTTTCATCTTTTTCATACCAGATTCTATTTTATTATCTACTTTTTTTATTAGTCCTAAAAATATTTTCTTTGTTCTTAAGTAGTGCATTATATTTCTAAAACATAAAACCAGTGGTATTGATACTATAGTAGATCCAGCTACACTAGCTAAATATACACCTATAGGATTTAAATCCATTGCTATACCAAGTGGTATTGCTCCTCTTAATTCAGTTACTGGTATCATTGATAAAATCATTATATGTAAGTATCCCAAGTTAGTCCTCCTTCAAAAAATAAAGATATAACATTTTATCATAATTGTTATATCTTTGTATATTCATTATTAACCTTTTGCAGTTTCTCTGTATCCATCTGGATTTTTACTTTGCCATCTCCATGAATCTTGGCACATTTCATCTATACCATAATTAGCTTTCCATCCAAGTTCTTTTTCTGCTTTACTTGGATCTGCATAGCATACTGCTACATCTCCAGCTCTTCTATCAGTAATCGTATAAGGTATTTTTTTACCACTAGCTCTTGAAAATGCATTTACAAGTTGAAGTACACTATATCCATGACCCGTTCCTAAATTATAAGTTACAAGACCTGGGTTTTCTTCGAGTTTTTTTAATGCTTTAACATGTCCTCTTGCTAAGTCTAGTACATGTATATAATCTCTTATACCTGTTCCATCTAAAGTATCATAATCATCTCCAAATATATTTAATACAGGTAGCTTACCAACAGCAACCTTAGTTATATATGGCATTATATTATTTGGTATTCCATCTGGTTCTTCTCCAATTAGACCACTTTTATGAGCTCCAATAGGGTTAAAATATCTTAGAATAGCTACATCTAATGAGGAATATGCAAAACACATATCTCTAAGTATATCTTCTATAATTAGCTTACTTCTTCCATATGGGTTTGTTACTGATAACGGAAAATCTTCTACTATAGGACACTTTTTAGGTTGGCCATATACAGTTGCTGATGAACTAAACACAAATTTACATACACTATATTTTCTCATTAAATCGAATAAATACAGAGTACTTAAAATATTGTTATAGTAATAATCTAATGGTTTTTTTACAGATTCTCCAACAGCTTTTAATGCTGCAAAATGTATTATAGCATCTATTTCATTTTCTTTAAATACAATTTCTAAATCTTCTTTATTAGTTAAATCCACCTCATAAAATTTAAAATCCTTTTTAGATATTTCCCTAATTCTATCTAATACAATTGGACTACTATTACTAAAATTATCTACAACTACTACATTATAATTATAGTTTAATAGCTCTACTACAGTATGACTACCTATGTATCCAGCCCCACCTGTTACTAATATATTCATTTTCCCCAATTCCCCTTTTAATTTAATTACTTAAATTTATGTAAAAAAAACACCAGCTTATGCTAGTGTATGTCATTAAATTGAGCAAGTCTATAAGCGGAGTTCTGTATTTGATGATCATCTTTCTAGGCCTATTGTCACCAATAGGCTCAAGCGTCCTACCTACCGGAGGGTACGAGCAGCACCCTATTTACCCTAACTTGGACTTGCTCCGGGTGGGGTTTACACGGCTTGGCTAGTCACCTAGCCAACGGTGAGCTCTTACCTCACCTTTTCATCCTTACCAAACTAGTTGGCGGTTATTTTCTGTTGCACTTTCCTTAGGATCACTCCCACTAGACGTTATCTAGCACCCTTGCTCTATGGAGCTCCGACTTTCCTCACGTAGCTAATGCTACCCGCGATCATCTGGCTTACTTAATTTAATTGACTTTCACTATATTATCATATTTTTTTTATCGTGTCAAAAGTTAAATTTTTTATATTATTCCTTTTTCATGCACATAAAGCGCTGCATGAGTTCTATCTCTTAAGTTTAATTTTTCAAAAATATTGCTTGTATGCTTTTTAACTGTATGTTCTGTTATACATAGCTCATTAGCAATCTCATGATTAGTTTTACCTTTTGATATACATATTAAAATTTCTTTTTCTCTTTTTGTAAGCTCTTTTATTTCTTCTAAGTTATCTTTTCTCATATAATTTTCTACGAGGTCTGAATCAAAGTATTTTTTTCCTTTTGATAATAATCTTACTGCATATTTTATTCCTTCACCTTCTATATTTGCTAATATGTAGCTATCTACACCAATTTTCATACACTTTGCGAATAATCTTGTATCTTCATAAAAATCTAATACCATTATTTTTGAATTTCCATTTTCTTTTATATCTTTTATACAATCTATATACTGTTTAGTATTTCTATTTAAGTCAAATATAACTAAATCGTATGCATCTTTATTTATATCAGTACACATATATCCTTCATCTAATATATCTATACAACTTTCACTTGATAGTATCTCTGCTACTCCTTTTCTTATAACTAACGATTCTGAAATTATTATCCCCTTCATATATTACACCCTCCGTAAAGTCCCTTTTATTCACTATGTATTAATTATATGTCTTATTTTTTACATATTAAATCACTCAAATTTACCATATACTATAAATCTTTTGTTTAGTTATTGATTACACTTTTTTATAATTCATATACTTGTTACTATATATCCGTTATACTTTAGTATTATTTTTTATAATAAAAAAAGCTATACTAACAAAAACTAGTTTTTGTCAAATATAGCCGGTTGCATCACTAACTCCATATATCCGAGATGCCCAAATTACAGGATATATATCACCATTTCAAATATTAAAGTTTTTACTACTTATATGTTTATGTTATACATATTTAGTATAATTTTCAATAAATAATTGGTATAATATCTTACTTTCGTTTTTCAAAAAAATACTTTTTTATAAAAAATTCTTATTTTTTCTACAAAATAAATAATTATTCTATATCTACTTCCAATTTATTACAAGTTTAATTCGACAATTAAAAAGCAGACCTATTCAAATAAGCCTGCATAATTTTTAGTATTCTTTTATATATGTAATGTAATTAAATATAAAGTCATTTAGAGCTTTTTTATTGTACTCTTCTTCCCATTCAATTACCCATCCTTTTTCATTATTAATCATAGTATCATTTCTATGACCTTCAAGCGGAAACTCCAACTGATCAAAATCAGTATCTTTAATTTTAATAGCCTGAGTACCAACACTTATAATTTCCATTGGAGTCATATTTGTTTTAGTATATCTAAATAAAGTATTCGCTATATCTAATAGCTCATCGTTACTTACATTCGTTAACTTATTATAAAGTGCTTGTAATACTGTTCTTTGTCTATTATCTCTTTGATAAGCACTATCTATATATCTTATTCTACTATAAGCTAATGCTTGTTCTCCTGTAAGTGCTTGTGTTCCAGCTTCATTTATGCCATCTATTTGACTTACTTCAGCTTCACTTATATCTATTTGTACTCCACCTAACTCATTAATTATATTTATAAATGAATTAAAATTAACAGCAGCGTATTTATCTATACTTATATCAAAATTTTCCTTAATAGTTTGAATTAATAAACTAGGACCATCATATGCATATGCATGAGTTAATTTCTCTGTACTATGCCCTGGAATATTTACATATGTATCTCTTGCTAGTGATGTAAGTCTTATATCATTATTATTACTATCTATAGTAAGTATTATCATAGCATCTGATCTATTCCCTCTATCTATATTGTCTCCATCTACTCCTACTAAAAGTATATTTGTTATTCCTTCTTTAACTTCTGCAACTTCTATTTTACCAGCTTCTTCTTTGTCATATATAGAATTTAACTTAAAATATAATGTTCCAAATCCTATTGTTGGTATGGCTAATAGTAATATTAATAAGCCAATGACAATTTTCTTAAAATGTCTCATATTATACCCCCCTATTTTCTTGTAATACTCCCATAAATTACTATTTATCTACTTTTATTATATCATAAGTAAATTAAAAGTAGCCTAAATTCATAGACTACTTTCAATTTACTATTCTTTTTTATAAGCTGCTATAAACGGATCGTATCCTTTTGACTTCAATTCTGCTACCATAGCTTCTGCGTTTTCTTTATTAGTATAACTTCCTACAACTACCCTATAGTAAATTGTACCATTATCAGTATTATTATCATCTGTTTTATCATTTATATTTGAGTCAGATGGTACTTTATAGGTTATACCAAAATATTTACATAAACCTTTCATAGTTCCTTCTATCATTTCATCTTTATTATTATTCAATATTGCTAAATCTTCTTTATTTGTATAAAAAGCATATTCTACTAGTATAGATGGCATATTGGCTTTATATATTACTGTAAAATCTGCAGTTTTTAAACCTCTATCTTTCGCAGTACTATCAATTACCTTTATTGCATCTACTAAGTTTTCTTGAACGTATTTTGCTGCATTCTTTGAATTTGTACTTGCATTACTTGCTGTGTAGGTTTCTGTTCCTCTTGCGCTGTTAAAGTATGATAGATATGCATTTGCATGTATTGATAATAATAAAGCTTTTGGTTTGTTTTGATTTGCCCAGTATGTGTTTGCTAGAGTTGCTCTTTTTGTAAGTCCTATTTCATCTTTACCTTGTGGTGATGGATTTGTTAGGTATACGCTTATATTATGATCTTCGCATCTTTTTTTAAGTTTATATTGCATTTGATTATTAAAGTCCCACTCTTTGAATGTACCATCTGGTGATTGTTTTCCTGATACATATTCATTATGACCACTATCTATAATTATTAATTTATCCATTTTTTCACCTCCTACATATATTATAGAAGGATTTACTGACAAAGTTTCCTAGTTTATGTTAAAAATTTGCATAAAAAATTCGCTTCGCTCATGTCGCCAACGACTTTGTCCGTTGCTCAAAATGTTTTTTACGCTCAATAATAGTTATGTTGATACACCTATATCATAGAGTTTATCTACAGAATTTGATACAATATAATTTCCTTAAGCGTAAAAAAAGCCTAGCAATTTCCGAGTTAGCTAGGCTATACAAAAGTAACGACTAAGTATTAAGTACCTCTCAGCATTTATAATTATTTCCTCTTTATTTTAAGTTTATACATTGTATTTATATTATTTTATATTGTTTTAACAGTTCTACTCTTTGTTTTCCTATACTTATACTACCATATGCTGCTTTCCCTATATTTTGAGGTATCCCTTTTTCATTAACATAAGATATTACCCTTTGTGTCCATGCTATTGGAAGTAAGTACGGTTTCTTATTTAGGTATGTATACCTTCCTTTCAAATTCAATACACTTGGAAATAAGGCTGCTTTAAATGTAGATTTATGAGTTTTAATTTCTCTGTTATTAACTGCATCTAAGGTTATTAAACTACTTTGTTTTCTCTCCATAGAACTAGATCCAAATATCCCAGCATCTAATATGTCTTCAAGAAGTGCTCTTGAATCAACATTATTATAATCATACCAATCTGGATATTGTATTAACATTTTATCTAATCCCAAATATAATTCTCCTATATTAAGTAAATTAAAAACAAAGTAATCATACTTAATCTTTTTTAGGTTTTTCCATAGATAATCCCAGTCAATTTCTTTGCTATTGCACTCTATAAACTTTACAATGTCACAAACTTGCCTTATACCTACTCCTCCATGTAAAAAATGTTTGGTAGTATGATTTATTAAATACATTAAATTCATTGTTTCTGGAAATGTATATACTACTCTACCTTGTACATTAACATGTATGCTCTTATTAAAGCAATCTTTATAAAAAGCATTAAATATATTAACATGTTCTTCTTCATTTTCATTAAATAGTGTTTTATGAACTTCTATCATAAGTCTTGAGCTTGTACAAATATATGCAACTACATCTTTATTTTCAATATCAACACCATCTATAATCTTCATATTATTTTCAGTTAATATTTTATGGCATAGTTCAAAATCTTCTTTCTTTACTAAAATATCTTCATCAGAAGAGATTCTACTATCTGGAAAAGGGTATATATTTCTACAAGTTATACCTTTTACTACTATAGGTTTTATATTATTATCTAAAAAATTTTTGTATATATCTAAAAACCTTTCACTTCTTTGTATTTGATTTATTTCTTGAGCCATGGCTTGTCTTTTCCATAGTTGAATTTCATTAATAGACTTATCTATACTATCAATTAAATTTATACCTTCATAAATTAGTGGTAGTATATTATGAGTTTTGATAATTTATATATTTTCTCTATACTTAATTCTTTTATATCATACTTATTCAAACCATATTTTTCATTATGTATTGCTATATTTAAAACTTCTAATAAGTATTTATAATCATTATTAATCATTAAAAATCCACCACCATTTTCTCTACTTCTTTTGAAGTTACTTCAGTTACTTTACATTGAGATATTTTATATACTTTATCACACATTGTAAGTACACTTGGCCTATGTGTTGTTACTATACATGTTCTGTTATTATTCATTTCCATAATATTTTTTAATACTTTTCTTTCAGTTGCTACATCTAATGCTGATGTTGCCTCATCTAACAACAATATAGGAGAATTTCTAAGTAACGCTCTTGCTATAGATAGTCTTTGATTTTGACCTTCTGAAAAACCATTACCACGTTCTCCAATTCTACTATTTATTCCATTTGGAAGTTTTTTTATAAAATCGTATGCACATGATATTTTCAGAGCTTCTATTATTTCTAAATCTGTAGCTTCTGGTTTTACCATTCTCATATTTTCTGCTATAGTTCCACTAAACATTGTTTTTTCTTGTGGTACATATGCCATAAGCTTTCTTGTACTTGCTGATATATTACAACTTCTATTACTTTTATCTTTTATAATTGCTTCTCCATCATTTATATTTAATAGACCTAATAATATTCTCATCATAGTGGTTTTTCCTTCACCTGATGGTCCTACTAAAGCTACTATTTCACCTGAATTTGCACTTATATTTGCATTTTCTAGTACTAATACGTTTTTATTGGAGTAACTAAAGTTTACATTTTTAATTTCTATGTCTAATCCACTTTCATTAATTGTTTTATATAATTCGTCTACTAATTTTTCATCTTTTATAATTTCTCTTGGTAGTTCAGATACTTCCATTATTCTACCAGCTGATGTTGTTGCCCCTATTGCTGATGGTACTAAGTTTATTAATGATGAGAATGAACTAGAAAGTTTTCCAGATAGCTGTAAAAATAAAGTCATTGTACCGTATGTTATATGACCACTCCATAACCTATATACACCCCATCCAAAGCATGCATATGATACAAATGTTCCTATAAATGACATAAATGATGATGTATATATTGAAAATTTATTGTATCCCAAACTTACATCAGCATAATTCTTTTGAACACATCTTAATTTATCCGAGAATATATCCATTAAATTAAATGCTTTTATTGATTGTAAATTTTGAAAAGTTTCTTCATTAAATGACATAACTTCACTGCTTGCTTGTCTAATTTCTTGATTAAATTTTCTCATTTTTTTCATTAATATTTTAGATATTATTATTGATACTGGTGCACTTAGCATTGCTATTACTGCCATAGTTGTGTCATAGTATAGTATTACACATAATGTTGATATAAATTGAATCGATTTTGTTATTAGGTTTGGTATCCATCCTAGTACACTTGTTGCTACTGTATTTGTATCATTTGTTAACCTATTTAATAAGTCTCCGCTATGGTATGTGTTCATACTTTCCCAATCTATGTTTATTATCTTATCGTAAATATCCTGCTTTATTTCATTTCCTACCTTTATATTTATTTTTGCTGATATCCTATTTGATATTGCCGTTATTATTATATTTCCTATTGCCATTAATATTATTATCAATATTATTATGCCTATTTTACTAGAATCTTGTTCTGTTACCGCATCTATTAGATATTTTGATCCTACGTTTGATGATAAACTCATTAGCGTTGCTACTATCCCTAGTATTATATATATACCTATATCTAATTTATACTTTTTAATGTATACATACATCCATTTTAATTCCAATTGAATTTCATTTATTATATGATTACTATCTTTATATCTAAACTTTTTAAACATTATTTCGCCCTTAATCTCTATAATTTTCTATATTATTTATAATAATTTATCATTTATCCTCTATTTTCCTTCTTTTTCTCCTTAAATTATAAAAAAACTATAGGATATATATTATTTTTACAAAAAAAAGTCAGAATAATTAATCCTGACATTTTTACTAATATTGTAAATCAACTATTATAATGTCGCTATCATCAATAGAGTAATGATTCGCAATACCTCCTGCTGATTCACCTGATTTTATATTTTCTAGTCTTATCCTATAAGTTATGCCTCCTGGTAAATCTTGTGTAAATATCCTTTGCTTATAGTATACATATGCTACAGATATATTTTTACCAGATATGTTTTGTAATTCTATTATTCCATCTGTAGAATCTATCTTTACTTGATCTTCCATTAAAGATATACTTTCTCTTTCAGCAACTATATTATCACTATAAGTATATGAGTTATTTTCATTAAATAACTTATTACTTTTTTCTAATACAATAATTGAACTATTTGAAGGAACTGATGAAAATTCAAATTCTAATTCTTCATTGTTACTATCCTTAAGCTTTAAATTTCCATATTGTATAAATCCATCAGATGTATTTTTAACTATAATACCTATAACATTTTTAGATGTATTTTCACTTCCATCCTCTAAAAAGTCTCCATCATATTTTATAATCTTTTCTATACTTAAATTAGCATTAGGTACTTTATATGGGAAACTACTTACACTATCACTTTTGATTTTATTACCTTCACTTGTATCTAATTCCATACTTTTTATTTCAACTTCGTTATTGCTAATATTATCTATATTACTTACAATCTCCTCTGTGTCACTTAATTCTTCATTACTTGATTTAGAACTATTTATATTTATTTCATTAGACTTTGAACTACTTATGTTTAATTGATTGTTCTTATTTTTACTTGTACTGGTATATACCTTTCCGCCTATAATTACTACTGATAAAACACATATAGCTGAAATAACACACACAAAGTATTTTTTACTCATTCTATAACCCCTTAAATTATTTAATTATATTAGAACTTCTCAGTTTATCTAAAAACTCACTACAATCCTTACTTGCAGTTTCATAGTCTATATCATATTTTTCTGTAATTAAATTTATAAGTTCATCTTCATCCTTTACTTTATCAGCATGATCCCATATAAATCTACCTACTTTATTAATAGTTATTAATCCATTAAAATTGTTTACAGTATTCCCTACTGGAACTAATATAGTTTCCCCTAAAATATCCCTAGTAATAAATTCATTTTTATTTATCATGTCAAACTCCTTCTCCCTAAATAATTTATATTACTTCAACTTTTCTTTCCATTTCTTTTAGAACTTCATTCATCATTTCACATACATAATTCGGCGTTCCATCTAATTTTCCAGTTTCTGTTACAGCCATAGCTGGACAAGATATACACATAAATTTCTTAGAACAATTTAAGCATTTAATTGATGTTCTAATTGAATCTACTTCTTTTACAATTTGCTTCCATGCATCTTTAAAATTCATATTTTTAAATGGATATGATGCTGGATAATTCATCATTCCACAACACTGCATCTTCCCATCCCAAGAAATCCAAAATGAACTTTTTCCAGCCCTACATGCCATAGTATTCCCATTTATATTTGTACATCCATATCTACTTTCAAAAAACTCTACTCCATTTTTACATCTATTAGCTTTTGCTTTAAAATCGTCTACTCCAAGGCTAAGTATGTCATTTTTCACAAAATTTATACCAGCTTCTTTTGCTGTGAATCTACCTAAATTGCTACCTATAGAATCATTGTCTCGTCTTACAGGTGGATACATATACGAACTTACTTGTAAAACTAATTTTTTTTCATTTGCAAACTTATGTATTTCTTCTAAATCATGTATATTAAACGGTGTTAAACTGCAGTTTAATTTAATCTCTACACCTATTTCTAATAACATATCTATTGCTTTAGATACTTTATCAAATCCCCTTGAATCACCACATAATTTCTCATAAGTCTCATTTGAAGCACCATATAATGTTATATTTATTCTACTTGGAGGACTTTTTGAAAGCCATTCTATAGTAGAATCATTAATTAGTGTCCCATTAGAATTTATAGATATAATGAATCCTATATTTTTAAGTTCTAAATATAAGTCCTTAAAATTAGGTATAGAAAATACTTCTCCACCAGTTAATAATAAATATAGTAAACCTTCTTCTTTTGCTTGTTTAGCTATTTCTAGCCATTCATTATTACTTCTAAGATTACCTACATTATCCATCTCTGACTTAGTCATCTTTATATAACACATCTTACAATCTAAATTACATAACGGAGTTAATTCAAATGTACCATTAAGCGGAGTTCTTTCTCTCGATGCCTTATAAAATAATCTATTATTAATATTTATCTCTTTCCTATTCGCTAGCATTTAACATCCCCCATTCTAACATATTCTTAAGCGTATAAACTGCATTCTCATCTGGTGTACATTCAAGCATATATACAGGTATTTCTTGCACTAATTTTAAAATAGTATCTACCACTGGAGTAGTAAATTTTTCATACCAAAAACTTAAAGTAGTTTCACTATAAATGTATTTAAATGCATCTCTTGAACTTAACTTTTTAACCTTATTTTCATTTCCTTGTCTTATAACTACAATAGCACCTATTTCCGTAGAATTATTTTTAAATATATTATCTTCCCCCGAAAATGGCAATCCATATGAAAACCACTTATTTTCAATATTTCTAATTCCCGAGCGATCTCCATTGATTATTTCAGCATCTTCATACTTCTCCCATAATCTTGCTTGAGTTGATTTTCCAGTACCTGATGGTGCAGTAAATATAATACATTTGTCTTTGTATTTTATCTGTGAAGAGTGCAATATAAATGTATTAAATAAACTTAGTGATTGCTCTAATTGAATAAATTTAAATACATGTATGGCTTTAGTAAAATAATTATCTTCATTAATATAATAATAACAAGTGCTCTCATTTAATTTATCTGTATCTTGCACTATTAGTCCATGAGGCTTTTCTCTTCTAAATTCTCTAAATTCTTTATAAATTTTATTATTTTCAATAAACACAGAATTTTGCTCTTCAGTAAATACTTTATTTGTGTGATATTTTAAGAATTCATCTTTTTTTTCAAATTTATATACAACATCATAATTTTCATTATTATCAATAACAAAATCTATAAAATTATCTCCTAAGTTATATTCAAACGGTGTTTCTACTCTAAAATTTACACCACATATACTAAATATTTTCTTTATCATATCTAATGTCCTTTTATTTTAATGTAATCTAAAAGGCTGACTAAAATAATAGCCAACCTTTTTATTTTATGATCCAAATGCAGCTAAAGAACTATCTGTTGAGTTATAGCAGTATTCATCTTCTGGTGTAGCAAAGCAATCATCATTATTTGATGTGAAAATTTCATACCCTAAATTTTCATCATATATAGGTTTATCTGATTGACAAGAACCTAAGTAAAATAAATTTGTAGACTGTTCACACTTTGCTATATGCTCTGCCATACTAAATTCTTCAATCTCTACAACTGGTTTTTCATATTTTTCTTTCATAATCGTCACCACCCTTTGTTATACTACATGCAGTTCATAATCCTTCTCAATAGACATTAATTCGACACTATTGTAGAATAATCCTCTAATTTAAAACTATTAAATATTTCATATTCATTTGATATACTAGTTACCTTTAATTTCGTAAGTGACAACATTCCTTCACTATTGTTAGTAATAGTTATACTTCCATCAGAATTAATTGAGCTTGTTATATCGTAATACATATCAACTGTTGATTTAAGTGATAATTTACTACTATTAATATCTAAATTTAATTCTTTACCTTCTGTAGCCTTAGCTCCAATTTGAACTTTAGCTCCCTCTGGTAATTCATTTAGTTTAAATGTTATTTTTTGACCTTGTTTTAAATATATTTCATTTTTAGGACCTTCATTTGTATACTTAGTAGTATCTGATGTTGTTTCTCCTCCATTTGTATCTATAAATACAACACCATTTATACTTTCATCTGATGATCCTACTCCATCTACTATTAACTTGTCTCTTAATTCCACTACCTTTGCATTAGCTTCATTATCTGTTTGATAAGCATTGTTAGCTTCTTCACTTTGTGTTTCATCTAATGGATTATATATTCTTACTCCATCTAAATAGAAAATATTTCTTGGTATAGCATTTGTGCCCTTAACGGCAGTTAAAACTACTGTATATTCTCCGTATTCTAAATCGGTTATATTAAATATAGGTATATTGTAAAGTTCTTTTCCTTCTTCCTTATATAAAGTATCAATTACTGAATTTGTCAGCCTATTAGCTGAAATTAATTCTGTACCTTTATATACTTGAGCTCTAACTCTTCCTGTTTTATTTGAAGTTCTACTGTATATTTCACACCCAGTTCCTTTAAATGTAAATGTTGCAGTTTCAGAATTTGTTGTAGCCTCAATATAATGTGATGACCCGTTACTATCTGTAGTATTTTCACTATATGAGCTATCATATCCATATGGATAATCCTTGCCTATAGTTCCATCGTCTTGGCTACCATTACTACTTGTACCGGTTACTTTCCAATTTGATGAATATTGAATTCCATCTATTCCATTAGAGTTAGTAAAATCATCTTCATAATAAACACTAGTTGCAGGTATCATAGTAATATTACCTGTTTTTGAATTCTTATCATCATTGTATTTTACAGAATATGTAGCTCTATCTATTCCATTCATAAATTTATTAAGTGTATATGTTACATTGTTATTATCTTTTTTAGAAATAGTTCCATAGTTAGTTATATCATCTAACATTGATACACTATCTAATGTTCCACCTCTTAAGAAATCATTGTTTGTTACATTTATGTCTATTGGCTTACCAAAATCAAGAACTACTGCATCATCATTTAATACTGGTTGTAATACATTTTCACAAGTAAATGTATATGTATATCCTTGATTTGATGTATTTATATTTAATTCTGGACTTGAATTATTGCTACCAGTTGTAGTATTTCCACCTACTTGCCCTACCGTCCAGTTCTTTTCATAGTCATCATTATTCTCTGTTACAACATATTTACCTTGACTTGGATTATAGAATCTGACTGTTTGTCCAGCTTTTAATGTAAATTTACCATTTGCATCAGTAGCTAATTGTTTATCTGCATCTATTTCTGTATTACCTTCATATAATTGGTAAGTTGCATTTGCTAAAGCACTTCCGTCTTTTGTTATTGTAAAATCAAATACTTCAGATTTAACAGCTGCAATTTCCTCTTGAGTTAAATCACTTATTGTATCATCAAATTTCTTGCTTACTTCTAATGTATTTTGTTGTGGTAAATTAAACTTAATCTTACAATTTGAAGCGGCTCTTCCACGCTCTAAATAAAATACTTGTAATGTATGAGCTTTAGTTTTATCAAATTTATCTAAAGAACCTACACCTAATATTTCATATAGATTTGTCTTAGTTGATGCACTAGATTGTGTTCCTTGTGTTTTACCACTATTGATTCCTGATAATGTTCTTGGATTTATTACTTCACCAGTTGCAAAGTTTATTGAACCAGATGTTGCATCATGTATACCACCTATATCAAGAACTAATTTACCATCTATAAACACCCATACATCATCATCACCAGAGAATTCAAATTTAATATCATCTGTTCCATTTATTTTTCCATCTTCTGTCATAAAAAAGTTTACTGACATATTCATACCAAAGTGATAGTTTCCAGTGCCTGAATTTCCTGTGTTAAATGGATAGAATCCTTTTCCAAATCCACTAACTGAAAATCCATTTCCATTATAATTTAGAGTTGTATTGCTAGCTCCTTTTCCATTCGCAAAATAAACATTCTCTTTTGAGCTATCAAATTCATAATATCCTGTTGAGGAATCATATCTAAATGGCATTTTTACGTTTGTATATGTACTCTTAGCAGTGTTATTATCTGGATCAAATATACCTGCTTCTGGATAATTAAATTGTATTTTTCCTGTTGATGAATCTAATTCATTTTTAACTAAACCTGTAATGGCACTTACTCTTAGATTACTACTGTTTGAATTAGCATTCGCACTCCAACGATTCCAATACTTATTCGTTATGCTAGTACCTGATATCCATGTCGTGCTACTTCCAGTATTAAAATAAATACCTTGTAAATTATTAGTTTCCAAATTTTTAGTAGCCTGATTAAATGCACTACTATCATAGCTAGTTCCATTAGAATTAGAAGTCCCATACCTATACATAGTTACTGGGAAATAAGATAACTCACTTGCTTTAGAATCTGTTTCTAACACTTGAGTTTCGTTAGTTGAGTTACTTTTACTTGATGTGTTTTTTTTACTTGATGTTAACTTATTAGTTAGTTTTGAAATTGCTCCCCCAAGACTTAATGCATCTGCTTGTACCGGATTAATAAATATAAATGTACTTATCAAGCATAACGATGTCATTAAACTAAATATTTTTTTGTACTTACTCATAAAATCCCCCTTCTTTTGTTTTTCTTTATAGATATTTAATTTCCGTATTTTGAAATTAAATTATCTCACTCTAAATTTCCCACTTAATCTCTTTATAGATGTATATAATTTAAATATATAAAATCTAAATGGCCTTAATAATGTCCATATGTATACTAAACATCTATTTATTAAATTATTTCTATCAACTTCTTTTCCTTTTATAATTGACTTCTTTACTACAGCTATAACCTGTGTAAACTCTACAAGCTCTAGGCTTACCTGCGCATCACCATTCATAATAAATGCCTTATCATTTATTATCTTAAAAATTCTATGCAATACATATTCATCCGATTTTCTCTTAATAAAGACTATATCCCCTCTTCTTAATTTGTATCCTCTGGGAGATTCTAAAATAACAGAGTCACGATTATTTTTTAAAAATGGATTCATGCTATATCCGCTCACTCTAAGAATACATTCTCCTCCATTATCTATAATCGCTTCTATAATTGGTACAATATCTTTTCCTTTAAATATATGCTTCGAGTTTAAATTTGATAAAATTTATACCACCACTTTTACTCATATTTTATAATTATTTATTTTTTTATTATATTAACTTAATAATCCCTTCTCAATACATAATGAGTGTAATATATACTACTTTTAAGTAACATCAAAGTATTATTTAAATTATAAATTTTCATAATTTTAGTTATCATATATTTTTATTTCATATTATCTTTGCTAAATTTTCACTTATTTTATATGTATCTACTAATTTACTCATTATTGTGTATATTTCTTTATCATTTCCAATATCTGTACATACTTTAAGTTTTTTTAATGCTTTACTTAGTATGCTATAATTTATATCAATTGGATTTCCTATATAAATTTTTTTATTATCTGTACTCCTAAGCCCTTCCTCTTCCATTAATAACTCTTCATAAAGTTTTTCGCCCGGTCTAAGGCCTGTAAATTCAATATTTATATCAATTCCTGGTTCAAACCCACTTAAAGTAATAAGATTCTTAGCTAAATCTAAAATCTTTACAGGTTCACCCATATCAAGTACAAAAATCTCTCCACCTTTAGCCATTGCACCTGCTTGCATAACTAGTGAAACTGCTTCTGGTATTGTCATAAAAAATCTTGTTATATCTGGATGAGTTACCTTAACTGGACCACCTTCTTCTATTTGCTTTTTAAATAATGGTATTACGCTCCCATTACTACCGAGTACATTTCCAAACCTAACTGCAACAAAGTCAGTACTACTTATTTTATTCAAACTTTGAATTATCATCTCACAACATCTTTTAGTTGCACCCATTATGTTAGTTGGATTAACAGCCTTATCAGTTGATATAAGTACAAATTTTTCTACATTATACTTACTTGATTTTAACGCAACATTAAGTGTTCCAAATATATTATTTTTTACAGCTTCACAAGGACTATTTTCCATTAAAGGAACATGCTTATGAGCAGCTGCGTGAAATACAACTTGAGGATTATAATTCCTCATTATTCCATCGATTCTATTCTCATCTCTTACAGATGCTATAATTACATCTAAGCTTAAACTATTACCATACTTTGTTATAAGTTCTTGCTGAATTTCATATGCATTATTTTCATATATATCTAATATTACTAACTTTTTAGGTGAAAATTTAGAAATTTGCCTACATAGTTCTGATCCTATAGATCCACCTCCACCAGTCACCATAACTGTATTTCCCTCTAAATATCCACTTATTTCTTCTAAATTAATTTTTACAGGATCTCTACCAAGTAAATCCTCTATATCTACATCTCTTATTTTCTTTATATCTACTTTTCCATCTATAATCTCATAAATACCTGGTATTGTTTTTATCTTACACTTAGTATCTTTACAGTATTCGATTATTCTTACTTTTTCTTGTTTTGGTATATTCGCTATACTAAATATTATTTCTTCTATATTATGTTTCTCTACAATCTCTTTTATTTGATGGCATGTCCCTAATATAGGAACATTGTAAATATTTTTACCTATCTTTTTTACATCATCATCAACTATGCATACAGGTAACTTTTTTAAATTTAGATTCTCATAAAGTTCTTGAATAATTAATCTTCCTGCGCTTCCAGCTCCGACAATTAAAACTCTCGTAGACGTATGAGACTTATTCATACTCATATAAGAAGACATTCTCCTGATTCCTCTATAGCTAACTCTTGAGCTCACTGTCATAACAACTAACATTAAGCTATTTACTGTATAAAATAGTGAATTAAAGTTGTAACCTAATATTATATTTCCTATTGAAACATATACCACGCAAAGTAAACCTGATATTAGTATATTAGATATTTCTTTTTCTCCTCCATAGTTCCAAAGGCTGCTATAACAACCCCTTTGAAAAAGAGATAAAATATTCGCAACTATATATACAACTACAGGAACTATTGAATTCCCATAATCATATGATTTAGTTATTCTTTGAGATAAAAAAAATACAATTATTGTAATTATTATATCTACAATAACTAATAATACTTGTCTAGCCTTATATATATCTAAACGATTATGGATATGTGTCTCTTCATTTTTTAACTTAAACTCCAAATTAATCAACTCCAAACTATTCCAACTTTATTTAAGCTCTTCTTTTATTTTTAAATAACCTAAATTTTCTATCATCTTCATAGTCGTAATATCCATAATAACTATAACTCTTATACTCATTTGTTTTAAATTTATTTAATACCACACCAATTATATTTGCATTAACTTTTTCAAGCCTATCCTTAGTAACTTTTACTTGTGATTTTTCAGTTTCTTTAGATGCTGCAACAACAACAGTTCCATCTACGTATTGCGCTATTATACATGCATCATTTACTCTACCTACAGGTGGAGAATCTATTAATATATAGTCATATTTTTCTTTTAAGTACTCTATTAATTTTTTCATTTTTGATGACTGTAATAATACTGCTGGATTGGCTTTAAAAGTTCCGCTACATAATATATCTAAATCACCATCTTTTTGTACACATATTTCAAGTTCTTTATTCTCATAGATTATATCTGATAGACCTTTAGTATTTTTACTTAATCTAAAATACTTGTTTATACTTTGTTTTCTAAAGTCACAATCTATTACTATAGTTTTTTTATTGTCTAATTCAGAGAAACACCTAGCTATATTTGCTACTGTTGTAGTTTTTCCTTCATTCATCTCTGAACTTGTAATTAAGATTGTCTTTATATTTTCATCTACTGTTAAAAATGTTCTTATTCCCCTATAAGCTTCATTTATTTCATAGTTTCCGTCATTATATTTTGCTACGTTATCGTATCTAGATACATCATTTTTCTTTTTATTAAACATAATAATCCCCTCTTTATTTATACTTCTTCAGCCGTTCTTATTTTCGAAGATGATGATTTTACTTTACCTTTTGATTTTCCGCTATCATAAGGTATCATTCCTATCATAGGCACTCCCCAATATTTTTCTACATCATCAGGAGTTACGACTTTATTATCTAATACTTCCATAAGTAAAGCTACAAATATTGCAATTACAAGACCTGCTAATGTATATTTAGGTAAAGTTGTATCAAGTCCTTTACTTACTAAAGTTGGCTCTGTTGCTTCAAATAATAATTCTACACAGTCTAAGCCTATTACTCTTTGTAATTCATTATTAAAAGCTTCTGGTATTGCATTTGCTACTTTTTGAGCTATTTGAAAATCTGTGTTAGTTACCGTTATGTCTATAAATTCAGGTATTTTTTCTTGTGGTACCACACTTATATTTCTTGATAATGATTCAGGTGTCATGTTTAAGTCAAGATTTTGTATAATTTCAAGCAATGCTCTTTTTGATGTTGCTAAGCTAGAATATGATGTCGCTATATTTTGATTTAAGTTTGAATTTGATATTGAATTCATAAATATTGACTGATTATTTGATTCTTCGCCTTCAGTTTCTTTATACGCTTTCATGTTGTTTATTCTTACTGATACTGTTGACTTAAATACTGGTACGTAAGATTTATCTCTTTGGTATGTTAAATATGCTCCTCTTCCTATACAAAGTAGTAAGATTATTATTACTGCTATTTTTCTTCTTTTAAATATTTCCAAATATTCTCTAATATTTATACTTTCTTGCATTTTATCCCCCTATATTTTTTCCCTTTATTATATAATTCTATGATTAATTTTATCAGTCTAATGTATCCAAAGTAAATTATGCTAAGGTTGTACTTTTTTATTTTTAAATATACTACTTTAGTATTATATTTAAAAATAAAAGATAATAAAAAACCGATTCATAATAGTTGGATATTACTACGAATCGGTTAATCATAACTAAATTGCATTATTTATAAAAATTTTAACTCTAAACAATACTTTCCATATATAATATCTATCCATGAAGTAAAGTAAAGAGTATAAACTTTCTATTAATTTATCTTTGTATTTCATATTAGATTTTAAGATATATTTAAAAGGTATTCTAATACTATCTAATATTTTATAATTTTGGATATCTTTCTCACTATCAAATATAATTCTATACATGCTATTTTTTTTCACCCTTATAAATTTAATTACTATAGAGATATAATTTTTATTCTTATATTTATCAATATTTGAATACATTGATTTTACCATCTTAAGTTCTTTTTGTAATAAATCATAATCACTCGCTTTATATGATAATGAGCCACTTACAATTCTCCAGTAGTATAATTTTTCATATGTAACCACTAACTTATCTATATATCTTAGTATATTAAACTTAAATATGGTATCTTCTCCATATTGCAAAGATTCATCGAACTTGATATTATTTTTTTTAATTATCTCAGAATCTATAATTCCACCCCATATTGTTCCTGAGTATAATAAACTATTCAAGCTATCATATGATATATCATAAACTGTATAATCACATGCTTTATCTCCTGATAAAACTAGTTCTTTTTTTCTTTCATATCCTCCATATACTATTTTGTAATTATTACGCTCTGCAATATCTACTAGTATTTCAAGAGAATTTGACTTTATCATATCATCAAAATCTAAGAAATATATGTACTTTCCTTTTGATAATTCAATACCTAAATTTCTACTATTTGATACACCTTTTCTCTTATTTTTAGTAATTATTTTATAATTACATTTTGATTTTTAATATATCTTTAGCAATACTTAAACTATTATCTTCACTGTTATCATCAATTATAATAATTTCAAAATTTTTATAGGTTTGTTTTATACATGATTCTAAACATTCTTTAATATATAATTCAACATTATACATTGGGATTATAATACTTACTATTGGATTCATTCATCTCCTCCATAATATATCTTAATCAATATAAATAACTTATAATGTTACACTCTTTGGCTTAGTAACTTTTGCTATTTTTAGTATTATACTAAGTATATATTTAAATTCACTTGATCTATAAAATATAATTAAATATATTATATTAGGAATGCTAACACATACTATTCCCTTTACAACTAAAGACATAAAATCATTAGCTATATCTATTAAGTTACAAATATTAGTTGTGACTATCCCCGCAATTATAGTCAAAAATATATAATAAACATACTTTTTAAAATATGCTTTAACTGGCTTGTTAAAAACATCTTTAAAAACTATTTTAGGTTGAATTCTTAAAGGTATTAGTATACTACTAATAGTAGTTCCCATAAATATTCCTGAAAGTCCCCAATATTTAACAAGTATTATAGACGCTACTAGATTTATTGCTGATTCTATAAGAGGTTGATACTTATCTTTATCATAAATACCTGCTTTCTGTTTAAATGTTCCTATAGAATTTCTAAGACCTGATATATAAAAGTTAATCAATATTACTATTAATGTTAATTTATCAAGAAGCAATCCTCTTCCAAAACACCAATCTATAAATGGCTCTAATAAATTATATAGAGATATTGCACAAAATGAATATATCCAAAAATTTATTAAATACATTACATTAAAAATTTCATAAATTTTTTCTTTACATTCAGTAGCTATTAAATTACCTATACTATTTCCCATACCATTTAATAATGGTGTTAATAGCGATGCTAATTGAGATATAACCATTGTATAATTTGAATATAATCCTACTGTATTTATATTAATAAATGTAGATATCAATAGATTATCTGTTCCAAATACACAGTATCCTCCTATATTATGTAAAAATATAGCCTTTACATTCGTTACTAAGTTTTTCTTAGTATCTTCATCTACATGATAATTATCTTTTGTATTAATATATTCATATCTATCACTTACAATTTTTCCATTATATATATTTTGAAGAATAAATATGCCTAAATCTATTAGTAAGTATAAGATATAATTTTTAGTTAATTTTAATATTACTATCTTCGTAAGTGTTGTAATTATATTAAATATAAGATTATATTTCGCTATTATATATCCTTTTTGATCTGCATTTATCAATGACCATTTATGTGCATTTAAATATGAAATAACATTTTTAACAACAAATATAAAATATACAACTCCTATAAATGGAACTGTAGTTCCACCTTTTATAAATCTACCCAATGCTACGTACATTACAGTACTTAATATAAATATAACTATTGCTAAAATGCCATATAGTTTTTTATATAATTGAACTAGAGCAATTACTTTATTGGTATCATTTTCAGCTAACGGTTTATATAAATTGTATACTATACTTGTTCCAATTCCTCCCTCTACTAAACTTAGCATAGATAATATACTAGTTAGTAATCCATTAACTCCTAAATATTCGGTACCTAAACTATTAATAAATACCATCCTAGATAAGAAACCTAGTATAATAATCACTATTTGTGTAATTATACTTACATACATATTTTTTATAGAATTTTGTATCCTCATATCCCCATACCCTCTGTCTTAATATTTAGAATTTTATTTAATACGATTTTTTATAAGCAAATAAGCCAATGAGTATAACCTTCTATCAACCAATATTTTTATATATTTATAAAGTCTAATTTTATCTTTATTATATTCAATAAAATCACAAAATTCTTTGTCACTACATAGATGCTTTAATATATTATTTCTCTCAATTTTACTCATATTATTTTCTTCAAATATAATTTTTTCAAAAACTATTTTATAATGTTCTAAAAACCATATTTCTATATAATCTTTAAGTTCTTCATTATATTTTATTAGTCGAAGTAACTTGTTCATCTCATAATGAGAAGATGATACCTCATATACTAAGTCATTTTTATTTCTTTTTTGTATTCCACCCTTACCTCTTTCTCCTCTATAGTGATACTTTATATCTTTAGATAAATACATAGATTTAGTATTCTGTAAGAATTTCAAATTAAAGCAAAAATCTTCAAAGCATACCATATCTGTATCGAATTTCAAATTATTATTTCTAATTATTGAAGCGTTATATAGCTTTGCGCAAGGAGATAAAAATGGACTTTTTATAGACTCTATAATATAATCTAGATACTTATCAAAATCTTCTTTTTTAATAAAAATCTCTTCAGATACTCCACTTACTTTATCTTGTATCTTTTTCCCATTAGTATATTCCTCTCTGTATACTCCAGAGTAAATAATATCAGCATTACTATCTTTTATCTTACTATATAATTTTTCAATACAATCACTTTCAATCCAATCGTCGCTGTCACAAAACATTATATAATCTCCTGTAGATTCTTTAATTCCTAAATTTCTAGCAGAAGATACTCCTTGATTTTTCTTATGTATAAGTATTATCCTTTTATCTTTAATTGCATATTCATCACATATTTCTCTACTTTTATCGGTTGAGCCATCATTTACTAGTATCACCTCTATATCTTCAAAGGTTTGAGATAATATAGAATCTATACAGCACTTCAAATCCCTTTCAGCATTGTATATAGGAACTATAATGCTTACTTTTGTCTTACTCATAACTTCTCCCATCTATACAATTTCTTATATTTTTATAACTCGATTAATAGCTACTTTAATCAAGGATTTTGTATCATACTTTCTCAAAACATTATATTTTCTCATTAGCATATATTGCCTTATACCTGATTTTATATCTTTATACTGCATGGATATATCAAACCTATCAACTATATATTTTTTATAAAACATATTAAAGTACATTTTTCTATCTTTATCAGTCATAGAAATACTATCTAAAGTATTTTTTACTATGTCTAAATGTTCATTACATCTTTTTATTTTCTTCTCTTTACTGTCATCTCCTGTAGACATACTATTTTTATAAATAATATAATTATATAAAGGTTCATCTAAAAAACCTCTTTTATACTTATAGTAAACTGGTAGTAACATCTGCCAATTTTGACCTCGTCTTGCTGGATATATCTCTCGTTTTGGATTTACATCTAAAAAAACTTCTGATCTTACCATATGGCATCCGCAGCAAAATATAGATTCTGACTTAAGGTGATGCTCAAACTGATATTCATCTTCATGGTGTTTAAATTTATCTGTTATCTTGTATATAACTGTGCTTAAATCATCTTCATTATATACATTAGCATTAGTTGTAACGCATCCATATTCTTTATATTTTTCAAGAAATTCAACTTTTTTTTCGACTGATTGAGGATGAAAGAAATCATCTGCATCAGCCCAACATAGAAAGTCACCTTTAAAATGCTTAAGACCTGTATCTATAGCTCCACCTAATCCTTTATTTTCTTGATATATATATATTAATTTCATACCTTCATTTTTAAACTTATATTCATATGAAAGTACTATACCTTCTGTATTATCTATTGATCCATCATTTACAAATATCAACTCTATATTTTTATAAGTTTGATTTAATACCGAATCTAAATAACGAGATACTACTTTTTCTCCGTTATAACATGGAGTTATAATACTAACTAATTTATTACTCAAACTTTATCACCCCTAAGCTATCTCATTATTTGCTCAATTTCATTTCTTGCTAAAAGTCCTCTTTTTTTGTAATCTGGCATGAACTTATTTAAGTGATCTCTTATATTATCTTTTCTATCATAAATCCATTTAAATGACTCTACTAAATCATTATCTTTTTTTAAACTTTGTACTGGAAGTACATAGTTTTCATATGTCCCAAATATATCTTTTGCTATTCCTCTTGCTTTAACTGAATATCCTATCACCAATGTAGGTACACATGTAGAGTAAGCTGCTATTGTAGCATGAGTTCTCGCTCCAATAAATAATTTACAGCGACTTATATAGCCCTTTAACTCCATACAATTACAATCATCTATCATAATAACTCTATCAGTTTTTTTGAATTTATCATATAATGCTCTAAGTGGTTCTCTATCATCATTCGACTCCCATATAACATGTGGTATTAATGCGATATTTGAAGTCGTATTTTTTAAAATATAACTTATTAGATTTTCATAGTTTTTCATTGTTATACCTTCGTATGTTTCTTTTCTTATAATTAAAGGACTTAAATTAATTCCAATTGTATCATTTTCCTTGAACCCACATGGTAGGTCTAACTCTAACTTATCTAAATTAAATGCGGGATCTGGATACAACTTAGTATTTTTATTAACCTTATTTAAAGCTTCGTAAGATATACTTTCTCTAGTAACTATTAGTGAATATGATTCTATATCTTTTGCTATTTTAGGTTCTTCCATTAACTTTGGCTCAACCGAACAGCCCCACAAAACTGTTTTATATGCTTTTTCTCCATACATCTTATGTAGCTCTACATGATTTTGCACGTCGGAATAACAATACGTATCCCCACCTATAGCAAATGCTATTGTATTTTCATCTATATATTTTTTTCCATCTGTAAATTGAAGTACATCCATTTTAGCAGTATCATTTTTTATTTTTAATGATAAATATGCATTAAAAAAGCTCATAGATTTTTTATTAATTGGATTTTTACCCGCTTTTACATCTATGATTTCATTAACTTTATATTTAATATCTTCATCTTCTGCATGTGAAAGTAATTTCATTTCACATATTCCATCTAATATCTTTGAGGTCCCTCTAACAATTGCTTCACATCCATGATTTTTACTGCCACTATGCGAATATAAAACTATCTTTTTCATAATACTCTTATCCCCTAATTAATCTTTTTGCTATATTTTTCATTGAACTTCTTATCTTTAAAAGTAAATATACATAATAAAATTTTCCATATATTGTACAAGTAACAATTATATTTCTAAATGTTGGTTTTAAATTTATATGTAAATTATTTATTATATGTTCATCATCAATAATTTTTTTTACTAAGTTCTTAATATTACTTTTTTCTAATTTACTATAAAATACTACAAAAAATACATAATTAAAAATTCTATCATCTATTATTTCTTTATTTTTCCCATGATATCCTTTATTTTCTGCTATAAATCTCTTTATTTTTAATATTATATTAAGCTGAACATAGTAGTCTATATCTTCATCCTTCTTTGATAAAGAACAATTATCAGCTTCTTGTAAATAATTAAATGATATATAGTTTGTAAAGTAAAAATCATTTGAATATTTATATATATCTATAAAAAAGTCTAAATCTTCAGCAAGTACTATATTAGTATTAAATTTAATTCTATTATCAGCTATAATACTTCTTTTTATTAACTTATTTGAAATCCATCCATAGTATCCTGTTCCAAATTGATCTTTTGCAAAATTATCAACTATATCTTGCTTAACTACATCATTTCTATATCCTAAATCAACCAAATTTAATATCTCATCATCATGATTCACTTTATTGTAACTAGAAAATAATACATCGTATTTTTTTATATTAAGTATAGATATATATTCACTAAAAGTTCCAGTGTTTATAACATCATCACCATCTATAAATTGAATATATTCTCCACTAGCATAGCTAATACCAATATTTCTCGCGTTAGACACACCACTATTCTTTATTGTATATAACTTTACACGATTATCTTTTATTTCATATTCTCTACATATTTCTTCACTTTTATCATTAGATCCATCATTAATTATTATAAGTTCAAAATTCTTATATGTTTGAGATAATATTGATTCTATTGTTTTATGTAAATACCTTTCTTTATTATATACAGGCATTATAACACTAATTTTTATCATTTTATCCTCCTTATATATAAAGGTATTTAAGCTATTTTTCTTACTAACATATATGGAATTATTAACTTGTACTTTAGCATTAAAGTGCATATTTTTAATTTAATATTTACATTTGGTAGCTTTAATTTATCTAAAGCTCTTCTTGATTCTTTATAAGTTAGTACCTTTTTTATCTCTTTATATTTGTGATAAAAAGATTTATTAGAGCTTCCAAGTTGGTTAGTATAATTAAATATATAATAAATCATATGTAAATCTATTTGTCTTTTGAAATTAAAGTCTCTATTTTTATGAAAATATTCATAAAGTCTATTATTCATATCTACATATACATCCCATGAATCAGACTTATATGTAGTAGATATAGAATTCGGATTATATCTATAGTTATATAAGTAATATCCTTTCATATAATAAAACTATTTGACTTATATCCAACTAACGAACTAAATAGATTATCTTCTGAGTACTTTACTTGTTCATCAAAATATAAATCATTTTCTTTTATAAAACTTGTTTTATATAAACAATGCCAAACAGCTAATAATGGTCCATAATCTATATTCTCTTTCATAATAAGACTTGGATATATTTTATTATAAATATCTTCTTTTAAATATAAACTGCTATCAATATCTAATGTAACTTCCTTTTTACTATCATTATAAACCTTATAATAATCAGACATTACAAAATCAACATTGTTTTCATAAGCCACTTTATACATTTGTTCATACATATTGATTTCAATATAATCATCAGAATCAACAAATCCTATATAGTCGCCTGTAGCTATTTTCATGCCTGCATTTCTTGCCGAACTTAATCCACCATTACTCTTATGTATTACTTTTATCCTACTATCTTTATTAGCATATTCATCACATATCTTTGGACAATTATCAGGAGAACCATCATTTACTAGTATTATCTCGATATCTTTTAATGATTGATTTATCACACTATCTATACATCTATTTAAATATTTTTCAACATTATATATAGGAATTATAACACTAACTTTTGCCATTAATAATACCTCTCATCCTACACAAAAATGATTTACCAAATAATACTACCGCTATTCTTTTTATTATCTTTTTTACTTTTACAGACCATGGTAACCAAGTAACTAAGAAATGATGCTCGCAATAAGTATTTTCGGTATTTCCTCTTATACAATTTCCATAATCATATGGTGAAAAGTATTCCTTAGGATAAATACTTATATCTCCTATTTCTTGATACTTACCATCTCTTTTTAGGCCTCTACTTACCAATATTTCTGTCAATTTTTGAACATTAGTTGTCAGATCTATACTCTTATCTTTATTATAGAAACTTATATTTTCATACCCATTGATAAATTCTTTTATGAGCTCATGTCCAGAAATTGAAGCCATAAAACTTGTAGCAATATACTCTTCTTGCTCAAATCCTAATATACATTTATTACCAAGTAAATCATTAAAAGATTTAAATACCTCTACATCAGTATCCATATATATACCACCATATCTATATAATGCAGTTATTCTAGCATAGTCACTAACATATGCAAATTTCTTTTCTTCATAAGCTTGCCTTACATAATCATTACAATTTATATTGAAATTATTTTCGTTCCATTCAATAAATTCATAATCATCTAAATATTTATGCCAGCTCTTTATACATTCTTGCATTTTTTTTGGTTTCTCATTACCCCCAAACCAGCAATAGTGTATTATCTTCGGTATAGATTTATCCTTCATATTACACCCCCATAAGTGCATATATTTTCTCTACTTCACTTTCATTACTGTAAATTGACTTCTTAGTATTGTCTATTAATCTTTGTTGTAATTCCTTATCTTTAATCAATGTAGCAATACCATTTGCACATCCATAGCTATCCATTGGAACTATAACTCCATCAATACCATCTTTTAGTTGACTTTTAGCTGTTGTAAAATTAGTTATAACTACTGGTTTATTTAATATCTGTGCTTCAATTGCTGCAACAGACTTGCCTTCGAATAAAGAAGGTTGTACATAAATATCACAAGCTTTAATATATGGATATGGGTTCTGTTTTTTACCTAGTATAATTACGTTATTCTGCATATTATATCTTTGAATCTCTTCTCTAATGGCGCTTTCTTCTTTACCATACCCTATTAAATACCACCTTACTTTAACCCCCATATCACACATATATTTACATATTTTAGGAACTGATTTGAAATTTTTAGCTTCTGCAAATCGTCCTATAGAAAGTATTTTTATTTCATCGCCCTCACTTATCATCTCTTTTGAAACATTTTCTTTTTCTGATTCCATCTTTACAATATCTGGTGATATTATATTTTCAATTAAAAGAATTTTTGATTCTAATGATGGGTATTTTTTGATAAAAGATTCAGTAACTTTATCAGAAATAGAAATTATATTATCATAAATAGACCATAACTTTAATTCTGACTCTGTATCCCCTAATAAATGAGAATAGTCAGTGTGCAACCATCCTAATTTTTTAGTTGCGATTGTTTTTTCATCTACAAAATAATATGGAGTAGAAAAACCTATTGCTAAGTCATATTTTTTATCAGATATCATAGGCATATATGATTTAGTGTACTTATAGCTATATTCTATATCTATTGACGTAGGTCCACTTATATTATTTTTTCGTTTATATATTGCTGACTTTGTTTTTCCTATTAAACGCCCAAATACTTGAACAAATAATCCCTTTTTCAAAGCTTCAATTATAGGTATCCCTAAAGCCGTAAACTCTTTTTTTTCTGGAAGAACATTTATGTTCTTAGGTATCATATTCATAAACTCACCATCATGTCTTAATAAAAATAAATCTACATTAAATTTATTCGTATCCATAGTATTTAATAAGCTTATAAGTGCTCTTTCAGCCCCACCTATTTCTAAATTATTTGCTACTATCAATATATCTTTCATTTTTATCTCCCATTTAATTAACACTGTTACACATTTAATTTCAATCTATACTTTATAGAATCTACTTTCTTAGGTTCATATATAAATCTTATAAAGTCACGTTTTAATGATTGAATTTTTTCTTTTTTATGATTAAAATAATTTTCTATTTCAATTCCATGACTTTGATGAAAGTACAAGTCATTGACTAATATATCATCATACTTATCAAATTTATTTGGATATACTAGATACTTATTATATATCTCACTTACATTATTTATCATATTTCTCTTTTGAAAATGTATATACATCACTTCTTCTTTTTTTATCTTATTATTTTCACTATAAATTCTATATGTTTTCCTTCTTCAAAAGTGAATATATTAGTATATTGACTATTATTTATAATCCTAAATGGATGATGCCTAAAATCTATATCAGCTATATACTCACTATTATCAAAAAAATTATACCCAGAATCTATTAACTCTCCTGCAAATCCTTTATGATATCCATCAATAGATTCATCATATCCATATATTGCTGAAGACTTTAACACCATTTTATATGTATCATATTTCATAAAGTTTGTATTAATTTCCTTAGTATTTCGTATAAATGATAAATGCCCCGTTCTAAGCAATTTATCATATTTCTCAAATAAACTATCATCCAAAAACTTATTTATCTCTCCAAATATTAAATCACAATCACAATATCCCCAAAAATCATAATCTTTTATATAATCTTCAAAAATATATCCATAATATGATTTATAATCACAAAGTTTATATGGATTTTTAAGATTTATTTTAAAATCAAATTTAGATTGAAAAAATAGCTTTAATTGGTCAAACGTCTGATTAACCACCTTTATATTCTTTGGTAAATCAAATTTTATATTATTATCTGTAATAATAAGCCAATCAATATCACTATTATATTTACACGACTCTATCCAAAGATTAAAATAATCATTAAACTCTCCAAAATAAGGTAATATCAATATTTTTCTCATAATCCCTCACTTTTTAATTATCTAACTACTTAAAAATATATTTAATATATCACTGTAATAACCTACACCGTTCCATGCGACTACCATTTGGTAATAAAAAAATATTCCATATAGCACAATCATAGAGTAGTTTACTAACCGTTTTTCTTCTCTTGCAAATATATTTTTTATTAACCATGGTAGTAGTATTAAGTTGTATAAAGAAAAGTAAATAGGTAATCGGCCTAACATAATACCACTTCTTGCGATCTTAGATATTATATAAACCCCACTAGATATCAATGACATATTTATACTAATCTTTATTATAGGTGTTAACTTATCTTTTAATATATCTCTATATATAAATGCTAATATTACTGGTACTGACTCAACTAAAATTCTTATTACATTAGTTCCATCATCAGTATCTTTAAACTCATTCATTGAAGATGCATAATCAGAATTTTCTATTACAACTTCAAGTAAACTTGTAAATTTATCAGTAAATATTAATGCAAAAACTATCACTGCTATGAATATCATTGATCTTTTACTCCAAGGTTCATCAACAATTATAAAATATGCTGGTATCATAATAAGTACAGATAAATGAAATGTAGAAAGTAATAATACTATAATTACATAAAGTAAAAATTTCCTATTTAATATGAGACCTGTACACGCAAACATAATAGCTGCTACTAAGAATTGTCTCATTCCATTTAACATCCATGTAAACTGACAAGATAACATAAATAGAAGGACACTTAGTCCATAATTACTAGAATATTTATATAACGTATAAACTATACATATACCTGTTATTGATGCTATGATAAACAACCATATATGAAAATCATCAGATATATACGTTTTTATTAAAATAGAAAACAATCTAAATCCAGGTTCTCTAGCTTCACTATCAAAAATAACATCTTTAGCACTTGAAAGTAGTGGATACTCTTTAAACATATCTATATATGTCCAAGTATCTGCTATACCACTTCTAAGTCCTGAAAAGAATATTATTACTGAAAATGTTACAAACGCCATAAATATATTTACTCTACTTTCATATACTTCATTTCCAACAGCAATATATTTAGAAGTCATCTGTGACATTATTCCAAAAACAATAACCCAGCACAGCATGAATATATACACTTCCATTTATTTAGCTACCTCTCTATTTTTTATTCTTATTAACCAATACAGTAACACCCCAAAAGGGTATGCTAATATTGTCAGTATTTTTTGTGGTGATTCATTTAAAGCATCCTTGTTTTTCATAATTATACTTGAAGATACATAATGTATAGATGACTTGAACCTATGCTTTATTTTTTTATCATATTTCATATGCACCTTCCTCATAAATGCAAACCCTTTAGGATTTTTATAATATTGTTTAAAGATATTCCTGCTAGATCCATCTTCTAAATACTCAACAGTACAAGTTGGCTTATTTAATATAAGCAACTCATATTCCTGGTCAGCTAATAAATATTTATAATCTAAAGGCACAAATTTTTCACCTTCAAACTCCGGATATGGAGGATACTTTTTCATTATATCTGTTCTATAAATAAGATTTTTATCTCCTGTCCCACCATTAATATAAAAATCACACAATCTCATCGATTTTTTATTTGGAAATTTATC
Organism: Romboutsia sp. Marseille-P6047; assembly: GCF_900604535.1. NCBI lineage: Bacteria > Bacillati > Bacillota > Clostridia > Peptostreptococcales > Peptostreptococcaceae > Romboutsia > Romboutsia sp. Marseille-P6047. The sequence goes on from NZ_UWOT01000001.1 coordinate 382,381, forward strand.
TCCTACAATATCACCATTTTTATAATTATCTAGAGATGCTATTCCAGAGTACTTATTACTTCCATTCCTCTTCCAAAAACTAGTGATAATTTCTACCGAATCATCTGGCATAAAATCATCTGAGTCTATACATACGTTTAATTCTGTATCAATTAACTCATATGCCTTGTTATGTGCCGTGTGCATGCCACCATTTTCTTTATATACATAATTTATCTCGAATCCATTATCATTTTTTATCCAACTATCAACTAATTCTTTAGTATTATCAATAGATCCATCATCTACTATCAACCACTTAAAATCTTTACACGTTTGTTTTTTTAAACTCTCATAGCACCTATGAAGAATATACCCCCTATTATAAGTTGGTGTAAAAACTGTTAATGTTACCATCTATACACTCCACCTTTTCATATAAAATTCTTCTAACCATTTTGTATTAGATTTTATATCAAATCCAGCTTTCTCTATCTCATCTTTTAATTCAAATCTTTCATATCCAATTGAAAAATCTAAAACTTTTTTTGCCCAATATTTCGGATCATCATTTAAGTTTAAATATTCTACATTATCGGTAAGAATACCATCTTTAGGTATAGTATCCGATATTATACACTTTAAGCCAGATGATTGAGCCTCTATTAAAGCAATACCTAAACCCTCATATAATGATGGAAATAAAAATACATCCATAGCCTGCATTAAATCATTTACATCCTCTCTAATACCAAGAAATTTAATATCATCTCTCAAATTCATATTTGACACCATTAATTCTATATCTTGCCTAAGCTCTCCATCACCGACTAAAAGTAATACACTATCATTTTCTATTCTCTTTATTTCCTTAAATACATCAATTATGAATTTATGATTTTTTTGAGGATTAAATCTTCCAACATGACCCACAACAAACTTATCTCTTATTCCTAACTCTTCTCTTATCTGTTTAGCTATTTCTTCATTATAAGTATATAAATTTGTATCTATCGCATTATTTAAAATCTTAAAATCTTCAGTATTAAACATCCACTTTCCTGCATCATTTCCGCATGCAAATAAATAATCTGCATATTTTGTAATACTTTTCTTAGCTATCATTTTTATTAAATATTTAAAATTTCTATCTTGATTTACATTATGTGAATGGGCTATAGTAAAAGTCACACCATGTTTTTTTGCATACTTAAGAGGTATAGAACTAAGACAATCCTGATGACAATGAACAATCCTATACTCATTATGTTCTCTAAAAAAACTATCTAAAGACTTTAAATATGAAATACTGAAAGGATTTAATTTTGGAATCCTGTATATTCTCCCCCCTAAAGACTCTATCTCATCATCATAATCAGCTTTATCTTCTCTATGCACAAGAAAGTCAAATTGAACCTTAGATCTATCAATATTTCTATAATAATTCATTATCATAGTTTCAAGACCACCACGCCCCATATATGTAACAATATGAAGTATTCTTATAGGTTCTATCATCTCTCTATCTCCTCAACAGTCAACTTAACAACCTTTTTCTTATCAAAAATTTCTTCCATATGACACCTTCCAAACTTACCCATTTTAACTTTCTCATTATAAGAAAGGTCAATAAACCTCTTAATCTTACCATAAAGGTCATCTACATCTTTAACCTTACAAGTCCATCCATTTTTACCTTCGACAATTGCTTCTCTACACCCAGGAATATCACTAGCTATAAGAGCTCGTCCCATAGCCGCTCCTTCAAGTAAAACATTAGCCATCCCCTCATGATATGAAGGAAGAACTATACAGTGAGAATTCCTTATAAAAGGAATTACATCATCTTGATAACCATAATATTTAATAAAGTTTTTCTCCTCAAACTCCTTAATTATCTCACTATAATCATCTTCAAACCAACCTATAAAGCTAAACTCTACATTGTTATACTCTGATCTTATTCTTTTTATTACTTCAAACAACTCCTCTATACCCTTTTCAGCCATAATTCTTCCAACGAATAAAAACCTTATAACATTTCCAGAAGGCATTGGACAGAAACTAAATTTATCAAGATTTACACCTGCACCATTCATTACTACAGCTTGATCTTGTTTTATAGTTTTATCATCAATTAAAACTTTCGCGTTTCCTTCATTCTCAAATATCACCGATTTTGCCGATTTAAATCCCATTTTATACAATGCACTTACTATTTTTTTTACAAATCCACCTTTATAATATGCACTTCCTAACCCTGTAACATTAGCTATAAACTCACACTTACAAAGCTTAGATGCTATCCCTCCATAAGCGTTTGGCTTTATAGTATAAGAAACAACTATATCTGGTTTTTCTAGTCTTATAAGATTTATATATTCTATAAATAACTTTATATCTTTTATTGGATTTATACTTTTTCTATCTACATAAGTATTTATAGTTCTTACGCCTAAATCTTCTATTCTCTCGGTTTCATTAGAGTAAGGCAGAGATACTACTACATCATGACCTCTTTCAACCAGATTCATGACTAATTCTTGCCTAAACTTATGTATTGTTACAAAGTGATTTGATAAAATTAAAACTTTTTTATTCATAGTACTTACCTACCCCAATAACTAATTAATAGCTTTATCTTTCTTTCCTTCTACTACTCCATCCCTTTTTAAAACTTTTATAAAAGTCATAAAAAAACATTTCATATCAAAATATAAAGACATGTTTTGCACATATTCTCCATCATATTTCGCCTTTACAGATATAAGTAACTCGTCTCTTCCATTTATTTGAGCCCATCCTGTTAGTCCTGGAGTTACATTATTAGCTCCATATTTATCTCGCTCTTGTATAAGATCATATTGATTCCAAAGAGCTGGTCTAGGACCTACTATACTCATATCACCTTTTAAAATATTTATAATTTGGGGTAGTTCATCTAGACTCGTCATTCTTAAAAATCTACCTACTTTTGTTATATACACATCTGGATTTTCTAATAAGTGTGTTGGCATATCTTTAGGAGTATCAATTCTCATAGTTCTAAATTTTAAAATATAGAATTCAGATTTATTTATTCCAATTCTTTTCTGCTTAAATAAAATAGGTCCTTTGGAGTCTACTTTTATTGCTATTATTAAAACTAAAAATATCGGAAATAAAACTATAAGTCCTACTAAGGATAGCGTAATATCTATAATACGCTTTATCTTTTTATAAAAACTACTCATTCTCCAATTACCTACTTTTACCCAATTATTTTTACTTATACTTGCTAAAGTATATCAAATATAATTACTCTCTCCCCCTTAAAGATTATATTCTTTCATATATTATTTATAATAATTTTATCAATTGGTAGTATATTGAGTAAATTACACTATAGTTCCACTTTTTTATAACAAACTACTACTTTTGTATTAATAATATAGTACTCAAACCGGTACTACTTTTATAAAATAAAAAAGTTGTATAAAAATGAATTATACTACTCATCTTTATACAACTTTTAATTTTATTATTTTCGTTTCCAATTTAATATAAATCCTATTCCTTTTCCAGTTGCAAGTAATATTGATAAAAATATTATTGCTAAAAGCGCTCCACTAGAGTCTATAAACACGTCAGTTATACTGCTTACTCTTCCACTTACTTGTAATTGTCTTTTTTCATCGTATATTGCATACATGGCTGTTAGTATAAAACTAAATACAGATGAGAACATTACCTTCTTAGTAAATAGGTATAATACTAATAACATAAATGCTCCTATACATGCATAAATTGAAAAGTGTGCTGCTTTTCTTACTATATATTCTTTGTCATAACCTCTTAACTCATTATATATTTTATCTTTTATACTTATTAACCTTTCATCTGTTAAGGTTACTTTATCCCTAACCTTATCTATTAATTCTACTGCTTTATGTGATTGTTGAAATGATGTATACCCTTCTTGGCTTGAGAAATAATACATACTTCCCATAGCTAATATTAGTAATACAATGCATATAGCCTTTTTCATAATCCAATCTCCTTGTATATATTATATTTATTCATATATATAAAGCTATTATATTTTATATTGTAATTTTTTTCAAATTTAATAACTCTTATAACTTGAATTTAATATGCTATAACTGCTAATTATAAGTAATATACAAAAGAACAAAAATATATTTTGGAAAAAATATACATTATATTCATTTTTGAATTTTTTATACTATTGAATATATTTCCTCAATGGAATATAATTAGTTATACTTAAAAAATATGCGAAAGAAGGGATTATTTTGTCAAAATTAAAGAAAATTGTAATTGGATTAGTTATTTTAATTATAGCTATACCGGCTACAGCTTTTGGATATGTATATTATAAACTGAATAGTATGCACGATAGTACAGCTGATGAATCTATACTTAATAGTGAAGATTATAAATCAGATAAATCAATTACTAATATTTTATTAGTAGGTACAGATGGTAGAAGTACTAATGATAATGGTACTAGATCTGATTCTATGATGATACTTACAGTTGATAACAAAAATAAAAGCTTAAAGCTTACATCATTAGCTCGTGATAGTTATGTTGATATTCCAGGTCATAGTAAAGAGAAGCTAACTCATGCTTACGCTTATGGTGGTATTAACTTATTAGTTGAAACTATCGAAAAAAACTTTGAATTAGATATACAAAATTATGCTGTTGTTGATTTCTTTTCATTTATGGATATAGTTGATACTGTTGGTGGAGTATCTGTTAATGTAGATAGTTCTGTAATCAAAGAGTTCAATAGGTATATCGGTGATTGTTATAATTTAAACACTAATAGCAATAAAGGAAGTATAGAGTATATAAAATCTGCTGGAGTACATAAATTAAATGGTTATCAAGCTCTTGCTTATGCTCGTATAAGATATAACGATACTGCATTTGAAAGAGATAAAAGACAAAGACAACTTATAGAAGGTCTTGCTACAAGTCTAAAAGAACTACCTGTATCTAAATATCCTGCTTTACTAGATACAATACTTCCATATATTAAAACAAATATGAAAGCGGGAAAAATATTATCTCTTGGTACTAATATTTTAGGGTTAATAGGTAATGGAATAACACAAATGGAATTCCCAATTGATGATAATGTCAACTCAACTGGTGGTATAGTTGATGGTAAAGGTTGGGTTCTTCAATATGAAAAAGATTCATTAGATATATTACATGATTTTATATTTAACAATATAGAGTATAATGGATAATTTTCAAATAAAAAACACCTCATTTAGAGGTGTTTTTTTATCCTATAGTTTTTATTATCCCTTTTGCTATTGCTTCTCCCATTTTAATTCTTTTAGCAGGAGTATTTACTGCTTGTATGTCTGTTAAATTCATATATGAACACTCTATTATAACAGATGTTGCTTTTACTTCTCTAATTACATGATAGTAATCTCTTCCATCATCTAGTGTTCTTGTCCAAGCTCCTCTAGTAGCTATATTTTGTACTGTATTACTTGTTATACTATTTAATATATTTTGAGCTAAGGTCTTACTTGGCCCTCCATTTTTATCTTTTATAGAATAAATTGCATGAGCACCATTTCCATTTCCTTCAGATGTATCATTATGTATGCTTACAAATAGACTTGCATCTAAAGTATTTGATAATGATGATCTCTCAGCTAATTCTAATTTTGTATTTGAAGGTATTTCTGATGTTCTTGTCATAACTACATCATATCCATTTACAACTAAATAATTTGCTGTTGCAAGTGATATTTCTATATTTAAATCCTTTTCTTTAAATCCTGAGCCAACTGCTCCAGAGTCTTTTCCTCCATGGCCTGGATCAATTACTATAACGCCATTATTAACTCTACACACTTGCTCTATGGAACTAACACTTCCATCATTACCTGTTACAACAACTTTTATGTTATATACCCCAGTTATTAAATTTACAGTCGGTACTATTAGTTGATAGCCACTATTTTCTCCATTGGTATATCCTGGATACGCTGCATTTACATCTGGTCTACTCCCTCCAGTTGTTGCACTTCCCATAAACTTATTATTCATATATATATTTACACTTTTAACACCACTTGCATTTAATGCCCATCCTCTTATTTCCATATATGAGCTTTCTTTTTTATTAAAGCTATTGCTTGGTGTATCTATATGTATTTTAGCATTTGGCTTTTTTATTAAAATTGATGTTTCAATTAAATATTTACTTCCATCTACTCCAATTGACTCTACTTTTATAATATGAGTTCCTGGTGATATTGTATTTTTATCTATTATATATGAATATCCACTGTTAGCTCCTCCTGGGTATCCTGGATATGCAGCATTTACGTCTGGTCTAGATCCACCAGTTGCTGCATTTCCATGGTATGCTCCATCTACATATACTTTTACTTGTGATACTCCACTCGGATTTAGTGACCATCCTCTTACTTCTATATCTTCATTATTTATTGTTCCTGATGGACTATCTACACAGACTAATCCAGTACCTTTTTTCATTTCAATTGATACTTCACTTGAATATTTACTTTTATCTACACCAATAGATTCTACTTTTATTGTATGAGTTCCTGGTGATACTTTACTTTTATCTATAGCATATGAGTATCCACTGTTTACTCCTCCTGGATATCCAGGATATGCCGCATTTACATCTGGTCTCGATCCACCAATTGCTGCATCTCCATAGTATATTCCATCTACATATACTTTTACTTGTGATACTCCACTTGGATTTAATGACCAACCTATTACTTCTATATCTTCATTATTTATTGTTCCTGATGGACTATCTATACAGACTAATCCAGTACCTTTTTTCATTTCAATTATAGTTTCTCTAGTATCTATACTTCCATCTGTACCTATAGATTCTACTCTTATTTTATGATTACCTGGTGATATTTTATTTTTATCTATAGTATATGAGTATCCACTATTTTCTCCACCTAAGTATCCTGGATGCGCATCATTTACATCTGGTCTAAATCCACCTATGTTAGCATTTCCAAAGTATACTCCATCTACATATATTTTAACTTGAGATACTCCACTTGAGTTTAATGACCATCCTCTTACTTCTATATTCTCATCATTTATTATGCCTGATGGACTATCTATGCACATTATAGAGCTAGACTTTAAATTACTAGTATCACTTTCTTCTATTATATGTATATTTTCTTCTAAAACATCTTCTCCTATTTGCTCTTCATAAGCTATAGGTGGAGTTATATCATTACTATTAGTAGTAATATTTTCTTCCCCAAATGAATAGTTAACGAATAATGTGTTTATAATAATAATGCTAGATAATAATTTTGCTACTAATTGCATTATTCTCCCCCTATGATTTGTAATATTTTATTTATTGTTTTTGCAAAATAATTTTGACTATAATTGGGAACTTCATAAGTCATTTGTACGCTATTTATGTCATATATACTTGACATTCTATACATTAACCCTGCAATTCCTCTTGACCAGTTAATATCCGTCGCATACTGATGCCAGTTTCCATTTGTTGTATCATAATACCATCTCATTTTATACAATGTATTTTGATTAAACTTAGCTCTATGTATATAATTTTCAGATATCCACTTAGCTCCACCTTCTATTGCCTTTTGTGGTGTTGTCCAACCTTCTTGGTATGCCTTTGATGCTCCACCTGATATTACGTTATTATCTACTGCTGCTATTCCAAAGAAATTATATACAGTCACAGGTGTTTCTAATACATTTCCTTTATGGTCTGTCGTTAAAGTTACTCCTTTAGATAAAGTTGAAGATCCATAACCTGTTTCCCATAACGCATGTGCTACTAAATATAATGGGTCTATATTATATTTTTGGGCAGCATTTATAAAAGCTTCTCCCTGTCCAGATAAGCTATTTGTATTAGGATTTTTTAATACAGTATCTAAAAAGTCATTAAGCTCTTTTGCCGACTTAAGATTTCTAAATGTATTTATTTTTAAAAATTGGAACATATCTTTATTACTATCTTTAAAACTGTTATAATCCATATACCATCTTACTTCTTCATCAGTTGCATTTACATAAACTGAATTTCCTGATGAATTGGTTGACCATATTTTGTTACTTCCCTTTTCAATCTGCTTTTGTACATGTTTATCAAAAGTAAAATCTAAAATATTGCTTTCAATAACTTTTAGTTCATTTAACTGTGTAGTTGCTACACTTACACTTCCATCATTTCCGTAAACTTCAACTTTTATAGTATGGCTTCCTGACGAAAGCTTTTTATAATCAATCGAATAACTAAATCCACTATTTGCTGAATTTGGATACTGAGGATAAATTGAATTTACATCTAATCTACTTCCACCTATATTTGCATTTCCACAGTATTCTCCATCTACATATACCTTTATATGGTTTACACCACTTGCATTAACTGCCCAACCTCTAAGAGTTAAGTCATTATTATTTACAATATAATTTCCATTTGGACTATCTATACACGTTATTGGGTCTGGCTTTTCCAGGTTAATAGATATCTCTTTAGAATCTACGCTCCCATCTGTTCCTATAGACTCAACTTTTATTATATGATTACCTTTAGTTAGTGTATTTTTATCTATAATATATGAGTATCCGCTATTTTTCCCTCCAGGATATCCTGGGTATGCAGCATCTACATCTGGTCTACTTCCACCTATATTTGCATTAGCATAATAGTTTCCATCTACATATATCTTTACTTGTGATACTCCACTTGTATTTAGTGACCATCCTCTTACTTCTATATTCTCATTATTTATTACACTTGATTGAGTATCTATGCACATTCTATTTTCTGGTTTTTCCATGTATATAGATATCTCTCTATAATCTATGCTTCCATCATTTCCTATAGATTCTACTTTTATAATATGCTCACCTTTAGTTAGTCTATCTTTATCTAAGATATATGAGTATCCACTGTTTTCTCCTCCTGGGTATCCTGGATATACTGCATTCACATCTAATCGACTTATACCTGTATTCGCATCTGCGTAGTATTTTCCATCTACATATATCTTTACTTGTGATACTCCACTTATATTTAATGACCATCCTCTTACTTCTATGTTCTCATTATTTACTACACTAGACTGAGTATCTATGCACATTAAATTTTCTGGCTTTTCCATGTATATAGAGATTTCTCTATAGTCGACACTTCCATCCACACCAATAGACTCCACTTTTATTATATGTTCCCCTTTACTAATAGTGTTCTTGTCTATTGTATATGAGTATCCACTATTTTCTCCTCCTGGATATCCTGGATATACTGCATTTACGTCTGCTCTACTCCCACCTATATTTGCATTCCCATGATACCTTCCATCTACGTATACTTTTACTTGTGATACCCCACTTGTATTCAATGACCATCCCTTTACTTCTACGTCTTCATTGTTTACTACACTTGATTGTGTGTCGATACACATTATATTACTTGACTTAACTACACTTTGATTCACAATTGAAGTTTCATCTGTAGTCATATCTGCATTATTTTCAAGTGCAAATGAATAATCAGTTGCTATTAAGTTTGCTACATATATAGCTGTAATAATTTTTGACGTCACTTTTATATTCAATATTTCTCCTCCTTATGTAAATATTACCTCTATATAATATTATCATAATTGCACTTATATTATAATAAAATATCGAAAAAAGAAGTCACCTATCAAATATTCATATAATTTAGACAATAAATAAAGCCATCAGAGTCTTTTTCTAAAGACAATAATGGCTTTATTCTACAAACAAATTAAAATTAAATAAATATAAAATATCCTATATTTCTTGCTAATCCATTTTTATAAAACTTATTTTTAACTACAGATGCTTTTCTACCAATTAAACCTTTATCTTTTAAGCTATAAAATTCAATTAGTGTATTTTTTTGCTCTTTAGTTAAATCATTTTTATATACATCATAGAAGCTTTTAGCTTGAACAAGAGTGTCATTTATACTCTTCGTTATCTTATTTACATTACTTAACTTACTTGTATAATATTTTAAACTCTTATAATTATGTGCTCCAACTTCATTTCCACCATGTTGTCTATATAACATAGTCTGCTTATTTACAATACCTATTTGCCCAAAACAACTTGCTACTAATCCTATCCACCAATCGTGCATTATACATCCTTGTGGTATATTAGTACTCATTTCCATTAATTTCCTGTTCATCATCATAGTACATCCAGTAATGTTGTTTTGTACTAATAAATTATTTAATGCTCTTTTATTTGCATCAAGTTTTTGGTACTCCCAGAAAGATTCATTTAAAATATTTAAGTTAGAATCAACAACTTTTAAATCTGTATGCACTAATATTGGAGTATTTTTAGAATACTTTTCTTCTAGTCTTTTCATCTCATCAAAAGTTAATTGTATTTTTTCATTAATCCAAAAATCATCTTGGTCTGCAAACATACAATAATCATTTTTCGAATATTTCATTAACTCTGCAAAGTTAAGCTTTGCTCCTAATCCTCTTTTTCCGTCTTCTATTACAACTATTTTTTCTGGATACTTATTTGCGTATTCCTTTATTACGCTTAGCGTATTATCTTTAGAACCATCATCTCTTATAAATAACTTCCAATCAGAATATGTTTGATTTATAATTGATTCGATTTGTTCTGAGACATACTTTTCTCCATTGTAAGTTGCCATCAAAATATCTATCATCATTAACACTCCTAATTTACTATTTTAATTTTTCTTAATAATACTACTACTTTATCAAAGCATCTTTTACTAAATAGTAAGCTAAATAATAAAGGATATACTAATTGGAAACTTAATCCTGAGAATGTGAACATATTTGAGAAGAAGTTTAGCATAGTAATAGTATTCATAATTGCCATTCCTGTTATAAGGAACTGACTATCATTACCTAATAAATATCTATATACTAAAACAAGTAATGCAAAATATACATATATAAGTATAACTCCACCCCAGCCCGAGTTTACAAATGCACTTGAGAACATTGAGGAGACAGTAAGATGAGGACTCACTTGTTTCACTTCATCATATTCTTGTGGTGATATACTCTCAATTCTTTTTCCTATAAAATCAGGTAATATAGATGTCTTTAAAAACTTTGATGTATTTTCTAAATTTAATGGCACATTATTATAGTATCTTACATTTTCTTCAAAGTTAGCTAATGGAGATGTCATATATATATATCCCCAGAACATAGGCTTAGGAACTATTGAGTTTCTAAAGCTATCACTTGCTTCTCCTACTGCCATTATATAAGTACTATCATTTACATTTCCTTTAGTATCATGATTATAGTTAGACCTTACATTACCCATTATTCCAAATATATATATAAATACTATTGCAAATATAGATAAAAATGCTATATTCTTTAAGCTTAAAAGCCCCTTCCACATTTCTAATACAAATACACTTACACAACTTATTACAATCATCATTAACATACCTCTGTTGTATGTAAGTAAACTTGGAAGTAAGTTAATTAAGAAATATACTATATATAT